>NZ_OY781063.1:0-311250 GCF_963676285.1 uncultured Sphaerochaeta sp.
TCTACATGGGTACCTTTTCATTGGTGAATATTGATAAGAATGAAGATGGTTCCATCGCTGAGAGACTCTATGTCAAAAGAGCTATCGGATTTCCCTCTGAGACGATTCGCTTTGTCAATGGTAATGTACAGGTTCGTCCTGCAGGTTTCTCATCGTATATTGATGAAGATTCGTTCAGATCTGATCTCTCTTTGGTAGACGGTCCACATAGAAGTCTTGATGCCTCTTCCTACGAAGGAATTCGAGCATGGGGTAGTCTGTTTGGATACCAGGAAGCTGGTCTGAACCTGTCAGCAAGCCCGGCCTACCTGAAGAGCCAATACGCAAGCGTCCAAGGGGACTCCTACCCAGATGATATGTACGCATTCGAGACTGCCGCAAAGCGAACAAAACACCTAATCAATCCCGCGGATATGCAAGCAAGAAGCGACAGCGCAAAGTATCAAAGTGGAATCTATGTTCCGCAGGACTCCATCCTTCCTCTTGGCGATAATCGTGACAACAGCCGTGACGGCAGGTATTTCGGCCCTGTGACCCAGAAAAAAATCAATGGCTCGGTTCGGTTTCGTTTCTGGCCCTTCACAAGCATGAAATATCTGGGAGATGCATAGTGCTCACATTAGGTGCAAGCAAGCCAAAAGCCCTTTATCTTCATATTCCTTTTTGTACCACCCGTTGCTCATATTGTGCGTTTTACAGTGAGCCAGAGACTTCTTGGAGAGGATTTCAGGAGAAGTATGTCTCACGTCTTGAACAAGAGATTACGGGTGTGGTTCAAGAGACTGGTGGATTTGAAACCATTTTCATTGGTGGAGGAAACCCTGGATCCCTTACCTGTGAACAACTATCCCGCTTGCTTGTTGCAGCAAAGAGCACCCAATGCAGTGAAGTCACCATCGAGATGAATCCTGAGACATTTTCTGAATCTTACTTTCCTCTGTTCGAAAAAAAACTGGTCACGCGTGTAAGTATGGGCATTCAGAGCATGAATGATTCAGTGCTTCGCCAACTGGGTAGGAATGCAACAGTAGAAGACAATTTGAGGGCGATTGCCCTTGCCAAGAAAGCCCATTCTCTATACGGTATTGATCTTTCCTTTGATCTGATGGCAGCACTTCCCGGTCAAAGCATCCAGATGGCACTACAGGATATTGACACCGTAGTATCGCTCGGTGATCCGGGGCATATCAGTCTCTACTGCCTGACTGTAGAGGAGGGCACAGAGCTTGCAAGAAGAGTCTCAAAACGCGAGCTGAAGGTGTGGGATGATGATGGCCAGATGGAGTTGCTGGAAAGATTGTGGGACCGACTTGGCCAGCTGGGGTATGAGCACTATGAAGTATCGAACTTTGCAAGAAATGGACGATATTGCAAGCACAACCTTGTGTATTGGAACCTGGATACCTATCTAGGATTGGGAAGTAGCGCTGCTTCATTCCTGCAATCTGAAAGCCATTCATGGCATTACAGCCAGCAGGAAGCCCTTCACGCTTTTGCTGAAGGAACATTGTTTGATGGGTATGAAAAAGAAAAGCTTGACTGTGACCAACTGGTAGAAGAATACCTGATGATGGCACTCCGCACAAATCATGGTATTGAAAAGCGACATTTCAAAGCACGCTTTTCCCTTGATTTTGATTTACTATTCTCAAAAACCATTGCAAATCTTGATCCTCTTTGGTACAACGATACCTCGTATCTATTTGTATTATCGAAAGTTGGATGGATGGTTCTTGATGAGATTGTCCTACGGCTCGCTCTCCAAATTCCGCAACCCCTTGACCGCCACTAGCGCATATGATAGGTTAAATGGGCTATAGATTTCATGATATTTTACTAAATAAGAGGTTCAATTATGTCCGGCCATAGTAAATGGGCTACCATTAAACACAAGAAGGGTGCTGCTGACGCTAAACGCGGCCAGAAGTTCACGAAGCTGATCAAAGAAATTTCCGTTGCTGCCAAGATGGGTGGCGCTGACCCCGACTCCAATGCACGGCTTCGTACTGCTATTCTCAAGGCTCGTGCAGAGAATATGCCCAAGGACAATATTGACAGGGCAATCAAGAAAGGTTCTGGTGAGTTGGAAAACTCCACATACTATGAACTGACGTATGAAGGATATGCAGTTGGTGGTGTAGCTCTTATTATCGACACCCTTACCGACAATAAGAATCGCACTGCAAGTGACGTTCGTTCCACGCTTACAAAGAACGGAGGAACACTGGGCAATAGCGGTTGTGTATCGTACATGTTCCAGACAAAGGGAATCATAACCTACGATTCATCCAAGTACACTGAAGAACAGATTTTCGAAGTGGCATTGGAAAATGGTGCTGATGATGTAACGACTTCTGATGAAGTAATTGAAGTAATTACTACTCCAAGTGACTTTGCAAATGTTCTGGAAGCCATGCAGGCAGCTGGATTTGAGCAGGAAAGCGCCGAGGTAGAGAAAGTGGCAGACCAGACCGTCACACTTGACACCGAGAAAGCCCGCAAAGTACTCAAGATCATCGATAAGCTTGAAGAGTTGGATGATGTCCAGCAAGTCTCTTCCAACCTGGAATTGCCCGATGATTTTGAGGATAGTGACGAAGAATAAGGCATGCGAATCCTAGGAATTGATCCAGGATATGCACAGACAGGCTGGGGTGTTGTCGAATCTGATGGGCAGCATAACCGGCCTGTTTCTTTTGGTGTCATCAAAACCAGTACTTCACAACCAGACAGTCAAAGGATACACTTTATAGCGAAATCGGTTGGACAGTTGGCTGAAGACCACCATGTGGATGTTTGTGCCATGGAGGACATCTTTTTTACCAAGAATGTCAGTTCTGCCATCCCGGTTGCGAAGGTGATCGGTGCATGTATACACCAGATGGGATTGCAAGAGCTCCCAGTCAAGTTGTACAGCCCTCCCACCATCAAGAGTGTTGTGACGGGTTTTGGTGGTGCAGAGAAGCATCAGGTGCAGGAGATGGTTCGTATCTTGCTGGGTTTTGAAACCATTCCCCGTCCTGATCACGCCGCGGATGCCTTAGCTGTTGCAATCTGCTTTGCTGTCTATGATTTTTCAAGAATAAGGATGAAATTGCCATGATCAACGCACTGATTGGAGACATCGTATCCATAGAAGAAGGAACCCTTTTTTTACGATGCGGCCATATCGAGTATACGCTTTCGGTCTCCAGCCAGACTGCCAGCACACTCAGCAATCTCTCGCTTGAAGCCCGTAGGGGGGTGAGGATCATGACTGTGCTGGTTCATAGAGAGGACAGCATGTCACTCTTCGGTTTTTCTGATGCGGATGAGCGTGAAGCTTTTCTTCAGTTACAGACAGTATCGGGAATCGGGTCTAAGCAGGCACTTAAGATCCTCAGTGGTATCAACGTTCGAAACCTAGCAGAGGCATTGGATAGTGGAAACCTGAAGTTGCTTTCATCCATTCCTGGAATTGGGCCGAAAACCGGACAGAAGATGATCCTTGCCCTGAGAAATGTACTGGTCTTGGATGAGGATAAAGGAAGAAGCCAGGGTGGAACAAGAAAACAAGCTCATCACCCATACAGTGACATTATCAATGCACTTGTAGATATGGGGTATGATCGTCGTCTTGTCGAGGAAACCGTGGACAAGGTCACTGAGAACCAGGCTTCTGAGCTCGAGAAGATGAGTCACCATGATGCTGAGGAACATTTGTTCCGTTTAAGCATCAAGCTGCTCGGATGACAGGGATACAATGCATATGGAAACCAATCAACCGGATTTACACGAACTGATACAAAACTCCGTGACCTCTTCTTCCTTTCAGGAAGAGGGGGACAGACAGGAAAATATACTTCGACCGAAGTTGTTGAAGGATTTTCAGGGACAACAACGACTCAAGGATAATCTTGCAGTCTTTGTGCAAGCTGCACGGGAGAGAAAAGAGTCCTTGGATCATACCTTCCTTATCGGCCCCCCTGGACTTGGGAAGACCACCTTGGCAAGTATTATCGCCAACGAGATGGAAGCAGAGATCCGAATGACCAGCGCACCTGCATTGGAGAAACCCAAGGACCTTGCAGGGATTCTGACCAATGTCACCGAGGGATCAATTTTCTTTATCGATGAAATTCATAGGCTCAAACCTGCTCTAGAAGAGATGCTGTATATTGCCATGGAAGATTTTGAGATCGATTGGGTCATCGGCCAAGGACCTGCAGCCCGTACGATGAGAATTCCCCTTCCAAAATTCACCTTGGTAGGTGCTACCACCAAGGCAGGTTCTGTGTCCAGTCCTCTCTCCTCACGATTCGGCATTACCTGTCATATAGAGTTCTACAATGAGAAGGAACTTGCAAATATCATCAGGCGGTCTGCCCAGATTATGGATGTGCATATAGAGGAAGAGGCAATCATTCTCCTGGCACGCTGCAGTAGGGGAACGCCCCGGATAGCCAATCGTCTCTTGAGAAGATTGAGGGATTTTGCTGCAGTTATGGGTGATGGTATTGTCACAACTGCCGTGGTAGACCATGGTATGGAACGACTCGGGATTGATACCAACGGACTTGAGATGCAGGACCGCAACATACTACGGACCATCATCGAATTCTATGATGGGGGGCCTGTAGGGGCCGAAACCTTAAGTATCAGTGTAGGAGAGGCAATAGAATCCCTTGAGGATTTCTATGAACCATACCTGATCCAGAAAGGATACCTGAAACGAACACCTCGTGGCCGTATGACCACTAAACTTGCCTATGAATTGCTGGGAATACCCTGCAAAAGGAATATGGATGACAATCAAGGAATTCTCTTTTGACCTACCACCACACCTGATCGCACAAACACCTGCTGATAAACGAGGGGAGGACAGGCTTCTGGTACTGAACCGCAGTGATGGCAGTGTTGTCGATGAACAGATGCATCATTTTGCCTCCTACCTTGAGGAAGGAAGCGTTGTTGTGGTGAATAACAGCAAAGTCAGGAAAGCACGGGTATACGCCACCAGTGATACCGGTAGTACTGTTGAATTTCTATTTTTGGAGGAGAACCTTGACAATACCTGGCAGTGTATGGTTACCAAGGCAAAGCGCCAGAAAGTAGGAAAACACTATACATTCAGTAACAAAGAGGGAAACTACAGCCGAAAGGCCTGGATTACCGAAATCGGTGATGACGGAACCAGGACTGTTGCCTTTGATTCCCCGCTGGATGAGGATTTTTTCCGTGAGCTTGGACATGTCCCCCTTCCTCCATATATTAAAAGGGATGATTCCTTTGCCGATGAGAAACGCTATCAGACCATCTACGCAGAAACGGAAGGATCGGTTGCAGCGCCTACTGCAGGGCTTCACTTTACTGAGGATATACTCTCTTCAATACGGGAAAAGGGTTGTTTGGTAGTCCCCATAACGCTGCATGTTGGACCGGGTACATTCCTTCCAGTCAGAACAGAGCATCTTGATGACCATAAAATGCACTATGAACGATATGAGATCAGCGAGGAAGCTGCAAACATCATAACCCAGGCTCATAGGGAAGGAAGAAAGATTGTAGCTACAGGGACGACCAGTGTGAGAACACTTGAGAGTGCCTTCAATGATGCTGAGCAACGCCTTGAGCGTGGAGAAGGGCGGACAAATCTCTTTATCCGCCCCCCCTACCAATGGAAAGTGGTTGACCAGCTCCTGACCAACTTCCACACTCCTGAATCAACATTGCTGGTCCTTGTCTCTACCTTTGCAGGTAAACACCTCATCGATAGGGCCTACCAGCATGCGGTGGAAAAGGAGTATCGCTTTTTCAGCTACGGTGATGCAATGTTCATCCGCTAGAAGAGAATCTCCTGGATGTTTCTTGCAATCTCCTCCTTAGGGAGGAGCCCATCAAGTCTTACCAACGTTACTTCTTCTCCGAGCGTCTCAAAGATGCGCTCATAGTTCTCTTTTACCTTTTCGAGAAACTCATGACGTTCAAACAACTCTTCCTGATCCCCCCTTCCCTTGATTCTTCTTAGGCATTCATCAACCGGAGTATCGATGAAGAATAAATACTGGGGGGAAGGGAAGGCATTGAGCCTCTGTATCGTCTCAAAATCACTGTCAACACTCTGGTATGCCAAGGACGAGTACAAATAGCGGTCACAGATGACCAGCTTTCCCTCATCCAGGTCCCGTATGAGGCCATTGACCGGATTATTGAGATGGTCTTCCCGGTCAGCCGCATAGAGCATTGCCAGAGATAAAGGCGTTGTAACAATTTGCTTTCTCAACACGGAACGGACAAGCCGCCCAATGGGTTTATCGGTAGGTTCGAAGGTTGCACGGCAAGGACGGTCATTTTGGTCACAATACTCTGCGAGCAACTGCATCTGGGTAGTGGTACCAGCTCCATCCAATCCCTCAAAAACCACAAAATTCTGCAATACTGAAGCCATATCCATATCTCCTATCGTATCTCTATGGTACGGTAAATACACCACAAGGTAAATCAGTTTTTTCACGCATTAATGAGAGATATTCTGGAAAAGGGAGGTGCCCAAGCCATGCACTATCGGCTATACTTGTACAGAAAGGTGTAAGAGGCGTGCGATATCATACAACGTTGAAGGACATAGCCATCTCGGTACTCGTGCTTGTCAGTTGTGCCATTCTCACCCTATGGGGGATGGTATATCTTGATATGCGCAATCCAAGCCGATATCTTTCCGATTACTTGATTTCCTCCCTCGAGCAGAGAAGCTCATTTACCTTCTCCGCAACCGGCATAGAACGTACATTCCTCAAGGACCTTATCATTCTCAACCCTTCCTTAGAAAAGGATGAAAAGGTTCTCGCCTCTGCAGAGGAGGGAACCATCAAGGGAGGGATTCCCTTGCTTGTCCAATCGCTCATGCAAGGAAATAAACGTGTTTCTCTTGAGCTGGAGAAAGTACAAGTGCAACTCGATGAAACATCTTCCCTCTCAGGTAGTGGAAATGAATCATCAGAGATTCTCAGCCGCTGGTTGCAGGAGAATACTTTCCAAGTGCATTCAGACTCTTTGGAAGGCTCCTTCAGTACTTCCTCATTCACCGCTGATGTACACCAAGCCGCCTTCAATTTTGAGATACAGAAAGGAGATAGCCTTCCTTCACTGCAGGCCAGAGCTGGAGGGGTGTCTCTACAGATCGGTAGTACCGATGTTGCTCTGGAGGAAACCATTCTCAACCTCAATAAAGAGGGTACTGTTTCCTTCACTTCATCTCTCTCTACACTTGCTGCAAAACAAGGGTCTGGAAGCATGGAGAACCTTGTAGCACAAGGATCCATCACAGGTTTTAATCTTCCAGCAGATGTAGGATTGCTATCGCTTTCTGCTGCAAATTTCGAAGCACTACTACCAAGCCTATCGTTTTCCATACCAGAGTTCAGTGGTACGGTATCGTTGGAACAAGGTAGCCCACAACTTGCGACACTCTCATTTGACAAAATGATCATGCGCAGCAATCAGATGGAACTGTATGCACCGACAACTACATTGCAGGGAAGCTGGAGTGAAGGACAACTCTCCCTTGGTGCTGCGACGAAGGAGGGAGAACCGCTTGCCTTCATCCTGGATACACTCTCTCTGGACAGTAACAATCTGATTCTTAATGCCCGATACCAGAGTGAGGGTGAGAATATCGAAGCATCTGTTTTACTCAATCAGATAACTTACCAACGTGAAGATCTTACAGCTCGCCTGGATTCCGTATCCATTAGTGGTGATGCACAACTCAAAGACACTGTTCTTGAAAGCGCCTCAGCCAACATGACATCCAGCAGTTCCTTCTCCCTGCTATCGGAGGGTATCGAGGCAGCTTCTCCCCTCACATCCACAATTCGTTATGAGAAGGATCGCTCGGCATTGAGCGCCTCCCTTACCTTTGGGGAACTGATTTCCTCTTTCACTGAGGGTCCCCTCTATACCCGTCTCTCATACCAAGGGAATGTGCTTGGAAGACAGTTGCAAGGGGAAATTTCTCTTGATGAGCGGTTCAACCTGCTTTCAGTATACAATCTCCCCCTAGAGGAAGTCGGCTCTCTCCATATCAGCTCACGTATGGATGAATTCCCTCTCTCATTCCTTTCTCCCACAATCACACGCTATGCGCCATTCCTGCAACCGTATTACGATGAGGCTACAAACCTTACAGGTAACATTTCATTCCAGTCAGAAACCGGGCAGGGAAGTGTCATACCATTTGACGGTACCCTTGCCATCGATCTTGCGCTTCGGCAGATGAAAATCGGTAAGGTTGAACTCGATTCAGGATTTATCTTCCAAGGGTATGTAGAGAAGGATATACTCGATGTAGAAGCCTTGACCATTGCTACCAGTGGATACAGGCTGGTGTACACAGGAGAAACCGACTTGTCCGACTGGCTTCCAAGTGGCCAATTGGATCTTTTCAGGAGCTTTGACGGACAACTGCTTGGAAGTGTCAATTTCTTTGATGAACCACCAAAGCAGTATCGGTTCAAGATGACCACACCATTTGAACGATCCCTCTTCATTGAAGGGATTGTAAGTTCATCCCCGCAAAATCTCCTCATTGGAGATGCCCAGCTTGGGATTTTCGACACGCTCTATCCTTTCTCGTTTCTCTTGCAGACCAGTACATTACAGCTTTCCATCATGCAAGAAGATGCATTTTCCCTATCCACGAATCTTGCTCCACCTATTATGGCTGAAATCACCAGCAACAGCCTGACGCTTCCCAACCGGGGATTCTTTGCAAAGGCTGGAATTTCAGGCAAGACACTACTGGCATTCAACAATACTCGTAGCTGGAGCATTGACAGTGATCTTCTTACTATAGGGAATGTGGCCTTCCAAAATCATATATATACACTACAGACACCTATATCCATAACGCAGGGGAGTATCACCCTGCCAGAAATCGTACTCACTGATGAACAGGGGATAGAGCTGAACAGTGCACTCTCCTATAGGGGGACTGATTTCCTCACCTTGGCTACACAATCCTTCCTCGCACCATTCGATGCCTCGTTTACCTTGGAATCCAATGAAGAGAGGAAGATTGCCATATCCCTGATGGGTGATGAGCAACGTATCAGTACCGTGATCAAGCTTACAGAATTGCCACTCGATAGATTCTCAACCGTTGGCGAGGGAGTGGTGGTCAATTTGGATATCCTTGGCTATACCGATCTCAAGAAAACGATCAGTACTGATGGGTTGCTGCAGATAAGAAAAGGAGAGGGTACATTCTCCACCAAGATTGAAGCGAGTAACACCACACTTAACCTTTTTGATTCACAATTCTCACAAGGAGATATTTCCTATGAAGGTAATTTATTACTGATCAATGGGAACAAAGCCTTGAGTGAAGGCGTACTCTCCCATATCCGCCATCTCTCCTACAAAGATCAACAGAGCAAAGTCAACTATACCCTGGCACTCGATCTCGGCAAGATGGAGACGCTTTTTGATCTTCCTTCAGCTCTTGCCCCGATTAGAGAAGGAAGGGCAAAGGCGGTACTCTCCCTCTCAGACATCCTCCTGTATGGCGAGGGAGGGATCGCTGACGGTGTGTATGCACTCTCTCTCGATAATCCAAAACTTTCCATTGAAAGTGACCTCCTCTCATTCAATTATGACCTGACAACACAGAACATCAACGGAGAAGCGGATCCAGCATTTGGTATCGGCTTATCTGTCGAAGGTTCTCTAGCAGATGAAGACTTTGGACTCCTCGTCGAGGATATACATTTTCCATTGAACCTGCTCAACCGCACATTCCTGAAACCAGTGTTCAGTTTCCTGGACGGCATTGCAGAAGGGGAAGTGTTCTTGGGTGGCAGCAAAGAGTCACCACGTCTCTATGGGCAGGTTTCTGTAAATTCATCCAGGATGGAATTGTTCTGGCTACCTGAAGATATCATTACCATGAAGAATATTACCGCCACTTTGGATGGAACACGAGCAATCACGCCAAATACTCCATTTTTCTCGACCAACAAGATTACAGGAAAAACCGTTGAAGGCTACGGCAACCTTGGAGCAAATTTCGATGGATTGCGTCTACTCAATTACGAGATACATGCTGACAGTGGCAATGAGATGCTCTATGTATGGATTCCCATGCAAGGTTTTGATGTTGATATCCGCACCTATGCCGGGGGCACCTTCAACCTATTTGGTGTGGGCTTTGAGACATGGCTCGATGGAGAGGTTACCATCCAGGACACCACAATCAGCTTGGGAATCAAGGATCTTCCGTACTGGTATGTCGCAAACAACCTCACGACTACTGATTTCTCTGTAGTTACCGGAAGGAATGTCTCCTTCTTCTATCCAAATACACCGAATCCATTCATCCAGGCAACCATCACAGAGAACCAGAATATCAATTTCACCTACGATCATATTACCGACGATTTCGTGATCGATGGAAACCTATCTTTCAGGAGTGGAGAGTTCTACTACTTCCAGAAAAACTTCTTTATCACTGAAGGCTCTCTCTCGCTTCATACCGATGCTCTCTCCGGGCAGAACACCATCCAGCCAACCATCAATCTGAGAGCAAAATTAACAGATTTTGATGCACAGGGGAATAGGGTGGATATCTTCCTGGTACTCCGTGAGTCAAGCCTCACCAACCTCAACCCACAATTCGAATCGACACCACCTAAGGATGTGAACGAAATACTCGAGATCCTTGGTCAGTCAATCCTTCCTACCGGAGCGTATGGACAGGTAAACCTCTACAGTGTTGCAAGTCTTGCAGCAGCAGCTACCGATGTTGCTGAACGACTGGGATATTTGCAGACCAGTCAATCAACCTTGCTTACCGATTCAATCCGTATCTCATTGGGACTTGATATGTTCTCCATCCGTAGCAATATCCTGCAAAATATCCTCATCGATGCTCTTCCTGGAGGAAGCTTGGCCAATCTCAGCCCACTTGCTCGATACCTGAACAATACCACCATTTTCATGGGTAAGTACGTAGGTGAGCAGTTCTTTTTGCAGGCATTGATCCACCTTACTGCCACCGATGGTACAAAAGCCACCAGAACGTTCATATCCCCCGATCTCTCACTTGATCTTGAACTGTCACTTGACTGGCAGAATCCCATAGGTACATTCTCCTTCTTTACCCAACCCAATGAGTTGTCGTTTATCAATATTTTAGATACCATTGGTTTTAGTGTAACCAGAAGGTTTGTTCTGCGTTAAACAAGCATATACGAGGAGCTATCATGAACATACGGAAATCGCGCCGACTCTTTTGCGCAATCCTTATCATTCTTTTTTCCCTTTCCCTGCTGAGTGCTGCTGAAGAGGCCCCATGGTACATCGGCAAGAGAATAGCAAACTTCTCCAATACAGGCTTGCAGAATGTCGATGAAAGCACGATCTTGGATATTCAATATGCATACTTGAATGAACCCTTTACTGATGAGTTGTTCAATGAATTGCAAGGAGAGCTTTATGCCCTCGATTATTTCTTGTATTTCCTTGCTGAAGCACAGCGTACGGGCGAGGGCAACAACGAACTGGAAATCGTAATGGAGTTTTATGAATTGCCCTATATCAATCAGGTTATGATTGAGGGCAATACAGGAATAAAGACGAAGAATATCAAGGAGGTCCTCCTCAGCGGGGAAGGAACCTTCCTACAGGAACAGAATATTGAACGTTCCAAGGAAGAGATCAGGAAGCTCTATGAAGAGAAAGGCTATGCCGATACGGAAATTTCTTCTTCTTATGAGATTGATGAAACCACAAATACTGTGAGTCTGGTGTTCACCATTGAAGAGAACAAGCAGAAGCGAATTGGTGAGATTATGTTTGAGGGCAATACAACACTTGCTAGTGACCAGCTTGAGAAACAGCTTTCCTCAAAAACCATCAGTTACTTCAATAGCGGCTACTACAATCCATCGACCATTGAGACAGATAAACAGAACCTAATCACTTTTTACCAGAGCAATGGGTTTGTCGATGCCTCTATCTCAGATGTGAGAACAGAAGATATCAGCAGAGAGGACGATGAATATACACGACTAAGGGTCATCTACCAGATTGAAGAAGGGGATCAGTGGAAATTTGGTGGTATTCAGGTAGAAGGGAATACTGTATTCAGTGATGAACAGTTCCAGGCCCTTATCAATATGAAAGAAGGTGCTGTCCTTGATATCAGCCGAGTCCAGAAAGAGATTGAGGCAGTGACTGACCTGTACTGGAACAATGGGTACATTTTCAATCTTATTTCCAGTGATATGGTACGTGATGAAGAAAACAAGGTTATCACCTTTATCCTCACTGTGCAGGAAAACCAACAGGCCATTGTGGAAGATATCCGTATTGAGGGGCTTACCAAGACAAAACCGTATGTGTTTGAACGAGAATTGACGTTCAGTCGTGGTGATGTGTTCAGCAAGGAAGCCTTGATCAGAAGCGCACAAAACATCTACAACACACTTATTGTCACTGATGTCCAGTTTGACATTATCAATGGTAGTGAAGAAGGGACTGTCGTTCCTGTCTACACCGTCGTTGAAGGGAACCAGATGGATATCCAGTTCGGTGCCACCTTTGGTGGAAATGTTGACGGTTTTCCTGTCTCAGGATTCCTCCAATGGTCGGACAAGAACCTTGGCGGAACAGGCAGGGACTTGGCGATAACCACCAACCTGAGTCCTGATACCCAGAATTTCTCCATCTCATTTACTGATGGTTGGTTCAAGGATTACCGTTGGTCGAATGGCTTGAGTTTCAACTTCGAGAGAAGCAAGAAGGAGAGTGTCCTGCAACGTGGAATTGGAAGTGATTACTATACTGGTCATGATGTTGCCATACTGGAGGATAATGCATATCCCCTTGGATATGACAGTTATCTCAGCTATCTGGCAGCAGACAAGGCTCTACCCTCCAACTCCGATCTGATGAGTTATCTCTACTATCGAATATCCCTTGGGTATAACACCGGGTATACCTTCATGTTCCGTCCTGGTTCCCTCACCGTAGGAGGAGGGCTTTCCATCGGGCTTAACTATGCTGACTATAATCATTCTGTCTATGACCCTTATGAACGCTTGATCAAGTTATATGGCGATAGTTGGAAATTCAGTAACCGACTCAGCCTTTCCTTTGCATGGGATGGACGTGACCGCATCGAGAATACCAGCAAGGGATACTACCTCAGCCAGAGTTTCACCTATGCCGGTGGTATCCTTGGTGGACTATCCAACTACATCAAGACCTCTTCATCTGCTAGTGGATACATGACGCTCTTCTCGTTTGAGCTTGCAGAGAAGAATGCCAATGTAGTGTTGGGAGCCACAACCACCGTCAGTGCAATGCTGCCGCAGTACTATGACTATAATGGTAGATTTGATACGGGAGAGACTCAGAAATGGGATTGGTACGATGCAAAACAGGGTGCCACTCGCTATGAGATGCTCTATATCGATGGCATGAATACCGGCCGTGGGTTCTCCGTGATCTTTGACCAGGCATACCTTTGGGACAACCAGGTTTCTATTAGTTGGCCTCTAGCCCACAATGTGCTCTCAGCAGAGATTTATGGTAGTGCCACAGGTGTGAGTACCGATTTGCAGAACATTGCTCCATCTTCACTTGCTTGGTACTACTCCATGGGAGCAGGAATCAAGTTAAAAGTACCTGGATTCCCGTTGGGATTGTACCTGGTGAAAAACGCAAGCTTTATTGATAATACCTTTGCATGGGATGGAGGAACCATCTTCAGGGGCAGCAGTGAAGACAGTGGCTTGAAACTGGTACTTGCGATCACTACGACACTGTATTGAGTATGAGTTCTAAAGATACGTTAACTCCCATGATGGTCCAGTACCATCAGATCAAGGAGCAACACCAAGGGGAAGTACTGTTCTTCCGCCTTGGTGATTTCTATGAGATGTTTGAGGATGATGCCCGGGAAGTTTCCCGCCTCCTCAACCTAACCCTCACCAAGCGCAATGGTCAGCCGATGTGTGGCATTCCGTATCATGCAGCAAAAACCTATATTAAACGATTGCTGGAAGCAGGACGGAAAATTGCCATCTGTGAGCAGACGAGCCTCAACCAAGATGGTGGAAAAAAGCTGGCAACCCGTGAAGTGGTACAGGTCATCACACCTGCAACAGTCATTGAAGATGACTACCTCGATGCAGAACAATCCAGTTATGTCTTGAGCATCTCATTCCAGAAACAGGGTATTTCTGTTAGCTATGCAGACATCACCACAGGCGAGTTCTCATTGAGGACTGTGGGGAAAGATCATAACTATGGTTCGTTGCTTGCTGTATTGGAACAAGTTCGGCCCAGGGAACTCTTGGTAAATGAGGATGATTATTTTCTCTACCAGGACTACCAGGAATTGCTAGCCTCTCAGCAAGCAATGGTAAGCAAGCTTCCGCCTTGGAGATTTTCCATTGCTGATGGATACAGTTTGCTTTGCAACCATATAGGAAGTACGAGCTTGAAAGCCTTTTCCCTGGAAGGAAAGGATCATCGCCTATCCAGCGCTGGGGCTCTGCTCTGGTATTTGAGAGAGACAGCAAAGACAAGCTTGAACCAGATTGACTCATATACAGTGGTTGAAGAAACACAATTTCTGCATATCGATGAGGCAAGCCGAAAAAGTCTTGAGTTGGTAAGCAATACCAATGATGGAAGTGAGAAATTCACGCTTTTCTCTGCGATCAATGCCACGCTCACCAGCATGGGTACCCGTCAGTTGAAAAACTGGATTACACAAGCCTTGACAGATATTGAACAAATTCTCTTTCGCCAAAGATGGGTTGAGATGCTTTTTCTTGACCGAGATGAGCTGGGAAGGGTCAGGTCAATTCTCAAACAGGTATTGGATATCCAGCGCTTGACTTCCCGTATTGCCATGAATAGGCAGGTTCCCAGGGACCTGACAGGGATTGCCCAGACCATCTCAGCCTTTTTCCAATTGGTTGACGAACGGTACCAGGATCTCCTTCCCTCCAAGCTGGATGAATCGCAGCTTAAGATGTTGCTCCAGCTTGCAAGTGAAATCCAGGAAGCCATCAATGACCAGTGGCAGGGTCCATTCGAGGAAGGAAAGGTCATCCGTAAAGGGTTTGATGCACAACTGGATGCCCTTAGAGGTACTAAATCTGGGGGTAAGGAGCTGCTGGACTCCTATCTCAAGCAATTGAAGGAAGAAACCGGAATTCCTACAATAAAGCTCTCTTCCAACAAGATCCTCGGCCATTATATAGAGGTTACCAAAACTCATGCCTCAAAGGTTCCCTCCACCTTCTATCGCAAACAAACGTTGGTGAATGCCGAGAGGTTCACAAGTGATGAATTGATCAAACTGGAGCAACAAATCCTTGAGAGTGCAGCCTTGGCTGAAGAGAGGGAGAAGGAAGTCTACGAAACATTGGTATCCAAGACCAGGGACTTGCAACAGATTCTACTTTCCATCAGTGCTTTCCTCAGTGACCTGGATTGTTTGCAGGGCTTTGCCAGTACGGCAATCACTCACCAGTATACAAAACCCATATTCACTGATGAGGATGTACTTACCCTGGAAGGGGCAAGACATCCAGTGGTGGAACAACATCTCACCCCTGGTGGTTTTGTTGCCAATGACTTGACTATCAGAAGCAATGGCAAACGGTTCTGTTTAATCACAGGCCCCAACATGGCAGGGAAATCAACCTTTCTCAGACAGAGTGCATTGTTGGTTCTCCTTGCGCAAATCGGTAGTTTTGTCCCTGCAACGAAAGCTAAGCTTGGCATCATCGATCGTCTCTATTGCAGGGTAGGAGCGAGTGACAATCTTGCCCGTGGTGAGTCCACCTTCCTTGTCGAGATGCAGGAAGCAGCGCATATTCTCAGAACAGCAACAAGGCATTCCCTGGTAATCGTTGATGAACTGGGCAGGGGTACCAGCACCCAGGATGGGATGTCGATTGCTTATGCCATGATGCAGAAACTTCTCTCCATGGATTGCAAGACACTGTTTGCTACTCACTACCATGAGCTTGCCCGAATTGATACCAGCGCCATCCAACTCTTGACGTTGCAGGTAAGTGAGATAGGTGGGGAAGTGAAGTTCCTGAGGAGAGTCATTGAGGGAATTGCAAATAGTTCCTATGGATTGAACGTTGCACGAATGGCAGGCGTTGGACGTGATGTCATCCGCCAAGCTCGCCAATTCCAGAAACAACACTTTGCTGAGTATGACCTGGCTGCCATGCAACCTGATCTGTTCAGTGCTGCTGCTCAGCAGGAAGAACTTCCATACAGTGATCTTGATGCAAATGAAAGGGAAGTCATCGATGCATTGGAATCATTCATCATTGACCAATCATCTCCCTTGGAGGCGCTCTTGTTGTTGAAGGATTTACAGGAGAGATTGCAAGCAAGATAGCCACCTATCCTTCTTAAGGAGTATGTGGTGTCATCTATGCAAGAAACTTTCTGATACAACACTATGTCCAACCTGTGAGGAAGCCATTCGGAAGACTGGATATGAGTCTCTGTTCACACATCGCTGTCCAGTCTGTGGACAACCTGTGCTTGATGCCACCTATGCTTGTCCTTTCTGCAATGAGGGAATACTTTCCTATGGCCCTTATGGAAAAACACTTGCCTCTTTGATTAAATGCTTCAAGTTTGGGGGAGATCGGTCGCTGACACCTCTCCTCTCTGGGTTATATCTACCTCTAATAAAAAGAGTGACATCTCCGATCATTATTCCGATACCTTGTTCCATTGAAGGATATAGGAGAAGGGGTTTTGACCAGAGTATGGTCATTGCTTCCTATTTGGCAAGAATGGAGGGATTTGCCTATCTTTCTCTTTTCAACAGACACAAGGGAATGCAACACAAATTCCTATCGAAGGAACAACGATTGGGTGAACAGGCTATACAGCTGACACATTCCAAGAAAAAACATCACCATTTTGTACATTTTCTGTCCGCAGGATATACCGCTGTACTCCTTGATGATGTAAAGGCCACAGGAGCAACATCACGAAGGGCAAGGGAACTGCTGGAGTCTCATTTTGGATGTAAAGCAACGATAATCGTACTTGCTGATGTCTAGGTATACAAGCATCGTTGACAAAGATCCTTGTTATCGATATTATTTTAACAGGATTAGTTGTTTATTGGGGATCGCCAACAGGCGCATCCCTTTTTTATGAACTTTTTTCAGGAGTAGTATGATACAGAAAGGAATAGAAGAAACACCTTTGTTTCGTGAATACGATCCTCTGCTGAGTGCAATGGGCATTACATTGGTGGACATCAATGAGATTGACCGCGGAAGCAGTGTACTGGTTACCATTGTAATCATGGCAAAGGATGAAGAAGTAAATGTCGACCACTGTGCAAAGGTATACCGATTGGTATATCCGCGAATGGAACTGACATTAGGGGAGCGTGACCTACAACTCGAGGTAACCACCCCAGGCCTTCAGCGAACAATCAAGGATAGCTATGAGTTCAGCTTGTTTACCGGCAAGCGTGTACGGGTTTATGATACGAGCAAGACGGCATGGGTAAGTGGTATCATCAAAACATGTGATGACCATTCGCTTACGCTTGACGAGGTATTTATTGAGGATGAAAAAAAGATGATTGAAACAATGGTTGTTGAGTTGGCTTCTATCCAAAAGGCTAAACTCGACTATAGATGGGAGGACAATTCACATGGCAACTGAAATTGGTGACGCTATTAGAAGTATGGTAGCGGAAAAGAGTATTTCCGAGGAGCTGGTTATCAGCACCATTGAAGATATACTCCGTGCAGCGTACAAACGTAAATTCGGTACCGATGAGAATGCCGTCATAGAGTTCAGTGAAGATTATACCAGCGTTGAGCTCGCGAGCAGACGCCAGATTGTCGATGATGACGAATGGTACAATGAGGTGACTGAGATCCCTCTCAGTGAAGCAAAAGAAATCCACGAGGAGTGTGAGATTGGTGATGAGTTGCTCATTCCTGTCGACCTCAAGGAATTCGACCGTATCAGTGTACAGAGTGCAAAACAACGCGCCCATCAGAGCTTTCGAGATATCCAGAAGGATACACTGTATAGTGAATTCAAGGCAAAAGAGGGTCAGTTGATCATCGGTTATTACAGGAGACAAGCTCCAACCGGTGACATCTATGTCGATATTGGCAGCACTGAAGGTCTTCTTCCCAGGAGAAACCAATCAAGCAGGGAAAGTTACCAGAGCAATGACAAGATCAAATGCTATGTTGAGAGCGTAGAGAAAGCTGAACGCGGGGTTCGGGTTATCCTTTCAAGAACAAGTAGTGAATTGATTCGCAAGCTCTTCGAGGTTGAAGTACCGGAAATTGCTCAGAACCAGATTGATATTATCAAAATTGTCCGTGAAGCCGGATACCGCACAAAGGTTGCCGTTGCATCACGTAATGACGATATTGACCCTGTCGGTGCCTGTGTTGGGTTGAAGGGAAATCGAATTCAGACTATCATGAGCGAGATAGAGGGTGAGAAGATTGATATTCTTCGCTACGATCCCAACCCAATCAACTATATCCGCAATGCACTCTCCCCAGCGCAGGTGAAGGATGTAGTGGTTCTTGACAAGAATATTTATCATGCAGTTGCCATTGTTGAAGACAGCCAACTTTCATTGGCCATTGGCAAACAGGGCTTGAATGTCCGTCTGGCCAATAAATTGGTCGACTGGATGATTGATGTGAAGACCCAGGCTCAGTTTGATGAGATGGATATTGCCAAGGAAGCCCGTTCAAGGGCTGAAAGCATCTTCCTTGATGAGCAAGAGTACTATGGTGAAGAACTCGTTGCACAAAATGATGAGGAAGTGCTTATTGGACAGGAAGGCGAGGTTGTTCCTGAGGAGAGCTTCGTTGATGAGGATGAGATTGCCCTCTCTGAACTTCCTCTGGATGAGATATTGCTGAAGAAACTTCATTTCCACGATGTGTATAGTGTTGAAGAGTTCATCAATCTCAGTGAAGAGGATCTTGCAAGCTTCAGTGATTTGAGCGAGGAAGAGATTATTGCAATCAAGGATACCATCAATGAGTACGTTGATATCGTTGAAGATGAAGAGGAAGCAGAGACTGAGTACGTCTGTCCGAATTGCGGCTCCTCCATCACAGAGGATATGAATGTGTGCCCAAACTGTGGTACAGGTCTGGTATTTGAGGTAGAGTAAATTATAGAGGAAATAATGTCGGAAGAGAATAACAAGCCAAAAGCAACGTTGATCAAACATGTTGTGAATCCTACGGAACACAACAAAGAGCAGAAGAGTCCCGCCAAAGAACCTGAGTCCAAGCCAAAAGCTCCAGCTGAAAAGCGTAGGGTGGTAGTGGTAAAGAAGAAGGTAGTCGTGGTGAAGCCTCAGGCTCGCAAGGAAGCTGAAAAGCCCGAGAATGAGAAGCAGGAAGGCAAGAAAACCTCCAAGGATGAAGGCAGCAAGGAAGCATCTGAAAAGAAAAAGAAAACAGCTTCTGATGGCCGCACAAGCAGTGTGGTCCGCAAGGCCCATCGTCACAGCGGGTCAGAGAACCTATCCTCTTCTCCCTTGCATAATGGTCCGGTCGTCATAAGACCGACCAATCTGCCACCGGTTCCCAACCAGGGATTGACGGTTAAGGATCATAAGGAGTTGCAGGATAAAAATCCTGGTGGTATCTCTTCCAAAGAGAGTCCGGTCCCCAGTTCTGGCCCACGTGTAGCCGGTATGGTTGGTGGACGTCCAGCTCCTGGAACCAGACCTCAATACCGTCCCAACAACAACAGGGGTGGGTACCAGGGTCAGGATAATCGTGGTCCTGGAAGACCTGCTGGGGCGGGTGGATATCAGGGCCAAGACAATCGTGGTCCTGGAAGGCCTGCTGGGGCAGGTGGGTATCAGGGCCAGGACAACCGTGGACCTGGAAGACCTGGTGGATACCGACCTAATACAAACGGTCCTGCAAGAGGTGGTGCTCCATTCCAACGCAGTGGTGGTTTCAGAGGACCTGGTGGTCCCCGTCCTCCATTCGGTGGACCTCAAGGTGGTGGAGGAAATCGGCCTCCCATGCAGGATATGGCTCCTGTAAACCAGCGGACCAACAAGAAAAGCTTCAAGAAGAAGAACAACGCAACCTATAAGAAACGGAATGCCGAAGAAGAGAAGGAATTCCAGATCCAGAGACGTAAGCAACAGGCAGCAGCCAAGCTTGCGGCAGTACCCAAGTCCATTGATATGATGGAGGTCATTACGGTAAGTGACCTTGCAAAGAAGATGAACTTGAAAGCTGGAGAGATCATTGCGAAACTCCTCAAGATGGGCATGATGGTTACCATCAACCAACAGATTGACCACGAGACAGCTGAAATTATTTGTAGTGAATACAACTGTCAGGTTAATTTGGTCTCGCTCTACGATGAAACTCTTATTGTAAGTGATCCGGACAAGGATGAGGACTTGATTGATCGTGCACCAATCGTAACGGTCATGGGACACGTCGACCATGGTAAGACCAAGTTGCTTGATGCTATTCGTTCCACCAAGGTTGCAGAAGGTGAGTATGGTGGGATTACCCAGCATATCGGAGCCTATAAGGTCGATCTTCCTGGAAAGGGAGAGGTTGTCTTCCTCGATACTCCTGGACACGCCGCATTCTCCATGATGCGTGCCCGTGGGGCGCAGGTTACTGACATTGTCATCCTGGTAGTAGCAGCCAATGATGGCGTGATGCCGCAAACCCGTGAAGCTATCGACCACGCTCGTGCAGCAAATGTACCCATCATTGTAGCGATCAATAAGTGTGACCTGCCTGAGGCAAAGCCTGAGCGTGTCATGCAACAGCTCTCTGACCTTGGCCTGATGCCTGAGGCATGGGGCGGACAGACACTGTATTGTGAGATATCTGCACTCAAGAAGATCGGTATTGACGAATTGCTTGATACCATCCTGCTTGAAGCTGAAATGCTTGAGCTGAAAGTCAATGCAAACTGCAGGGCTGAAGGAAAGATTATTGAAAGCAGAATCGACCAGGGTAGGGGTATTGTTGCCTCCATCTTGATTGAACGTGGTACCCTGAGACAGGGAGATCATTATGTTGCCGGTATTTACCCGGGCCGTGTGAGAGCCATGTTTGATGACAAGGGTAACAAGATTGATGAGGCTGGTCCTTCCACTCCTGTTGAGATCATCGGTCTCTCGGATATCCCGGGAGCAGGCGATCCGTTCCAGGTCACCGAAGATGAGAGACAGGCTCGTCAGGTTGGTAACAAACGACAGGAGCTCGAGAGAATCGGGGATAGCCGTAATGTGAAGAAGGTTACCTTGGATAATCTCTACACCAAGATCAAGGAAGGTACCATCCAGGAATTCAATGTCATCATCAAGGGTGATGTGCAGGGTTCTGTTGAAGCATTGCAAGGCGCGTTGCAGAAACTCTCCAATGATGAGATCCATCTCAATGTAATCCGTGCAAGTGCCGGTGCAATCATTGAAAGTGATGTCACCTTGGCCAGTGCATCTGAGGCATTGGTAATCGGGTTCAATGTACGCCCAACTCCAAGAGCCCAGGTCCTTGCTGACCAGGAAAAGATTGAGATCCGTAAATACAACATCATCTATGATGTGGTAGACGATATCAGGAGTGCTATGGAAGGCATGCTCAGTCCTGAGGTACGTGAGGTTGAAATCGGAACTGTTGAGGTTCGTGATACCTTCAAGGTACCCAGAATTGGAACGATTGCCGGATGTATGGTTACCAGTGGAAAGGTCAAGAGAAATGCCTATGCAAGGGTCTTCCGCGAAGACATCCAACTCACTGCTGATAAGGTTAAGATCTCGAGCTTGAAGCGATTCAAGGATGATGCCAGGGAAGTTGCAGAAGGCTTTGAATGTGGTATTGGACTTGAAAATTTCAACGACTTGCATGTCGGAGATATCCTTGAGATCATAGAGACCGAGGAAATTGCCCGCAAGTTGGTAACAAAAAGTGAATAACAACCATGAGTGAATATAGCCAGAAGCGAATAGAAGCAAAACTCTCTGAGGCGATCAGTATGCTGATCGTCAAAGGAGAGGTGAAAAATCCTTTGGTCAGCACCCTTTGCTCTGTAAGCAAGGTGGAGCTCTCCCAGGACAATGCCTATGCGACCGTCTTCATCTCCTCGGTCCTTGATGACAAGAGCCTTGAGGAGAGTGTTGCGGGGTTGCAGAAAGCAAGTGGATTCATTCAGAAACGTGTAGGGGCATTCCTGAAAACCCGGAATACCCCTGTACTGAGATTCAAGGCAGATATCTCTCTGAAAGAAGGACAAAAGATTAATGTCTTGATAGATTCTTTGGTGGAAGATGGGAAAGAACGCTAGTATTCTCCTCATCAACAAGAAACGGGGATTGACAAGTTTTACGAGTCTTAACGATATCAAGCGTACCATAGACCCAAAAGTAGGGCATGCAGGTACGCTTGATAAATTTGCAGAGGGACTCTTGATTGTGTTGACAGGCAGTATGACAAAACTGAACATCCTGTTTTCCCAGATGGATAAGCAGTACCGTGCACACATCCAGTTTGGAAGTGAGACCGATACCCTTGATCCGGAAGGAGAAGTGATAGCTGAATCAGCTATTCCTTCCTATGAAACAATTCTCCAAGCTATTCCATCATTTGTAGGGGAAGGAGAGCAGGAACCCCCTGCCTATAGTGCCTTGCATATCAATGGAAAACGAGCAAGTAAACTAGTCAGACAGGGAAAACAAGTGGTCATGCCAAAACGACCGATCACCATCTTTTCGTTTACCCCGATCAGCTATGAAGCTGGTGTACTAGTTGCAGATATCCATGTATCAAAAGGCACCTATATCCGGAGTATCGCAAGGGATTTGGGAATTGCTTGTGGAAGTAGGGCTCACCTCACAGCCTTGACGAGAACCAGCATTGGACCGTTTTCCCTTGATGAAGCAGTAGATGCAAAACAAACAGAAGACCTTGTATCCTCCATGCAGTATACTGATGCGTATCTGAAAAGACTGGAAACCATCAGTATATTTGAAATCCCTGACTCAGATTTGTTTCGTGTAGCCAATGGGGGTTATCCCCATAGGATGACGTGCATCAAGGAGGGTAGGGATGCAGTCTTTGGTGCTTTGTATAGCAAGGATGGTATCCTACGAGCGGTGTCTAATCTTCAGGAAAATCGACTGATTGCCCAGATACACCCGTTTTCAGGGGGGAAAACAGTATGAAACGGTATGATTTCATGCATCTTTCGGCGCATCCGGTCCTCTGGCAGGTACCCATGGTTGTCTCCATCGGTGTTTTCGATGGTCTTCACCGTGGCCACTTGACCATTCTGGACCGTACGATCTCTCTGGCCAAGGAAAATGATTGGGAAAGCATGGTGATTACCTTTGACAAAAATCCCAAGATGGCAACGAAAAGCCAACCATATCATTCCAAGCTTACCACTGAAGGTCAAATGCAGGAAATCCTTGCCAATCTTGGTGTTAAACATATGGTAGTCATTGACTTTTCTGCTGATTTCAGTAAACTCACAGCTGAGGAGTTCCTAACTTTGGTTTGTGCTTTTTGCCAAGTCAAAGCGATGGTTGTCGGAGAAGATTTCCGCTGCGGTGCCCCGGCGTCAAGTGCCGGACCTGTTCAGCTGCAGGAATATCTGAACCGATTGTCACCAGGGGCATTTGTGGAAGTTCCTCCTTTTGTCCAGACTGACAAAAGTGAGGTTGTTTCAAGTACCTTGGTGCGTAAAAAACTTCTTAAGGGCGCTTTGGAAGAAATCCAGAGTATGCTCGGCAGGCCGTATGAGTTGGATTTGGTGGCTCACCCCTCCAAGTTTACTGAAAACGGGCTGCTGTACCGTACGGCTTCCTTCATGCAATTGCTGCCGATGGCTGGCGTGTATGATGCCTACCTTACACTTTCGGATGATACGAAGGTCCCTGTGAAAACAATCATAGGGGATGAAGACCTTCTGATTATTCCAAAAGAGGTAATGTGGGATATGAAACTGTTACGTACAAAGAGACTTAGCTTGATAGCTAAGGGGAGTAGTTCATGATCTCGAAAGAACAGAAACAAGAAATCATCGCAAAGTATGGTGGTGATGAGAAGAACACTGGATCAACCCAGGCACAGATTGCCTTGTTGACCGCCAGAATCAACGACCTGCAGATCCACTTCAAGGCAAATCCTAAGGATCATGCTGGAACAAGAGGGTTGTTGCAGATGGTCGGACAACGCAGACGTCTCCTGAAGTATCTGCGCAACAACGACATCGATGCCTACCGTGCGCTGATCGCAGACCTTGGTCTGAGAAAATAACGGTGGTGTTTTCACGGTAATTTTGTGTGAATGGCTCCGATGGCTTTTCAGGCTGTTGGAGCTATTTATATGATATAGTAAAGAAGAACAAAAAGAACGAAGAAAGGAAAAAGTAAAATGGAAGTTAAGAAAGTATCTGTACGGATTGGTAATTCCGATCTGGTTTTTGAAACCGGGAAAATTGCCAAACAAGCCAATGGCTCCGTTTATGCCCATTATGAAGGGAGTGCGGTTATCGCAACGGTCTGCTGTGGCAAACAACCCAATGAAGGCTTGGATTATGTACCACTCAGTGTTGAGTATAATGAAAAATATTATGCTGCAGGAAAAATCCCCGGTGGATTCCTTAAGAGAGAAGCCCGCCCTAAAGACAAGGAAATCCTCGTCAGCCGATTGATAGACCGTCCGATGCGCCCCTTGTTCAACAAGGCATTCGGTAGGGAAATCCAGATTGTTCCCACTGCGGTCTCCTCCGACATGAACAACACCCCTGACATCATTGCCATGAATGCCGCGAGTGCTGCTGTCACCATCAGTGATATCCCATTCGGTGGTCCTATTGCTGCTGTACGCATTTCACTCCTTGATGGCAAGTATATTGTCAATCCAACCTTCAGTGAAATTGAAAAGAGCGAGCTCGATATTGTAGTTGCTGGTACCCGTGATGGAATTACCATGGTTGAAGGTGGTGCAAAAGAGGTGAGTGAAGAAGTGATGCTCGAGGCAATCGCAACTGCCCAGCCTTTCATCACAAAACTCTGTGATGCACAGCTTGAACTGCGTGAACTTGCAGGAAAAGAAAAACTCCCCATCATCGAGAGCACTGTTGACCTATCCTGGCTTGAGCCTGTGAAAGCGTTTGCATATCCCCTGATCAAGGAAGCATCCTTCGTCAAGGGTAAGATGGAGCGCTATGCTGCTCTAGCTGAAGTGCATGACCAGGTGAAGGAAAAGTTTGCTGAACTGATTGCCGAGGATGAGAACCGCCCAGGCCAGCTTGGCGGGCTCTTCGAAGATCTCGAGTATGAGATTCTTCGCTCCTCCATTCTTAACGAAGGTGTTCGTACCGATGGTAGAAAGGTAGATGAAATTCGACCGATCACCTGTGAGGTTGGACTCCTGTCCAGGACCCATGGTTCAGCACTCTTTACCCGTGGCGAAACCCAGAGCTTGGCAGTCACCACGCTTGGCACATCCAGTGATGAGCAAATGTTTGATACCATTGATGGTGAGAAATCCTTCAGTTCCTTCATGCTGCATTACAACTTCCCTCCCTACAGTGTTGGTGAGACCGGAAGGCTCTCCACCGGTAGAAGAGAGATTGGACATGGACACCTTGCCCAGAGAGCTCTTGAGGCTATCATCCCATCCAAGGATGTATTCCCTTATACCATCCGTGTTGTCAGTGAGATCATGGAATCCAATGGCTCCTCATCCATGGCATCTGTATGTGGTGGTTGTCTCTCATTGATGGATGCTGGTGTTCCTGTAAAGACTCCGGTAGCCGGCATTGCCATGGGCTTGATCACCGAAGGTGCTGATTACTCCAAGTATGTGGTACTCAGTGACATTCTCGGTGAAGAGGACCACCTTGGCGACATGGATTTCAAGGTAACTGGGTCTCGTGAAGGTATCACCGCATTCCAGATGGATATCAAGATTGCCGGCGTTACCCCTGAGATCATGAAGAAGGCGCTTGAGCAGGCAAAGCAGGGAAGAATCCATATCCTGAACATCATGGAAGATACCCTGAAGACTCCTCGTGAGGAAATCAACGAGTACGCTCCCAAGATCCTGACCATGAAGGTTGACCTTGAGAAGATCGGTGCTGTTATCGGAACCGGTGGTAAAACGATCAAGGCAATTGCAAGCCAGAGTGGTGCAGAAGTAAATATTGCTGATGACGGGACCATTACCATCTTCGGCAGGAATGCTGCTGCGGCTAAGCTGGCCAAGGAATTGGTACAGTCCATCGTTGAGGAACCCGAGGTAGGAAGAATCTACCAGGGAACCGTAAAGAGGATCATGGACTTCGGTGCCTTTATCGAGATTCTTCCAGGTAAGGAAGGGCTCTGCCATATCTCCAAGCTTGCCAAGACTCGTGTTCAGAACGTCGAAGATGTACTTACTGTCGGTCAGTCCGTACCAGTGAAACTCATCGAGATCGACCGTCAGGGTCGGTTGAACCTGAGTTACATCGATGCAATCGAAGGCAATGCCAAATAACATGGAGAGCCATTCGATTCCGGTAAAGGTCAAGAAGCTCAATGAGCACGCTCTCCTTCCCGTATATGGGACGGAGAGAAGTGCAGGTGCTGATCTTTCAGCCTGCCTGGAGGAGGATTTACTCCTGAAGGCAGGTTCCTATGCAAAGATCCCCACCGGGTTGAGCATTCAGGTTCCTCCTGGGTATGAGGCACAGGTCAGACCAAGAAGTGGGCTTGCTGCCAAACATGGGATCACCGTTCTCAACAGCCCTGGTACCATCGATAGTGATTATCGAGGAGAGGTGGCTGTCCTCTTGGTCAATCATGGGGAGAAGGACGTAGTCATCCATACAGGAGACCGTATCGCACAGATGGTTATCGCACGGTGTGAACAAGCCTCCTTTTTGCCGACTATGGAGCTTGATGCTACAGAAAGGGGAAGTGGAGGTTTTGGTTCAACGGGAGTATAACGTTGAAGCAAGGTGCACGATTCAGTTTAGTATATCGCCACATAGGAAGGGAGTACCTCCTTTCCTTTATTGTGGCGTTCTTTTTTTTCTTTTTCATCTTCTTTATCAACCAGATTCTTCTCATAGCCCAACGGATACTCCTCAAGCAAGTTGATTATCTCTCGGTATTCCAACTGGTAATGCTCTCTATCCCACAGTTTTTGCTCTATACGTTCCCATTCTCCAGTCTCACTGCTTCAAGCATGGTTATCGGCGACCTCTCGGGGAACAACGAGATCCTTGCAATCCGCAGCAGTGGGATATCATTGAAACATGTTTTTCTTCCCATCATCCTCATCTCCCTGGTCTTTTCATTCATGACATTCCTTACAGCAGACAAGGCACTCCCTTGGAGTACCAAGAAGTATCGTGAACTCTACAGCGGTCTTATGAGAGAGCTTCCTACCTTGGAACTTGCCAGCAATTCTACAAATACGATAGGCAACAAGGTCTTGGTCAACAAGGAAGTAGTGGGAAACACCGTACACGATATCGTTTTATTTGAAACTTCAAATGACCGAACTGGCCAGATTCTCAGTGCACCAACGGCTGAAGTAACACTCTATGATCTGAATGCATTCATCTACCAACTTGAGATGGATAATCCCTTGATGCTCAGGAATGATGTGGAAGGTGGATGGGCTCTCTCAAGAGCGGACAGTGCGAGATTCTTTCTCAATTTCTCAGGACAGATAGCCAGTCTTGCCTCAGCACTCCCTTCTCAGTTGTCAGTCAGGGAACTACAGGAAAACATCGCCATTCATCGCTCTGCCCTTGAAGAGGAGACAGTGCGCCATGAAGAAAAGCTTCAAAAGGCTCGATTGCAACTAGCCACACTGATGCAACAAGAATCTGTTTCCCCTGAGAGGATTGAGGAAGCTGAACAGGAAGTGAAAGCACTTGAAGAAAAAACCCCAATAAATTTCTACTACCAGTACTACAGGGCGGAACTCCATAAGAAATTTGCGCTCAGTGCTGCTTGCTTCATGTTGGTTTTTCTTACCTTTTCGCTCTCATTCTTTAAGGTAAAGCATGGCCGGCTTATTGGATTTGGTATGTCCATGCTGGTTGCGGTACTCTACTGGTATCTTCTCTTCTTCTCTCAAATGCAGATTTTCAAGTTCCCCATAAACCCAGGATTCCTGATCTGGATACCCAACGTATTGATGTTCTTCACCGGCATCCTGATTATGCTGTTTGCGAGGCGTCTATGAAACTGCATGACCGCTACGTTGCCCGTTCAGTCACTATAGTAGCAACTCTCGCCTTGGTGTTATGTACCCTTATGCTGCTCAGTGTTGACTTATTCAGCAATCTTGATGGGTATCTCACGAATGAGGTAAAACCATTTACCATCCTGACTTTGACCTTTCTGTATACCCCCCAGGCTGTACTCTTCGCACTTGGTCCATCACTCTTATTCTCAGCCACATATTTCCTCTCACAATTGCAAGCCAATAATGAGTATATATGCTTGCTGGGAAGTGGGCTGAGTTATCGCAGGATCATCACTCCCATCCTCGTGCTTGGAATTCTGTTCAGCCTTCTGGAATTTGGTTTTGGAGAGTATGTATTCATACCAGCACAGAGGACTCGAGAGATGAAACAGGACGAGCTATTCGGATTGCGTAGCACCTATGACAACAGGAACATTACCCTGCGTGACCCAGATGGCAATTATGTAGTGCATGCAAAACAGTATAGTGATGAACAGAGAAGATTGGCCCAGGTACTTCTAGTCCTGCTTGATGATGAAGGGGCAATGAAGGCAAGGATTGACGCAGCCTGGGCATTTTGGGAAGAGGAGAGAGAAACGTGGAGGATGGAGCGAGTCAGATTCCAGAAGATTGATGGAGACGGCTTGATTGTTGATTCAAGAGAAGTAGGGGAATTGAGACTTGATGAGTTCACTCTCGCCCCTTCCTATTTCAGAAATCTGAGCAATGACATCACCACCATGGAGCTATTAACAGCCGTCGATTACCTGAGACGTATGCAGGTGCTCGATCCCTCCCGATATCCTGAACTTGCCACTGATTTCACCAAGCGTTTGCTAGAGCACCTCAATCCACTTATCCTGTTGTTCATCGCCTGCACCATCAGCTACAGGTACAAGAAGAACGTACTGCTTTTCAGCATCATTACCAGCCTCTCCATTGCCGTGATATACTTCGTGGTACAGATGGTCACCATCATCATGGCAAAACAGGGTGTTATCGCTCCCATCTGGGGTATGGCAATCCCAATGATTGTGATAGTATGCATAGCACTGGCAGAAAGAGCAGTATTACGTTAGGGGATTTGTATGGCAATATTTCAAACTATCCATCAGGATACCAGCAGCAATGCTCGCCTGGGTATCCTTTCGCTTGGCCACGGAGAAGTGGAGACACCGGTATTCATGCCTGTAGGCACCAAGGGAACAGTGAAAGCAATGTTCCACGAGGATGTCAAGAAAATCGGATACAAGCTTATCCTTGGCAACACATACCACCTCTATCTCAAACCAGGGCTTGAGGTGCTATCCCAGTTTGGTGGATTGCATAATTTCTCACACTGGGATGGAAACCTACTTACCGATAGCGGCGGTTTCCAGGTATTCAGCCTATCAGGGCTGAGGAAAATTGGAGACAAGGGCGTAACCTTCCAAAGTCATATAGATGGTTCAAAACATATCTTCACTCCAGAGAATGTAGTGGATACTCAAAAGGTAATCGGCAGTGACATTGCCATGTGCCTTGATGTATGCACTCCTCCAGATATCAACCACCGAGCAGCAACTGAGGCAATGAATATAACCCATTCTTGGGCTAAACGTGCTATTGAACATCGCGAGAAGTTGGGAGCTGAGTTCAAGGGGAACCTATTTGGAATAGTCCAGGGTAACTTCTATGAGGATCTGCGCAAGCAGAGTGCCGAATTCTTCAATGAAATGGATTTCCCTGGGATAGCCATCGGGGGTCTCTCGGTAGGTGAGAGTAGAGAACAGTTCTCCCACTATCTTGGTTATACTGCTGAATTGGTAACCAAGGAGAAACCAAGATACGTCATGGGTATTGGCAGCCCAGACTATATCTTGGAAGCAGTGGAAAACGGTATTGATATGTTCGATTGTGTTCTTGCAACCCGTATGGCACGAAATGGTGGCATTTTTACTGATGACGGTGTCATTACACTCAAGAAGGCAATCCATAAATTCGATCATGGCCCACTTGAAGAGGGCTGTACCTGCAGGGCATGTACACAGTATAGCAGAGCCTACATGCATCATCTTATCAAGACAGGCGAGATGCTTGGAGGCATGCTGGCCACGGAGCACAACCTGACCTACTTCTACCGACTGATGGAACGTGTCCGCCAGGCTATCAGGGAAAACCGATTTGCTTCCTTTAAAAGGGAATACCTTGCAAGATTCTACGCAAAGTAGCAAGACAGCCAAAAGCAGTTTTGCCATCATGCTCTGCACGATTGCAAGCAGGCTGCTCGGGATCGTGAAAGCTCGTGTACTCTCCTCGGTCTTTGGAGCGAGTGGGGTGGCTGATGTGATTAACTTCACATTCAACATCCCCAACAATTTCCGAAAACTCTTTGCTGAAGGGGCCGTCAACTCAGCACTCATTCCTGCTTTTTCCAGCCTACTTGGATTAGGGAAGAAGCGGAGCTCTCTTCATCTCTTCAGCTTGCTTTGCACCTACCAGACCATTCTTCTTATACCCTTGGTATTGCTCTCCTATTTCTTTGGTGAAGAGTTCATTTCCCTTATCAGTGACTTTGACAGTGCCCAGGTTGCCTTGGGAGCAAAACTACTTCCTTTCTTCATGGTCTATCTGGCAGCCATCAGCATGGCGGCGATCTTTAATGGTGTATTGCAATCTCATCACAACTTCCTCCATGCCTATCTTTCCCCTTTGCTTTTCTCACTCTCTGTAATCTTTGGGGTGCAGTATCTCACTCCTTACCTTGGGGCAATGAGTATGGCTTGGGCTACTCTGGTTGGAGGACTGCTGCAAGGTTCCTACTCCTACCTTATGCTCAGACGCTATGGATATCGACTAAAACCAGCAATAAGGCAAGCAGATACACCCCTGAAACCTGTCATTGGGGCATGGTCCTTGGTCGTACTCGGAATGGGAATGCAGGTTCTCACGCAGTTGGTGACCTATCACTTTGCATCCACCTTGAACGAAGGGAGTGTAACAGCCTTCGCAAATGCAACAATCTTTTACCAGACGCCTTACGGGGTCTTTTTCAACGCAATCAGTGCAGTAAGTCTTCCGTTGCTCAGTCGCTCCTATGCCCTGGGCCAGATGCAAGAGATGCAAAAACATACCCGTCATAGCATTGTTCAACTGACCAGTCTCCTGCTTCCCAGTGGTATTATTCTGTTCTTCCTTAGTCAGGAGAGTGTCAGCGTGGTGTTGCAGACCGGTAATTACACGCTTGCAGATGCCCAACTGACAGCATTGGCTCTTCGACCCTTCCTGTTGTTCATGGTAACCACCAGCTGGTATGCAATGCTGCTACGTCTCGGCTATAGTGCAAACCGTTATGCCCTGATGACCAAGATCACCTTTTTTCAGAACATAGTGGACATCCTTCTCATGTGGGTTTTCATATCCTTGGGGTGGGGGATCATATCACTTGCTCTAGCAAATGGATTAAGCTATGTAGCACTACTTGGATTCTTGTCTTTCAAACTGAGAGATCTCTACAATCCGATGAAGGATACACGACTGAGACGTGGATTGCTGCGTACTATAGCCGCAAATATACCGATACTTGGGTACTGCTTGCTTTATGCTTCATTCGGTATGACTTGGTATCAGAGTGGATCAAACTTGAAAAACCTTTTGATTCTTAGTCTGGTTGCTCTTGGCTCTCTTGTGGTATGGCTCCTCTCCTATGCATTGCTGAAGGTGGAGCTACTCTCACTCTTCCGTTCCAAGCAGCAAGGCAGCAACCTGTAAGGCAACCACCTCATCCAGCTTTATCACCATTCTGTCAAATGTAACCAATCCATTGAGTTCCTGCTGTACATCAGTCAATTGAGTATAGACGGAAGCAGCGAGCCCTTTTTGTTTGGCAGGATATACTTCTTCCTCGTAGAGCCTGAAGAAGGCATCATTGAATGCTGTACGATCATGCAGATGTTTATAACCAAAGGATTTTTCTCCTTCATCGTCATGCCCTTCAACCCGATACAGATAACCTCCAAATTCTGAGAGAATGATTGCCCTGCCGAGTTTGTCTGGTTTATGGCGGTACTGCTTGAAATATACATGGCGGGAAGAAAATTCACCAATGCCCTGGTCATACCAGCCGCTGGTACAATCGATAGTTCTACTTGAATCGAGATCTTTGACGAGAGAGTACATGTTTCTCGCATCGAATTGCCCCCAACCTTCATTGAAGACAACCCACATGGCAATACTGACACAGTTATAGAGTGTTTCTATCATCTGTGTAAGCTCAGTGGCAAACATCTCTCGGTATTTCATGTCCTGACTGCCCAGCAGTCGATAGTGGTGGTCTTTCACCATGAAACCAGGCACAAAGAGTGGGGCAGACATAATGGGTTGAATAGGAGGCCTTCCCCCACTTACCATATCCTGCCAGACAAGAAGACCTAGATGGTCACAATGGTAATACCATCTTCGACTCTCCACCTTTGCATGTTTACGGACCATGTTAAAGCCCAACTTCTTCACCATGACCAAATCATCAATGATTGCTTGGTCACTTGGAGCGGTATAGAGACTATGAGGCCAGTATCCTTGGTCCAGGATTCCGTGATGGTAATAGGGTTTTCCGTTGAGCAATAATCTTCCATCCTTCACCTCAAAGCTACGCAACCCAACATAACTTGTCACGATATCACTGCCCAGCTGTACGGTGAGGGGGTAGAGATATGGATCTTCAGGACTCCAAGGGTGCACTTTCTCCACCTGACAACAAAGACGTTGGTTACTCATTCCCTTGCACTGTTTATACCCATCCAGGTATGAGATGGTAACCTCATGTATCCCATCATTTGGAATAACCTGGACATACCAGCAGTGCTGTGCAAGGTCAGGGGTGATGATAAGGTTCTTGATATAGAACCGGGGGACTTCCTCAATCCAGACAGTCTGGTGAATGCCACTTTGCCCCTGATAGAATATTCCCGACGCTTTGGATGCCTGTTTACCTCTTATGATCGGCTCACTGTCTCCAGGGTCAACAACCTTGACCAACAAGTCGTTCTCTTCCTTGAGAAGATCTGTAATATCGAAGGAGAAGGGGAGGTATCCTCCCTGATGCGATCCAACCTCAATACCATTCAGGAAGACCTCGCATGCATGATCAACAGCCTCAAAATGCAGCAGGAGTCGTGAATCGGGAGAGAGTGCAGTATATGTTAGTGTACGATGGTACCAGAGTCTCAGATTTGGGGTAATCTTAGTTTGCAATCCACTGAGTTTTGTTTCCGGTGAGAAGGGTACAAGAATGCTAAGAGGGAAATATTGTGGCCTGGTCTCTTCGTTGCTTATTGCAAAATCCCACCAACCATTAAGGTTCTCGTAGGAGTCTCGGACCAGCTGTGGTCGTGGGTATTCTACCAAGACAGTATGTTCATTGACGCTGTACCTTTCCTGCATGTACCCATACTACCACAGAGTGAAAAAGCCCTCAGCAATTATCTTGCCAAGGGCTTGGTTTTTCTAGAAATCAACGACTGAAATTGATTTGACCGTAAAGTCATAATTCTGATCGTTGAGGGTAAAGGTAAATCGCTCTCCGACCTCATGATTGAGCAAGGCTCTACCGAATGGGGCCAGAAGGTTGATGATATTCTCATTGGGATTGGATTCCCACGGTCCCATGATGGTGAACACCACTTCTTCGGCTTTGATGTTGTCCATCATAACCACCTTGGTGCCAAACCCAATTTTAGAAGAGTCTACCTTGTCCTTGGTAATAACTGTAGCACGATCGACCTCTTCGGCAAGTCTGCGCAAAGTATTGTTCAGGAGACTCTGTTTCTCCTTGCCATACTTGTATTCGCTGTTCTCTCGAAGATCTCCCAACTCCCTTGCTTCACCAATTTCCTTGGCAACCTCTGGCAGTTCCACATGCTGGATATGATCAATCTCCTTCTTCTTGGCAGCAAGACTGCTGGGAGTACAGAAAAGACCGGTGGGAACAACGCTCTGCTTGTTGATCGGCTCCACTTCATCAAAAAATTTGAATGAGGGGAACTGCTCGCTGATTGCATGCTTGATCTCAATTTTCTTTCCACCAGGAAGATTGAATACATTTGCCACAAGGCTGTAAATCTTCTGGGCCCTTTCTTCGTTACCCGCCGCCACAAAGTTCAGGACGGCACGTTCATCAAAGAGGAAACCCATGAGCGTCTTTGCGTTCTTGCGGTTTTCCTGTACATCCTTTCGGTTGTCGATACAGCGGTTGGTGAAGTCGAGCAATTGCAATTCGGTGTATAGCAACTGCTCAGCAGTAATACCAGCTTTCTCCCAATACTTCTTATCACCGTTCTTGAGCAGATAGATCAGGGTATTCCCTTTTTCCTTGAAGTTTTCCACCGCATTACGGTAAATACCTGCAAGGGCACTGTACTTCTTCTTCTGCTTGTAGACATCGGGGATGTATCCAGTGAGGTAAGAGTCAAACAGTACTGCAAGGATTTTCTCCCAGCCAGGAATTTCCTCAACCACATGGTCGATGAAGGCTTTCTTTAGCTCGGGATCTTTGATTGCAGCAAAGGTCGCCTCAACATTATCACAGCGCTCATAGAGCATTGCAAAGGTCAGCGCATCAGGGTAGCTGATAAAGTTCATATTCTGATATTTTACCAACTCCTCGAGCAACAAGTAACAACTGAATGTAATGTCATTCGCTACCACGATCGGCTTAAAGGCACCATTTTCCTCGAAGAAGAGGTCACTGAAGTACCGCACCATCTCAAAAAAGAAGTCACTCTCGACGTCTCCCTTTGCAGCAATAAAATCCTTCAGGCTCTTGATCTTGTCATAGATATTCTTCTCATTCCTGAAAACCTGGAGCTGTTTCTCTTCATAGCTTACAGGGGTGGAGCGGAGAAGATATGTATCCACATCATTGCTGGAAAGATCGAATAGTGGGTTGGTCATCAACTCCTTCTTGGCCTGATTGAGCCATGGAGTCCACTCCTTGACATCAAGGATGGAGGGAACCAGTTCACTCTTCATCTCTTTCAGGTTGATCCTTCCCTCATTGCTGGCCATCAAGGTCTTCAGTGTCCAGGGAATATCCTCCTGTACTTTCTTGCTGAGTTTCTCTCTTGGCAATGCGCTCTTGAGCACCCAGATATGACTCTTTGGAAGTGCCTGCAAGCTCTTGAAAGCCATTGAGGTAGACATCCTGCTGCCTTCCTTGCTTGACTGTCCAGCAAAATCCACGATGACATCACTTTCATCAATTGACCGTATTCTACCGATTCGGTTTGTACTGTTCTGGAATACAAAGGTACCCTTGTCGAACGCAATATTTGTTTCGAAATCCTCGATACTGTGGAGAATGTCACGATTGATATTGCTTGTCAGTGCACTGGACTCAAGACAGCTCTTGAGCCTGGAATGGGTCTTGTATTTTGTCTTGTAACTCTTAATCAAGTTTTCCCTGGCAAAGGTATCTTCGCGGTCAAGGGCAAGCATCTGTTTCTGACATTCGATCTGATGGTCAATGTCATCCTTGCTTGCATTCTCAAGGTCACGCAACAAAGCAACTGCAGTGCTCTTGCTCACAGCAGACACCTGGTCTGCTACAGAGATGAAGTAACCGAAGTTGTCTTCTTCCAATTCAAGAAGGGCAGTGAACATTGCTCTCACTGAGGAGACATCCTTTCTCTTGATAAGTCTGTGGATACCTTTCTTGTAGAAGGAGATGGCTTTATCCTTGTTTCCCTTCTGCTTTGCATGTGAGGCAAGTTGGCGGACGATCTCGACTTCTTCGTAATCCACCTTGACCAAACGTTCCCAAAGCTGGAATTTCTCTTCTTCCTTTCCCATCTGTTCATATGAATCAGCAAGCAAGCGAAGCGCATGCTTGTTTTCATTTCGGCTGAGAATTTTCTGTGAGAGATATTCAACAATATTCCATTTCTTGGCTTCCATGAACATCTCAATGAGGCTGAGCAGCTGCAGATAATCATCCGCTCCTCTGCGTTCCAATTGGATGGACCCACTGATGTACATGGCAATGATGCTGTTTCGCTCCTTCTCACTGAGGTGCGTGTCGCACAAGCTCTTTGCTTCAGTTTTCTGTTCTTCGTCCATCTCCTTGATGTTCTTGTCCAGTTCCTGGAAGCTGCTTGTTGTATAGGTAGTTACGGTGCTTCTCGTCCATTGCTCTTCTTTCAGCAAGTTCTCAATCTCTTGGAATCCCATGGTTTCCTCCAAACATATTTGTCCAATTCTAAGACGTAAATAAAACCGGGCAGACCGGGACATAGCCTGCTCGGGTTTTGCATTCATAGTTACTTTTCTATAATATAGCACGATTTGGAAAAACTAGCAATTGATTTAAGGAAAGTGCTTAAAACATATTAACAAATATATAGTATTTCCTAGAAGCAGTCGTTGCAAAACCTCTCTCTACCTGTTATAAATGGAGTATGGAAACAGCTTCATTAAGAATCGCACCAAGCATGTTGTCTGCTGACTTCTCGCGTACCGCTGAGGAAGTACAGAGCATCAACGATAGCAAAGCAGATTGGGTACATCTTGATGTCATGGACGGTATTTTCGTTCCGAACATCACCTTCGGTCCCAAGTTCATCCAAGATCTCAGACCTCACTCAGACTTGGTCTTTGATGTACACCTTATGATTGATAAACCTGAGCGATATATTTCACTGTTCGCTGAGAGTGGAAGTGACTATATCACTGTACATGGTGAAGCATCACTGCATCTTCATCGTACCTTGCAGATGATAAAAGCAAGTGGTTGTAAGGCTGGCGTTTCACTCATTCCTTCCACACCGGTTAGCATGATTGAGCCTATCCTTGATATGGTCGATTTGATACTCGTCATGACGGTAAATCCTGGTTTTGGTGGACAAAGTCTCATTATTTCCACACTGCAGAAGATTGAACGACTCGCTGAACTGAGGGAACAACATGGATATGACTACCTTATCAGTGTAGATGGGGGAGTGAATCTGGATACTGTAGGAGAGATTGCTAAGCGAAAAGCAGATATAGCTGTATGTGGAAGCGCCTTCTTTGGAGCTCCAGACAGGGTTGCATTCATCCAGGCAATAAAGGAAAGAGCACAGGTATGAAGGCGGTCATCCAACGTGTTCAGGATGCAAGCGTTTCTGTTGAGGGAACCATCACCGGCCAGATCGACCATGGCCTTCTTGTCTATCTGGGTATAGGACACGATGATACTGAAGATCAACTTACGTGGTTGTGCGAGAAAATTGTGAAGCTACGTGTTTTTACCGATGAGCAAGGAAAAATGAACAAGAGCCTTTCTGATGTACACGGGTCCATCTTGGTCGTCAGTCAGTTCACGTTGCTGGCAAATCTACGCAAGGGAAACCGACCATCCTACAACGATGCTGCACCACCACAAAAAGCTGAGGCTTTGTATGAACAATCCCTCAAGGTGTTTGCTCAGTTGGGTTTCCCAGTCTCTTCAGGTGAATTTGGAGCACACATGAAGGTGTCCTATACCAACGACGGTCCGGTCACCCTCCTGCTTGAAGCAGAATAAAGAGTGTTGTGCTTATAGTGTAAGGTTACAGAGAATTCGAGGAGCATATCATGGCAAAGAACAGTAAAGATACGACATTCCCCACTGACCAGAAGCAGAAGCGGGACGCATTGGAGGCAGCAAGGGTCCAGATTGACAAGCAGTTTGGAAAGGGATCCCTGATGAAGCTCGGTGACAACAAGGAAAACCGAAATATTGAAAGTATTTCTTCCGGGTCCTTGCTTCTTGATGAAGCGCTTGGTATCGGTGGATACCCAAAGGGTAGGGTCATAGAGATCTACGGTCCTGAAAGCAGTGGTAAGACCACACTAGCTCTTCATGCCATTGCAGAGAGTCAGAAAGCTGGGGGAATTGCCGCATTCATTGATGCTGAGCATGCTATGGATCCAAGCTATGCGAAGAAACTGGGTGTAAATATTGAAGAACTCTGGATCAGTCAACCAGACAGTGGAGAACAGGCGCTGGAGATTGCAGAATCCCTGGTGCGGAGTGGGGCAGTGGATATCATTGTCGTGGACTCTGTTGCTGCCCTTACCCCACAAGCAGAAATCGATGGGGATATGGGTGATAGCCACATGGGACTCCAGGCTCGGCTGATGAGCCAAGCATTGCGCAAGCTTACCGGTCTGCTTTCAAAGAGCCACACTACCATCATTTTCATCAACCAGATTAGAATGAAGATCGGCATCATGTTCGGTAACCCAGAGACAACCACAGGGGGAAATGCCCTGAAGTTCTACTCTTCAGTCCGCCTCGAGGTTCGCAAGATTGAGTCCATCAGTAAAAGTGCTGATGATATCGTTGGAAACCGAGTACGAATCAAGATAGTGAAGAACAAGGTATCTCCTCCTTTCAAGAAGGTAGAACTGGATCTTCTCTTCGGTGAAGGTATCAGCTATATTGCAAGCATCCTTGACGCAGCACTCAAGTACGAAATGCTGGAGAAAAGTGGCTCCTGGTACTCCTATAACGGGGAGAAGATTGGACAGGGAAGAGAGCGGACATTGGACTTCCTCAAGGACAACCCTGATATCGCCACTGACCTTGACAATCGCCTCAGGGCAAAGATGTTCCCCAAAGCCGATGCTGTTGAGGCAACGGAAACTGCTTCAGAAAGCAAGTAATTCCCAAAGAGTACAGCTGGGCACAGAGGTGGAACAATCCACCTCTGTGTTGTCAATTCAGCAGGGGTTCGATATACTCGCGGTGAGAGGGGAACACTGTGCAAGAACAAACAGTACAAGAAGAACAAGTGCCAAAGGGGGCTACTTTCCATACCCCCACCTTCGATGGTCCATTGGACTTGTTGCTGTTCCTCATCCAAAAATCAGAAGTCAATATCTATGACATTCCTATTTCGCTTATCACTGAACAGTTCTTGGGATATCTCAAGGAAGAGAAGGTAACTGAGCTTGGGGATCTGACACAATTCTACAAGATGGCTGCAGACCTGCTGTATATCAAGAGCAGGATGTTGCTCCCTGTTGAACTGGAATTCGATGAAGAGTACCAGGACCCCAGACAAGAACTGGTGGACCGTCTGTTGGAGTACCAGAAGTTCAGGAAATATACTGAGTTGCTTACTGGCACCAATACCAATGCTGAATTGTTCATTACCCGGAAAAGCAATCAGTTTCGCCTTCCATTCGGAGATGAGGAACTCTTTGGTGATGTATCCTTGCAGGACTTGCTCAAGACATTTTCACGGCTCATGACCACTATTACCCCGAACAAGGTGTTCAATGTCTACGAATCGGTAACAGTCAATGAAAAAATTGCCTTGATGCAGGAGTTGTTCGAGACACAAGATTATATAACCTTGGAACAACTTATTGTCCATGCTGACCAACTGCTCCATATTATCTGCAGTTTCATGGCAATTCTTGATGCCTGTAAGCTCAGGATGATCACCCTCGTTCAGAGTGAACCGTTCGGGCCAATTCTCATCCGTAAGGTCAATGAGGCGTTTGAACAGGATTTTGAACATATGTACGATGATGATTTCGAGGAAATTGAGGAAGAAATCATCACGACACCCATTTCAGAAGGTGAAGAAGAGAGGTTTTTTGAGGAAGATGCAGATAATCTCCGCACAACTACTGACGATGGTCGCGTTTTTCTGTATGATGATGAGAGTGAGGATGAGCAGATCATTCTTGACGATGAGTGATAGGAGCGTTAGTGGTGGATAGGAAGAGGCAAGCGGGCAAGGCTGAGAGTCAGCAAGGCCCCCTCTTGAGTACCGAGGCCCGGTTGGTCGAAGTCATTCTCTTTTTGGAGAACGAACCGGTTAGTTTGGAACGATTGAGCAAGATGACCTCCCTTTCGGAGGAAACAACAAGAAATGCCATTACAGAACTGCAGGAACATTACCGTGAATACCTGCATGGACTGGACCTTGCTGAGAGCCAGGGTGCCTTCCAATTCCTACCTTCTTCTGATTTGCACGATAAACTTCGTTCCTGCTACGGCAGACGTGTCGACAGACGCCTTAGTCGTGCAGCCTTGGAGACACTGTCCATTGTGGCATACAGCCAACCGATTACCCGTAGGGAGATAGACAACATCCGTGGGGTAAGCAGTGACACCATTATCCGTTTGTTGCGAGACCGTGAATATATCAAGGTGATTGGAAGAAAGGATGTCCCTGGACATCCCTGCCTCTACGGCACCTCGAGGAAATTCCTTTTCGAATTCAACCTAGCAAGTATCAGCGCACTACCCAAGCTCTCCGATATCGACCGACTGCGATTTGAAGCAGAACCAACACAGGAGAAAGAAGAAGCATGAAATTATCATATCCGCTTAGATTACAGGTCTATTTGGCAAAGAGTGGTTGCGGGTCCCGCAGATCCTGCGAAACACTGATCACCAGTGGGCGTGTCACCGTCAATACGAAACGGGTAACAGAACTGGGAACCAAGGTCGATGAAGAAGATGTCATCATGGTTGATGACCAATTAGTGGAACCAAGTGAGAAAACCTACTACTACGCCTTGCACAAGCCCAAGGGGTTTGTGTGCACGAACTGGGATCCAAACGAGAAAAACTATGCACGTGATCTGATTGATATTCCAGACAAGAATCTTCTCTTCCATATTGGTCGCCTGGACAAGGATTCCAGTGGCTTGATTCTCTTCACCAATGATGGGGATGTAGCACAGAAGATCATGCATCCTTCCGAGGAGATTGAGAAGGAGTATCTGGTAAGTTGCTCCACTGGTGTTCGCAGGGAAGACCTGGAGGAAGCCCGTAAGGGAGTCCTTATAGATATGCCGCAGCCTTATACGATCAAACGTTTTGAGATCATCAGCAAGAAATGGGTGAGGATCATCCTTACTGAAGGAAAGAACCGGGAGATTAGAAAGATTCTCAGCCACTTTGGGTATGAGGTGAAGCAGCTTGTCAGGATGAGGATTGGTTGTATTGAACTGGGTGACCTCAAACCAGGACAGTATCGTACGGTTACGTCCTCCGAGATCAAGGCGCTTTTGAGGGGAGAAAATGATATTCTAAGAAAGAGTTCAGGGAGAGGATGGTAATGGTCGTAGCGATAGACGGACCAGCTGGAGTTGGGAAAAGCTCCATTGCCCAGATGATTGCAAAGACTTGCAATTTCTACTATCTCAATTCCGGTTCATTCTACAGGGCCTACACCTACCTGCATGTACAGGAAGGGAAGGACCCCATGGATTACCCAGCAGTTCTGGAAACTGCAAAGCACTATATGCTCTCTATTGAAGATGACCGTATCTGTGTCAACGGCACTGATATTGAGGATAAGCTTCATACCCCTGAGGTTGACGCAGTAGTAGCGCAAGTTTCAACATATCCTCCGCTTAGAAGCTATGTGAATGAACAGCTGAGAAGGATTGCAAAGGATATGGATGTTGTCATTGAGGGGAGAGATATTACGACGGTGGTCTTCCCAGATGCCGACTTAAAATGTTACTTTGATGCAAAGGCTGAAGTTCGTGCTGAACGTCGGCTCAAGCAGCATCCAAACGGACAAGACTACGAGACTGTGTTGCGACAAATCAAGATGCGTGACGAAATTGATAAGGGCAAGGAAGTTGGTGCACTACGAGTTGCAGAGGATGCCCTGTACATAGACACCTCATACTTGACTATAGGACAAGTTTGTGAGAAAGTGTTATCTGCTATTTTTACGCTCAAGGGCGATGTAAATAGGTAAATTTAGGATCAGGAGAAATCAAGTGGCTGAAGAACAAGAAATGGAAGAAAAGAAGACCAGAATGCAGGATTTACTGCAGGAGGAGTATCTTAAATCTCTTGATGGAATCGAAGACGGTCAGCTCGTGGCCGGTACTGTTGTCCAGGTAAACAACGAGTATGTATTCGTGGATGTCGGTTATAAGAGCGAGGGTAGAATCTCTCGTGACGAATTCGCATCGATTCCTGAAGTAGGTGATGAGGTAAAAGTCGTCATTATCACCAAGGAAGGGAAGGGCGGCCAGATCGTCGTTTCCAAGAAGCGTGCCGATTTCAAAGAACGTACAGATGAACTGAAGACTGCTTCAGAAAGCAGATCTCCCGTTTTGGGCAAGTTTGAAAAGGTAATCAAGGGTGGCTTTGAGGTTGACCTCGGAGGCGAGTACAAGGGTTTCTGTCCCCTCTCAAAGGCTGATGTCCAGAGAGTTGAGGATCCCGAGACCATGATCGGTATCACTGATTACTTCATTATCGACAAGTTCCACGGTGGCACGAAGCTTAAGAGCGTTGTGAACAGACGTGAGTATCTTGACCAGAAAATCAAAGAGAATAAAGAGAAATTCTTCTCCACCGTCCAGATCGGCGATGTGGTTGAAGGTGTCGTGAAGTCATTCACCTCCTTTGGCGCATTCATCGACCTTGGTGGATTCGATGGACTCTTGCATATCAACGACATGAGCTGGGGCCATGTTACCCGTCCAAAGGACTTCGTGAAGAAGGGACAGGTCGTACAACTCAGACTCATTAACATCGACCCGGAGACCCAGAAGATCAACCTGAGCTTGAAGCACATGCAGGAAGATCCTTGGACAACCTTCGAGCAGAAATACAATGTCGGTGATACCATCAAGGCTCCGGTAACCAAAATTACCACCTTTGGTGCTTTCATTGAGATTGAACCTGGAATCGAAGGACTTGCACACATCAGTGAGCTGTCCTGGACCAAGCGCATCAACAACCCCAAGGAAGTCCTTGATGTAGGTGATGTCGTAGAAGCCAAGATTCTTGGGTATGACTTGGACAAGAAGCGTGTTTCTCTCGGCCTCAAGCAGCTTGAGGAAAATCCCTGGGATACTATCTCCGAACGCTATCCAATCGGTATGACTCTTTCAAAGCCAGTTGTGAAGATCACCAACAGTGGTGCATTCGTCAACCTGGAAGAGGGTATTGATGGATTCCTCCATATTGATGACATTTCCTGGACCAAGAAAGTCAAGAACATGGCATCCTTCTGCAGTGAAGGTGATGTGATTGACGTTGTGGTCATTCGCGTTGAACCGGACAATCGTCGTATCCGTCTTGGTGTCAAGCAGCTCGAGGGCAACCCTTGGCAGACCTTGCGTCACGACTATCCCAAGTTCAGCACGATCAGCGGTGTTATCACCAACGTCACAGACTTTGGCGTATTCGTGAAGGTCATGGGAGATATCGAGGGACTTATCAGCAAGTACAACTTGGTTGGTCCGGATGAGGAGTTCACTGACGAAGTACTGAAGAAGTACAATGTCGGCGATCCCATCACTGCAATGGTTGTAGAGTGCAATCCTTCGACCCAGAAGCTCTCACTCTCCGTCAAGGAGATGGTAAGACGCTCTCAGCAGTCGGAAATTGCAAAATATATCCATGAGGATAATGAGAACGATACCTACTCCCTGGCAGAAATGATGCGTTACAAGGATGAGGACAAGGAGAAGGAAGACAACTAAGGTTGTGTTCCGAATCACAGGCGGCATACCTGCCGCCTGTGTCATATACCCTTGATAACGGAGATGAGCCATGAGTAATAATTCTAAGGATACAGCTGAGTTGACCTTGGCTGAACGAATCGAAGGATCTTTGAACCGCTTCCTTGGCAAGAACAAGAAGGCGTTGATCATCGTTGCAATAGTTGTGATTGTAGGACTGGCAACACTGGGCATTGTGCTTTCAGTGAGTCAGAAGAATTTGCAGACACAATTCAACGAGATTGACCAGCTGGAAGCTTCATATGTTGAGCTTCAGGCTATGGGAAGTGATGACGAAGCGTACCAGGAGACCTATGACGAACTGGTTGCTGGTCTGACAGAGCTTGCAGGCAAGGGAAATAAATACCCAAGTCTAAAGGCAGAGTATCTGTTGGGTATGGTGGCATTCCAGGATGAGGAGTACCAGAAGGCAGCTGACAGTTTCCTTTCTGTCTACACTGAAGCAGATGGTAACTATCTTGGCTCTCTGGCACTTGCCAATGCTGCAGCAGCAGCTGAAGAGCTCGGAAATGATTCTCTGGCGCTCGAGTACTACACCAAGATTATTGATGAGTTCGGGTTTACCGCAGCTGAGTCAGCTAAGGCTCTTTTCGGGCAGGCTCGTCTGCAAGAGAAATCCGGTAACACCGAGCTGGCAAAGGCAACGTTCCAGCAGCTAGCTGACCAGTTCCCAACATCCGAGTATGCCAAGCTGGCAACCAACAGACTTGCACTCCTGTAAGCAAACGGGTTAGGGTAGGTTAGAGACCCACACCATAAGGAGGCAGATGCATGAAGAGAAGAATACCTATTCTTTCTACTGCGTCTGTCTTTTTTATTGTCCTGACTCTGCTTTCATCGTGTGGGATTGCAACCATATTCACATTTGGTACTGGTACGGTATTTACTGCTGGAAGCTTCACCGGTGATAAGGTTGCTTTAATTCTCGATGTTGATGATAGCCTGGGGACTCTTAGCCTTATTGATCCAGGCTCTGGTCCTTCCCTGATGCTTTTCTATACCATCACTGACTCGCCAGACAATCCTCAAAATTTCAAAACAGCATTCAATACCACATATAAGAGGGATTTTAATGGTGTGCAGATTACCTCTGATGCAGTGCTCACGGTTAATGAGATAACGCTGTATCGCTTTTCTGATACTCTTGGAACTACATTCCAAGGACCAGAATATATTGCCACTGCCGATGTCCCCACATCCCCTGATTTCAATTGTACGCTTACCCAAACAGCAGTTTCAGGATCAACGGTATCTATGGACTTGGTTTTCGATGTTGGCTCTTATACCATTCATAATTCACCAAAGCTTTATAGATATAATGGGAAACCATTTGAGACAGATATTAAAGAGGTAGATGAATCATTTGAAGACTATCATATTGATGACCAATCCCCAGGCATGTTCCTCCACATCTATGGTGCAGTAAACGTCTCCAAGGGAAGTTTCAACAACATCTACTGGACTGACCTGGTGAATCTCGGGTATATCACACTCTAAATCGAAATAAACCATAACAAAAAGGTAAGAGCGAAACCAAAAACGGAATTCATATATTTTCGTGAATAATATATATTCATTCAAACATTGTCACTAACACCTTTTTGTCTTTATGAGTATACACCAGATATAGAGTAGGGGCAATTACCAGTTTTACACTTTTATGACATTTGTCTATCGCTATTTGTAGCGTACCCATTATTGAAAATAAAAGGGGAGTCCCTTTTAGAACTCCCTCAATTGCCCTTAATTTTTCGGTACGTACTTTCCCGATTCATCATCCCAGACTACTTCATTTTCCGGATGGTCAAGACAGTACTGTCTTACCTCGTCAATGTCATATGCGTTATATGGGTCTACACTTTTCGGCACTACATTGTAGCCCGAACCGTTATAACTTCCATCAATCATGATTACATAATCATCTTCATTTCTTTTCAACCATTTTCCCATTATGTTAACCTCGTTACTTCCAATATAAATTCACCTTGCGGTAGGGGAAATTTTACTCCACCTGCATATATTTCTACCAACGTCAATGTTTCTGTCTTTGACATCGCAATTACGCTATATGTTCCACCTGCTGGTAATGTTAAATTTTGGCTTTCATTAGCATTTGGTTTTGATACTTTGTTTACGCTTTTACAACCAACACCAAGTGATGACATTAATATTGTATTGTATGTATTTATTGTATATGTCCCATACTTTACTGGTTCTTGATAATTATGTGAGTGACTACTAGGTGCATATGGATGGCTATGTACGTCACTCTTTCCAGCTAGTTTGGTGTTTACCTCACTTTCTGTATAATACCTATCATCATGAGTATGACTTACAGGCGCTTTTGTCGGCAACGCTGTTTCAACCGCACTAACACGCACAGACAAGGCGGAATCACTAGCAGTTAGGTCATTAATCGCTTGTGCAGTTGCTTCTGCATCAGCACCCAACTCGAGATTTTCCACAGTACCCTGCAATGCTGACAAGTCAGTCTGCAAATCTTCAATTTCCAAGGCATGACCAGAGGTTAAAACCTGCAAAGCGTCGATATCACTTTCTGATGTAGCCATTCTTGTAGTCAAGTCTGCCTTTGCAGTTTCAAGAATTACGAGTCTACCATCATCATCTGCATCTTCATTTTCCAATGTAGTCAAACGTACTTCCAAACTATCTACATCTGTTACTAGTGTGTTTACAGTTGTTTGAATTGTACTATTTATGCCAGCTGTCAATGTCTGCAAAGACTGTACATCACTTTGCAATGCCTGTATCCATGTAATATGGTTACCGACCATTTCCCCCATGACGCCTATTTCTTCTTCATGTACTTGTATTGCGTCACCTTGACTTGCAACCGTTACCCCTAGAGCGTCTACATCTGCCTGCAAACCTGCCTTGTATCCATCGGTCAACACTTCCAAGGCATCTACTTCTGTCTGCAAGCCTGCAATACTGGTAGTATGACCGCTGACAGTTACCCCAAGTGCGTCTACTTCTGCCTGTAACCCTGCCTTGTATCCGTCTGTCAGTTCTTCCAAGGCATCTACTTCTGTCTGCAAGCCTGCAATACTGGTAGTATGACCGCTGACAGTTACCCCAAGTGCGTCTACTTCTGTCTGTAACCCTGCCTTGTATCCGTCTGTCAGTTCTTCCAAGGCACTGATAGCACTTGCATTTTCTGCAATGCTGATACCTTGACCGCTAGTAAGCGTTTCTAGTGCTACTATGCCATTCTGGATACTTGCTATATCATCTTCTATTTCACCAGCCCTTGTTTCCAAGGCTTCAATTTCTACCGCTTGCGCATCAGATACATTCTTAAAGCCTGCCAACGCTAGATTGATGTTAGCTAATTTTTTTTTTAGCTCCAAAAGTATCATTTTGAGAGTTCCGGCGATTGACAAATCTCCGCCTACTGCAACGTTTGAAGTTGCAGAACGACTATAACTATATTCTTGTTCAGCACAAATGAAAAAACAATCTCCGATTAGTTCCAAATCGACTTCTTGAGCTTCTGCACCTACCGGAAAACGATAAAGTACCGTTTCGCCATCGAGAGCCACAAGCATACAATCAGTTGACGTTACACCTACGCTTGCAGGTGTAATAGTCATGTATCGACCTCCGGCCGAAGCTATCAATTTCTGTACATTAGTTGCCATTTTTATTTCCTTATTTTTCCGGCTTTGCTTATGCTGCATGAACCCTTCCTTACAGTCAGAGATCATGGAGCATATCCCCTAGGAATTTTTCATAAATGAAAAGTACCTGGGGGAACGCACCGCCTTTTTTTTATCCTTTCAATTTTCCTATTGCTACCACGCCAACTGTCAACAATCCTAGCGGTACTACATACCTAATCCAATTAGCAGTTGACTTGATTCCCGTTACAAGACTAGTCCCAGCATCCTTTGCAGAGGACACAACATTTCCGGCCTTTTCCTGCACCTTGTCCACAGCGGTAGATACTACCTCTTGTGTACTATCTACTACTTTTGTCACCGTTTGACCGACTGACTCATAGGCACCTGCTACATAACTTGCAACAGTTGAAAAAGTATTTTGCAATTTACCCCACAATGATTCTTTTTCTTTTACCGCAGTCTTTGCAACCGGCCCTGCACCACTAATTACCATATACGTTAATTCTCCATTCTTTCAGCCTTACAAGGTAATCAATTACCAAGTACCCTGTTTCATTTTTTACCGGTATTCGTTCTTGTCCGATTTCCAAGTAAAGCTGATTTTCCACCGATTCCATTTGCATAGGTATTACAGGAGGAGGGGAGTAATCACTAGTCTGTACGCAACCTATTGTAAGCATCAGCGATGCTACCAGCATCAGCCATATCAACATCTTTAAGGATTTTTCGTACTTGAATGACATCTTTTTTCCTCTTCCCTTCCTGCAATACCTGCACAATCATTAACCCAGCAATGAGCAGAAAGATACCAATGATACTACTGTTTAGATTTTCGTTCACTGACATATACTTTCAAACTCATATTTAACCTAGTCCTACTATACGCATATAGCACAAGCGCTATTATCAATACGCAAAGCAGACCTACCAACGCCCAACCTAACATGAGCATTATCTACTCTTTTCTTCGAGCGAATCCAAGGCAATTTGTGCCAGCTTGCCAGTCAAATCAATTACACCGGTACTGTCTTTAATTGCTTCATTAAGTGTGACATTCTTTGTCACACCATTGAAAAGCTTTACCAATTTTGAAACGAGCCCTACCATGACGGAATTCTCCTATACTTTGCGTTACTTCTTTCTTGCTCATATACTTTGATTGTATATTCACCCTTTACATAAGGGTTGATATACACTACATATTTTCCGGCCTTGCCATAAAAATACCGACCATAATTCCCCTGCTTTTCTTTCATAAAGATTTTTACAGTTGTCTTATACGGTTCTCTAAACTGGACAAGGCTACTTCTGGGAAATATCTTTACCATTGTCCCACCAATGTAAAAACCAGACTCGGTTCCTACTGGATAACTTCTAATATGCTTTTCTGCTATTTTCCTTAGACTACTTGACCGATTATATCGGCTCTTTTGTGCATAGGCCTGCCTATAATATGCCATCAGAAAGCCCCTTTACTTTGTCCGTATCTAGACCGGCCTGCCTGCATACTTCTATTGTATTGTCGGTATGGCTTCTTGCTGGGCTTTTTCTCATTGAAGGAGCTATACAGGGTCATATGGGTATAACCTTCTGCATCATCGTAGAAGCTCATGCCAAATCCCTTATTAGAACCGACCTTATAGGTCTTTCCTTCCTTGTTTTGCTTTTCTTCCAGTTTGAGAATGACGTTATAGAAACGACCCTTTATAAAACCTTTGAAAGTCCCATACTCTGACTTTTTATCCTTGCCCTGCCTAAGGGCAACCACGCCGGATTTATCTCTACCGAAAAAGTGCCCGACATTATCCCTCTTGTCCAACTTGATATGCATTAACTTGCTTTTTGCCATTTTCTTATTTCCTCATTACTGCCAACAAACCGAGTCCAAAACCACCAGCCAACAACATTGGCATGTAATCCTTTTTTTCGGCCTGTACGCTTACATTGCTTTCAGCTACCGCTACTTCTTTCCTTACAGTCTCCTGCACCGTTGATACTGCCTGCACAGGCTTTTCAACTACGCTTGCCACTGTCTGAATTACCGGCTTTGACTCAACTACTTCTACTACCGGCTGAACTACTGATTTAGTCGGTTTATTGACCGCCTCATTTGCACTTGTTGCAACCTTTTCAGCTACGGTTGCCACGCCACCCAAACCAACCATACCGGCAACCGCCTGTACAGCATCGCTTTTAATCACGTTTGTAATAGTACTTGTAGCCTTCTTTGTTGCATTCCAAATACTGTTACCGACTTTCTTAAACCAAGACATATTCCCCCCTTGCTGTTGGGTAACTGGGGAAGATCAGTTGAAACCGAACTTCCCCAGTTGCCAACTACCTCACGAAGCCGAGAGCTTTTGCCTTGTCCTTATCATCTGCAATGATTGCAGACCGGAAAGCCGAAACGTTTCTGATATCCTTGGTTACTCTGACACTTCTCTCTGGTGCAAATGCACGACCTACGACCAAGTAATACATATCACTGATGGTAGTAAAACTGATGTCCTGCGCCCAATTCGTGAAGTCATTCCAGATTTTTGCAAATGGTACTTTTGCATTGCTTCCAACATGCTCATAGCGACCATCACATAGAGCCTTTGCAATCTGACCTGCATAATCAATTGGCTCGGTACCAAAGTAATCATGGATAGTACTTTCACTGTCAGTAATTCCATAGGAATAAACCTCATGCGAATTTCTGAAACTGAAAGACTGGGAATCCAGACCCTTTACATACTGGTACGTAAGCAACAGTTCCTGTGCTAGGGTCACTTCATCACCGGCCCATACCTTGATATTCCAGTCTGCACTTTTTACGGTTCCAGTAATGGAAATGGTCAAGATATCATCTCCCTGCAAAACAATGTCACCCAGTGGAAGCGCAAAATGCTTTCCATCTGCAAACATGCCAGCTACCTCTTTTCCCTCAATCTCATAGGTGGAGGTTACAGCGCTTGCGCCCTGATAATCGGAGAGCATGAGCAGAAAAGCCAAGGGAACATTGTTGATAAGCTGGATATCATCCCCAAGCTCATTCTTGAGATAGGCATTTACCTTGAGCTTTCCCAAGTCACTTTCCATGATAGCACCGGACGGATTTACTACGCCCTCTGCATCGACTGGGAACACCGGAAGCCCTGCTACCTCAAAAATCAAGGTATCTGGGGAAAAACTGGTAAGTTGTGCTGTTTCTGCAATAGAACCTGCACCGCCTGCAAAATTCATGATTCTCTTGAGCATTAGAGGACCCTCCCAATGAGTGACTTAACCTTGTCTACTCCTTTCTGGATAAAATCCCCTACCTTGGGAATACAGAGAGCGCCAAACATTGCGCCTGCACCCATCAACATTGCATCAGCATCTTTCTTGATATCGATACCGAAAAAATTCTTCTTCATTGCCATATAAAAATTACTCCTTGATACACGCTAGTGTTTTCATGGAGTAATCTATCACCGTTTTTTTTACTGTCTCATTTTTTGAGATTCTTACAGTTGCCTTTTTTCCAACATTTCTTCATTTGCATACTGTAATTCATTGGGTAGCCAGTCATTGACCAAGCCTAATATTATATTTAGTTTCATCTGCACAGCAGGGGAGGGGAGCAATTGCCCTTTCAATATCTTATAATAGTTTGACCGACTCAAACCTAGCATTTCGCACCAACTTTCTGTACTGTAGTTTTCCTCATTTACTGCCTTTCTGAACATGATTACACCTACTGATACTTCTTTCCAATCGCTCATTTTTGCACCTTCCTCGTTGCTTCTTCATCGATGGCGATTTTACACGCCGTATATAAATCGGATTCTCCGAATCCTTTATTTATTTCAAACACTCTTTTTTCTTTTTCTGTCATTGCTATTACTTCCAACATCGGCTTTTTCTCTTTTCTTGTTATATCCAATCGCTTTTCTAGCTTGTCCCTTATGTAATTGCTTTCCATCAGTTGGTTATATTCTTTCAGCCTTTCATTGCAGTTTTTGAACAAATCCATTATTTCAACTGCACGATTAACCCTTGATTGCATGTATGAACTAGTTTTACTTGTTGCATGTATCACATAATGATTTTTTTCTTCTACCTTCTTAAATACTTCTTTTGTCTTATTATCCAAAAGCGCATAGTGTTTTCTATTTTCCCCGTTGTACTCTTCTTTTCCTAAGGCCTTTGCAACATCGGCTTGCAATTCTTCATATTCTTCATATGACAGATTACCTTCGTATACTTTTGCCCTAAACTGTTTAAAATTTGTCTCTCCCCACCAGCGACCATGATTTTTTATCCCTTCTGGTACTATGTTCTGATGTGACTTGTCCTTTGTGGCATATTCTGCAAAATATGTAGCGATTGCACTTTTATTCTTGACATAATCGGCTTGAATAGAAGCATTAAATAGCTTCTTTTCTTCTTCTCCCATTTCTGGGAAATATTTAGTCAGCAATTTTGTCCATTCTTCTTGTAACTGGTACCGGTACCCCTTAACAGCTTTGCTGTTATTTTTCTGATGGCCTTTTTTTCCATTCTCCCCACGCTCCCAAGGTACGAGGGTACCATCAGCTTGCCTAATCCAGTAATCACCTAACTCTATTTCAGAGTTGGGAAAAACTTGGAACAAGTGATAATGAACAGCAGTGTTTTTCTGAAACTCTTGTTTCCAAACACTACCCACACCATGTTTTCTTTTGACGTATTGATTAAATACACGTAAGGCATTTTGAGCCAATGCCAAATTTTCCACAGGATTAGGAAAGGTGAGTGTTACAAACAACATTTGTTTTTTTGTAAAACTCCTTAAATCAGTTTTCAGCAATACTTGCTTCAAACGCCATGCGCTGGACTTCGACATTTCAAGAGAGTTTTCCCCTCTCTTGTATCCATACTTATTCTTTTTCTTTCTTTCCCAAAATTCCACTTTTTCGTCTGTGGGAACGTAATAACTTACGTTCATTTCCAGCAAGTCCCCTTGCTTGACATAAGAATATATTTCTTTACGCCTTTCCCATTTCAGAATGGACGGCCTTATATCTTCATCAGTTACAAAATCCAGAGGATAACCTTTTTCTTTTTCAAAGAATTCATCGAATGATACCCCAACCGTATTATCCATATCATGCAGAAAATCACCTTCATAATTTTCTTCTTTTGTGACGATATGGTTAATACGACAAGCAGGGTCTACGACCCTTTCCACGCTGGGGAGCAAGTCCCCCTCTTGATTTTCACTGTAAGCTAGATTATCTTTATACACGTAAACTCCTGATACACGCTAGTTGATTGAGTTACCCGAGAGTGAGACGCTCCAACGTCTGCACTCTCTTTTTTATGCTCAGCCTTTACAGGCTTCGCATGGCACCTAGGAACTTTGTTCCGTCGTGCTTTGTAATTGAGCTACACGTGAGTTTAAGTAATTCTCATACCCACATCTTACTTTGTGATACATCAACATCGATATTGCTCGAACTTCATAACCAGCCTTACACCTTGTTCTGTCACCAAGGCTTTTCCATGGACAATCGACAGGACATCTTCTAGTGAATCCTTCTAACTGGTATGTATTCAGATACACCTTTTTACCTTTTGAGTTTTCCAACTCTATTAGTGCTAATGCCATTTGGTCATCTGTAATCAATCCTTCTGTATGTGCTTCTTTCAATATTTGCTTTGAGGTGAGTAGTGAAAACATGTTAATCCGTTTTGTAGTTTCACCTGCATATTGATTGAGTACTTGCCTATAACATTTAGTCATTTTTTCCAAGGCAAAGCCTGCTGGTACACATGAAGCAAATGTTGCCATTCTCTTTAGTGTCTGTACTCTCACAGGATTTCCAAAACTTCTGGTTCTCATTCTTTCCCCCTCTTTATATAGGTGCTTTTTACATTTTCGTGAATAATAGGGATTATGTACCCCATTGCCAGCATGACTATATAATCATCTTTCGTTAATAATATATATTCTGTTAACTAGAAACATTCCAGAGATTATTCAACCCAATATGCAGATATCCTATCCATGAATGCAAAGAATATGCTACGGATATTCCCACATACCCGTAGCATACATAAAAACATGGTTTCAAATCATTTGAACTATGCTTGTTCCTGTTTCTTCGGCATCACAAGACCAACAGCGAAGAATACAAGCCCGACAACGATCAGGACAATGGCTGTCTTGTTCATTTGGGAGAACGTGTACTTCACAATGTTTTCAATGGTATCGGCTGGAACTGGGAGCGATCCAAAATCGATACCTGCAAGACTCCCAATTCTATCCAGGCTTGAATACATCGATTTAACGATAAGGAACAATGCACCGCTCAGCGCTGTGGTTATCCCGAACCATTGCAAACCGGTGCTTCTCTGCAACAGAAGAATACAGAGAATCAGGAATACCAGGAAAACGATTATCATGACAAGCAACCCCAGCCAGGTGCTCATGAGTGAAAGATATCCCCTGACCATGGTGATGGTTCCCGGCGCCATGTCGCTTACCAGGTCATCAATAACCAGAGTTTCCGGCAGACCAAGCTCGCCGACAATCTGTTCAGCTATTACGGGGATGTAGGCCTTGGGAGCCCCGAACATAGCCATCAACTCTGCATCGGAGTATTGCTCCAAGCCCTTGGCGATATTCTGTTCGATTTCTTCAAGCCTTGGTACCATATCGATGACCGCTGTCAGTTTCCCGGTCTCTCCAGTGAGGCTGTTCACCACATCGTCAGTGACCATAATTGCCTGATCCTCGATCCAGTCCACACCCAGGGCATCGATGATCGCACCGCTGAGCAATTCCACCTGTGCATCAACACCGGCTTTCTGTACAGGATCTGTGATGTTCTTTCCGCCGGTCAGACCATCGCGGACGATATCAGGGATCATGTTGGCGATCTCATCATGCACCAATGCGGGAATTTCATTGTCACTGACAACCGTATGATAGTATTCTTGGTTGAGCAAGGTATTGTTCACACCGCGATACACCATGAATGCCATACCGTATACGATGACTACCACAGACAGTAGTACCAATACAATAATCTTCAGCGCTTTCACTTTCTCTGCCTCCTTACTGGAACAGTTCAATACTTATTCCAGTTCATGTAATCCATTACATGGTGAGGCATGTAAAAGTACAAGTCAAGAAACGAGTAGATGAATACGTAAAATCTCTGGAAATACCAGTTACTCTACGGTAACCGATTTTGCCAGGTTCCTTGGTTTGTCAGGATCATTTCCCTTCTGTACTGAACAGTAATAGGCATACAGCTGACTTACCATTACCGAGAGAATGGGACTGAACAGAGGGTGTGTCTGGGGAATACGAAATATCGTATCAGCCGTTTCATCGAACGTGTGGACTTGCTCGAAGGTAATAACCAGTGCTGTTGCTCCCCTCGCCTTCACTTCCTTGATATTGGAATCCATTTTTGCAAACAAAGAAGGCTGGGTACAGAGAGCCACCACCAATGTGGATGTGTCGACGAGCGCAATAGGTCCATGCTTGAGCTCTCCTGCAGCAAACGCCTCACTGTGCGTATAGCTTATCTCCTTCAGTTTAAGGGCACTCTCAAGGCTGATGGCATAATCGACCAGCCTCCCCATAAAGAACACCTTGGTCTTGTTGAATTGGTTTGCCGCAAATCTCTGGATGTCCTCCTGTCTGTCGAGCAACCGCTGTGCTTGGCTGGGAAGCTGCTGCAGAGCCTCCAGCAACGCTGACTGATCAGCTTTCGCCAACAAGGTGGCCAAGGAGAACAGACTGAGCAACTGGGTTGTGAAAGCCTTGGTCGATGCAACGGCTATCTCAGGCCCGGCATTGGTATACAGTACCTTGTCCGCCTCACGGCTGAGTGTACAACCAACCACGTTGGTTATCGCCAAAGTCGGTATTCCAAGATTCTTCAGCATCCTGAGTGCCGCGATTGTATCGGCAGTTTCCCCGCTCTGGCTGATAAGGATGCATATTTCCCCTTCTTTTCGGATGTGTCGCTTGTAACGGAGTTCACTAGCGATCACCACCTCAACAGGGATGGCGGCAACCTGTTCAATGACATAGGAAGCAACCATTGCAGCATGGTAGGCAGTACCACAACCAGTGATCAGGAGATGGCTGGCATCCTTTATGAGTGATTCAATATCCACTGGGAATGACAGCTTTCCCTGCTTGTCAAGCTTTGGCCTGAGCGTATCACCAAGTGCCTTTGGTTGCTCGCATATCTCCTTGAGCATGAAATGCTCATAGCCGCACTTCTCAGCTGCTTCCATGTCCCAATCGATGATCTCACATGGACGGGAAAGTTCTTCCCCCTCAAGATTATAGATATGTACTGAATCCTTGGAGAGAACAGCAACCTCCAGATCGTTCAGATACTGGACCTCCCTGGTATGAGAAAGCAATGGAGGGACATCACTTGCAATCAGGGTTGCTCCTTCTGACCTACCGATCACCAGCGGGCTGTCCTTTCTTGCAACCACCAGGATATCCGGTTGGTCTGCACAGACCACGGCAATTGCATAGGATCCCTCCAGACGCGCCACAGACTCTCTTACTGCAAGCAAGAGGTCACCGTTGTAGTGGAAGTCGATCAAGTGTGCTATGACCTCACTGTCGGTCTGGCTGGAAAAAGACACCTGGTGTTTTTCGAGCCAGGTACGTAGCTGGCTGTGGTTCTCTATGATACCGTTATGCACCACGGCAATACTCTGGGAAACATCAGTGTGTGGATGGCTGTTCAAATCACTAGGCTCCCCGTGGGTTGCCCATCGTGTATGCCCAATTCCACAGCTACCCTCAACAGGATTCTGTTCGACCAGTAGTTCAAGATTGGATAACCTTCCCTTGATCTTCCTGACTTGCAGGTTTCGTTCCTTGGAAATGACAGCAATACCTGCAGAATCATAGCCCCTGTACTCAAGTCTTCTCAGGGCCTCAAGCAAGATTGGTGAAGAAACCTCATTACCGATATATCCGACTATTCCACACATGGCAGCCTTCCTTTGCTTTGTAGTACCATATGTTGTCCGGTTTTTACTACTATTTCATAGTCAAATTTCGATAAATTCCTTGCGATTTATGATCCTGAGTGAAATAAAGTAACTAATTACCAATAAGCTGAATACCAATATTCCTGCGATTAAGGTAACAGATGCCGTATTCTGGGGTGCTGCTTTTGAAGCAACAGTGGTGAGTGCTGACCCAGCTCCCACGATGAGAAACGTGATCAGAATGTACCACACCCTGCTCTTCTCGAAACCGAATTTGAGAATAAGGGGATAATTCAGGGAAAGGAAAAATAGCCCAAGAAAAAACTGAACAGCCAATGCATTGAGTAATATCTCAACCTCAAATCCCTTGAAAACAACAGTGGAGGCCAGCACCAACAGAATAGAACCGGCAACCGTAAGAAGTCCAAACAGATATTTGCTCTGAACCACCGCCTTTCTGGAAACAGGAAGTGCAGAGACATACGCTTCCCAACCATCACTCTGGTCGTATGCAAATGTGGTAAGGGTGAGCATTATCATCATCATGGTACACATTGCCGTATAGAGGAACCCACCCTGCAACCCAGCAAATACTGCAAAAAAGAGAATAATGAACAAGGTAATACCTGAGCGCTTCTTCAATACATACCAATCTTTCAACATCAACATTAATACTGATTTCATGACCAGTCTCCTCCCTTGGATAGCATGATGATGATTTGCTCCAGGGTGACACGTTGGACCTCACCAAATTGAGGAACATCCTCACTCCTCATCAGGAATTCACTCTGAAACTGGCCATCTCTCCTACCCTTTATCGCATTGGGTTCAATATCAGCAATCCTTGTGGAAGGGATCTGTACCAATCTATACCGTTCAAGCAGTTCATCTTTCTCACTGGATAAGCGAATCTTCCCGTCTTCCAGGAATGTCACATAATCGCAGAGCTTTTCCAGATCACTGGTAATGTGACTGCTGATAAGGATCGTATGATCCTCATCTTCACTATAACGGGAGAGCAACGTTATGATCTCATCCCTACTCAAAGGATCCAGTCCACTGGTCGGCTCATCAAGGATCAGGAGCTTTGAGTGATGACTCAGAGCAACAGCCAGTTGCATCTTTACCTTCATGCCCCTTGAACACTTCCTATAGGGCTTTTTTGAGTCAAGATGGAATTGTCTCAGGAGCTCTTGGTAATAAGAAGCATCCCAGTCTGTGTAAAGCCCTTGAAGCACCCGTCCCAATTCAAGAGGGTTCAGCATGCTGGGAATGCCTGCATCTTCCACCATGAATCCTATGTAATTCCTTGCATTGGCATCCATTCCAATATACGTACTTCCAAGAACCGAAACTTCTCCTACATCCTGGCGCAATAATCCAAGCAGAAGCTTGAGCGTAGTGGTCTTGCCACTCCCATTTGCGCCTATAAGACCATGCACCGTACCCTGTGCAACAGAGAATTCCTGATAGTCAAGGGTGAAATTTCCCAGTTGTTTTTTTAAATCCCTGCATATGATAGCCTGTTCCATCTTAAGCATCTCCCCGCCTCAATAATTCATACATCATTCCAAGTTCATCTTCCCCGAGACCCAAGAAATCTGCGAGCAACATGATTGCCCTCATATGCTCCTCAATCTTTCTTAAGTACTCTTCCTTGATCTGCTCATGATTACGAAAAGCTACATAGCTTCCCTTTGCAGCAATGGTCTGAATATATCTTTCCTTCTCCAATTCATCATACGCACGTTTTGTGGTGATGACGCTGATCCTCAGTTCCTTTGCCAACACCCTGATGGATGGAAGCAACGAACCCTCCTTCAAGACCCCAGAAACAATCTGAGAACGTATCTGTTCTGCAATTTGTGCATAGATGGGATCGGGGTTAGCATTCGAAAGAATGATGTCCAAAGCATTTCTCTCCTTTCTGTTTATATACAGTATATACAGTATACACTACAAGTCAACCACTTTGGTCTATCTGTTCTCAAGATTGCCAGAAATCGTTATACTTATGTATATGATTGACTTCACCTTCAAAAAGAAAGACTCACTGCAAGACGCTCTGATGCAGCTGCATACCATTGTCACCTTGCTCAGAAGCAAGGATGGATGTCCATGGGACAGGGAACAAACTTCAAAAAGTGTTGCGGAGAACCTACTTGATGAGACTTATGAGTATATCGATGAGGTTATCAAACAAGACATAACAGGACAGAGAGAGGAACTGGGCGACGTGTTGCTCAATGCAATGATGTTGCTGGAAATCCAAGAGGAACAGGATGGGTTTTCTGTTGTCCAGGCACTCAATGATGTCTGTGAAAAGCTCATCAGAAGACACCCCCATGTATTCTCCACTGCTGAAGTCAGTTCCTCTGGTGAAGTCATTGACCTCTGGAACTCCATCAAGACCAATGTTGAAGGCAAACAGAGCAAGGATGATGATTTTTTCAGCAGGGTGCCCTCCTCCCTCCCCCCTCTTGAAATGGCCAATGAGATCCAGAAAAAAATCCGGAAGGTCGGGTTTGACTGGCCACATGTAGATGGAGTTATAGAAAAGGTAGAAGAAGAACTCAGCGAAGTACTGCAGGCAAAAAACCATCAGGATGATACGGATGAGGACTTGGAAATGGAGCTGGGAGATCTACTGTTCGCCACCGTCAACCTTACCCGATTTCTGGGCTACAATCCCTCGGTTGCCTTGCATCGTTCAAACAATAAGATGCGCAAGCGTTTCAATGCGCTCTACCAATTGGCAAAGCAGAAGGACGTACCATTGGACCAGGATCATCTTGAAGAGATGGATCAGCTATGGCAGGAGGTCAAGAGCGAGGAAACCCGCTAGAAGGAATGGCGTATGGATAGTGCAGCAGATAAGAACACTCGTACAAAGAGAGAACGAAAAAAAGAAGGCGGAGCCATCTACGAGCGAATCGCCTATGATATCGCAAAGAGAATCGCCAATAATGAGATCGATGAAGGGACTCGCCTCTCTGGCCGTTCGCTCATGTCAAGTGAATACGGGGTATCCCCTGAGACCATTAGAAGAGCCTTTGCCCTCCTGGAGGAGCTCGAGGTGGTTCATGTCATGCACAACAGCGGTGTTCGTGTACTCAGCACAGAGAAAGCAAAGACTTATATCAAGAAACACCAGAAACATGACGAAGGCCGTTCCTTACTGCATAGGATGAAGGCTATCCTGGAGGAACAGGAAACCCTGAATCGAGAACTATATTCCACAGCAAAACAACTATTTACCATGAACAACCGATTCCGGGAATCGAATCCATTCCCCCTCTACGAATACACCATAGCTGAGAAGAGCAAGGCTATCGGAAAAAACCTGGGGGAGCTGCGTTTCTGGCAAGAAACCGGTGCCACCATCGTAGCCATCCGTAGGGACGGGGTGATCAACCTATCCCCGGGACCGCTTGAACGAATGGTCGCCGGAGATATCCTGATGATGGTGGGGCCACACGATTGCCTGAGAAGAACCGAACAACTATTGGATTGATCGCAAATACGCTATATATCCAGTGTCCCAAGATCCTGCAAAGAGCTTCTCTCGCTTGATCGTAAGCTTGCTTGCTATCAGGAACTTGTCAACATCAGGCCAAAGAGCAATTTGATCAGGTTGCGTTCCCCGGTAATACGAACCATGTATTGGTGAGGTGCCTTTCCCTTGGTTATTTCCAGGGAAGTATCAGATGCCTGCAAGCGTTTCTCCAAGATCTCTGAATAGGGTTCCTCACCTTTGGTATCAATGCTGAACAAGCTTCCTTTCAGATGCTTGGCAAGCGTCTGCTTTTTCGGTCCCTTCAGGAATAATACATCCAGGATTGTGTATCCTTCGTTAAGGGTTTGTTGCAACTCACCCCTCACCTTTTCCTCATCCAACGTTCCGTCGTCCACCAATTCAGCGAGCATTACCTCTTCTTCACCAGCAATTCCAATGGAAAGCGGGTTCACAAACTCAAGCTTTGGCTTGGGATTGAATCCTTGGGTGAACTGCACTTCAAGCGCTGAGCGCTGGAATGCCATCTCAAAGTTTCTCATTGCATTGATATGGCTTACATAGAGCGCAGAGCCATACCTGGAATAGCGAATCACCGTCTGTACGGTATCGGCTTGAACTGGTTGAGGGGGGGCAGTTTCTACAGGTTTCTCATCTTTCTTTTTCTCAAAGAAGGGATCCTTGTGGATTACATCCACTACCTGATGGGCAGTTGAGCATGCACCACACTGATGTTCACAGACATCGTAGCAACGATCACTCAGGAGCAAGTTCTTTGCCCTGTCCCACTCTTCCTTGAGAAATTTCTTTCCTACACGCAGGGAAACAGAATCCCAGGGCAACTCCTCTTCAACATCATAGTCCTTGAAAATGGCTTCCTCTGGATTGTAGGGAGCTTCAGCAATGGCCTCTTTCCAAAGATCATACTGGAGGTACTCATTCCATGCATCCAGGCGGCAACCTTTCTGGTAAGCCTTCTCTATTACATCTGCATACCGTGCATCTCCCCTGCTGATCAGACCCTCAAGATAACTGACGCTCGGTTCGTGGTAACTTACCTTGCATCCCTTGATCCGCTCATTGATCATTTTCTTCAACTGGCTCAGCTGCTGGTAGCTTTGATCAGGGGTAAGCTGTGCACACCACTGGAATGGCGTATGAGGCTTGGGGATGAATGTACCAACATTGATATTCATCCGAATATGGGTCTCATCCCAGATTGCCCCAAGATAGTCCACAATTGCCTGGTTCTCTTCCTCTCGGTCGACCACAGGAAGCCCGATCATGAAGTAGAATTTTGCCAACTTCCATCCTCTGCTCTTCGCCTCCTTTGCAATACCAATAACCTGTTCCAAGGGGACAGGCTTGTTCATGGCAAGCTGCCATGACTCCTTGGGTGTCTCAATGGCAAAGGTCAGCCCACTCTTACGAACCTCACTCAATTGCTCCAGAATTCCCAGGGAGAAGGAGTTGACCTTCAAGCTGGGCAGGGCAAAGGAGACATGCTTGGAAGCAAACTCTGCATTCAGTGTCTCGATCATCTCCTTGATATAGGGATGGTCCCCACTGGAGAGGGAGCTAAGGGTTACCTCCCGGTATCCCAACGTATCGACATACTGGGTTACCTCTTCCTTGATGGTTTCATAGAGTTTCTGCCTATATGGTTTGTAGTATTGTCCTGCATGACAGAAGCGACAGCCATTGGGACATCCTCTCATGATCTCCACAACACCATTATCCTGGGCTACCTTGAACGATGGAACCACATAGTGCTGGTATCGGGCATCACGCTTAAGGCCAAAGGAATCATCAATGAATCGCAAGGATCGCTTCTTCTCTGGTGACCAAAGGAACGGGAACTCCTGGAGCATCTTGAGTGTTTCCACTCTTCCATAGCCCTGCTCCCTGGCTTTTCTCATGGTCTGGACCACCTGTTCCAAGCCACCCTCAGCCTCACCGATGAAAACAAAGTCAACAAACGGTGAGAATGGCAGTGGATTGGTTACTGCAGGGCCTCCAAGAATGACAATGGGATGCTCATCCCCGCGGTCCTTGCTCCTGAGAGGAATTTGTCCAAGTTCCAATACCTGGAGTACATTGGTGGCACATAATTCATACCCGATTGATATACCCAACAAATCCAACTCATGCAATGGCTTGTGCAGATCAAGGGTATAGAGTGGAAGCTGTTTCTTTCTCAGCAATTCCTCAAAGTCAGGGGCAACGGAAAAAACCCGGTCACAATGCACATGGTCCATCCTGTTCAGAAGATCGTAGAGGATTCTCACCGCATTGTTGCTCATCCCTATCTCATAGAGATCGGGGAAACAGATTGCTGCATGGAAATCCACAGCATCCATGTTCTTCTTACCATAGTGGAATTCTCCACCAGTATATCGGCTTGGTTGTGCAACCATTACCAGATCGTCGGCTAATGCCTCAAGTATATTCATTCTCAATCCTTTCTCTGTGTATTCATTCCATTGACAAGGTCTGGTACTTATTGGCCAGAACCCTGAAATCTGCTTGTGTACAAAGTGTTGCTAACGATGTATACAGCATCTGTCTCTCCTGTGGGGTCAGGTCTGCCTGCTCATACTCCTGCGCAAGGGGGACCAGCGTCTGTGCCCAAGCCTTCGAGGGGAGCCTGGAAGCAATGGTCGCAAGCAGAGACACCACTTCCCCCTCTTCCAGTTCGCCAAGAGCATCCCGTATCTGTCCAAGCGGAGCTTCCGCTTCGAGAAGCAAGAGTGCATACTTACTGTCATCCAATTGCTGCCTGAGGTAGGTGGCGAATACCATGGCTGCCTCCTGAGAGCGACCAAGGGCCATCAGTGCCTGATAGTAGGCTCTCGCTCCCTGTGTTCCCAGGGCTCCTGCCTCATCAAGGAACGCGGCTTGCTCAACAACAAGCTCTGCATTTCCTTCACGGTCAGCAAGAATTAGCATCAGGTTCCGGGCCGCCATACTGGCTCCTTCCTCTCCTGTTAACTCCTGATACAGATCAAGGCTCTGTAATGCCGATGACCGATCACCACGCTCAGCCTGCGCAAGAGCAAGATAGTAGAGGCTACCGCTTCTGTAGGTTTCACTGAAATCCTCTTTTGCTGAAAGATACAAGGCATCCCATTCACCTTGCTGTGCAAGCTCCTGTAAGGAGGATGCATCTTTTACACAGGAAGAAAACAGCAAAACGAGAAAAAAGGAGAACAGAAGGAGCTTCCACAATCGTGTTTTCTTCATCCTCTGTTCTCCTGTCTATCATAAAACAAGGCAAGCAATAAGCCGGGTTCTGTTTGTGATGATCATCTATCCAAGAACCTTGTTGCCAAGGCTCTTTAGCAACCGACCCGCAGGTTCAGGGCGGACAACCCACCTGCTGCTTGGTTTTGCTCCTGACGAGGCTTACCCTGCCACCCCTGTTGCCAGTGGTGCGGTGGGCTCTTACCCCACCATTTCACCCTTACCGGAAAACCGGCGGTATTTTTTCTGTGGTGCTCTCTATAGCGTTACCGCTCCCGGGTGTTACCCGGCGTCATGTCCTATGGAGCCCGGACTTTCCTCAAGCGGCTGGTAGCCGCCCGCGATCATCTAGCCTACCTTGAAAAAAACCTAGAGCAAATCGTCGAATTCACTGCTATCGACAAAGTCGGAAAGACCGCCTTCCTCGATATCCACATCTTCAACATGCTTGCGGAACTTCTCTTCTGCACCTTCAGCTTCCTCATAAAAGAGGATACGACTGCAGTACGGGCAGAATTCAATTTCCTTTGCTTCCCTGACCTCATTGACAAACTGGTTTGGAAGAACGATATGACAGCCCTGGCATACCAATCCATGGATGGGAACAATCCCCTTTCCTTTCTTGTTCTTCACAATATTGCAGAACTTGTTGTACAGGTCTTCATCAATGTCTCCACCAATATAACTCAGGCACTTTTTCTCAAGTGCATCAAGTTCCTTCCTCTTCTCATCGAGCAGAGCTTCAATCTTGCTTGCCTCGCTGTCAACTTCCTGTTTCTGGAGTGACATCAACTGCTCTTTCTCTGTAAGGCGTTCACTATACTCGTTGACCTGCTTCTCTTTCACATGCAACTGCTTGAGCAGGCTCTGTTCCTTCGCTGCAGCATCCTTGATCTCTTTCTCCAACGCCTCGAATTCACGCTGGGTACTGATCAACTCCATCTGCTTCTCAGAGTTTTCACGAGCCAATACTGCATCATCATACTGGATGTGAAGGCTTTTCAGATCGTCCTTGGCTGCCTCACTTCTCGTATGTTCCTCAATATATTCAAGGTTAATCTTGTCGAGCAGTTCCTGCTTGACCTTCAAATCCCTTGGCAACTTGACAATCTCATCCTCAAGCGCAAACCGGTCACTAAGGTCTTCCTGCAGCTGGTTGAGTCGTGCAAATACTTCTGCTTCTTCCATCATCTTCTCCCTGTATCTCTCAAATGAAATCCTTCAATTTCCTACTTCGCTTGGGATGTCTGAGCCTTCTCAAAGCTTTAGCTTCAATCTGGCGGATACGTTCCCTTGTCACCTCAAAATACAACCCAACTTCCTCGAGTGTCAATGAATACCCATCATCGAGTCCGAATCGCATTTTCAGTACTTCCTGCTCTCTTGCAGGCAGTGTAGCCAAAACGTCCTTCAGCTGTTCCTGCAGTAGTGCATATGCTGTCTGTGTGGCTGGATTCTCCACTTCCTTGTCCTCAATGAAATCACTGAGCAAGGAGTCTTCCTCTTCACCAACAGGAGTCTCAAGGCTGATTGGTTCACGGGCAACATTCTTGACTGCCTTGACCTTAATCTCGGTCCAGCCCAGCTTCTCAGCCACTTCCTCATCGGTGGGTTCACGACCCAGGGACTGCATAAGCATCCTTGACTCCCGCACGACCTTGTTTATCTGCTCTATCATATGTACAGGAACCCTGATGGTTCGTGCCTGATCACTGATTGAACGGGTAATTGCCTGGCGGATCCACCATGTAGCATAAGTAGAGAACTTGAAACCCTTGCGGTATTCAAACTTCTCGACCGCCTTGATCAATCCAATATTGCCTTCCTGGACCAAGTCAAAGAAGTGCAAGCCACGGTTGGTATATTTCTTGGCAATGGAGACAACCAGACGCAAGTTCGCCCTGATCAACCTATCCTTCGCATCCTTCATCATCTTCTGACCATACTTGATCTTGGTGGAATGAACCAGGATATTCTCACAGGTATCCTCAAACTGATACTCTATCTGCTTCAGGTCCTTTTCAGTGAGCTGCAAGTCCCTGATCAGGTCCTTGATCGTATCACTGCTGAGATGGAGCTCTTCCTCGATGATGGCACTCTTGCCCTGGGTTGCTAGGTCACGGCCAAGTTGACGAAGCTCCTTGGGATTGGTTATATGCAACTTGTTTTCCAGTTGCTGCTTCTTCTCTTTGTATGAGCGAATCCTGTTCTCTGCATCAATGAAGTCATGGGTGAAGGAGGTAATTTCCTCAGGCTGCAGATCAATCTTTCCGAGCTTCTTGAGCAGGGTCTTCCTCGATTTCAGGAGTCCCTCATCACGCAAGACATCCTCGCCTGTGCTGATCATCTGCTCCTTCTTGCCCATATAGTTCTTAAGCCCGGCCTGAACTTCCTTCAAGGGCTCCTTGTAGTACTGGTTGAATCGCTTCTGTACTGTAACAAGTTCCTTATAGTCCTTAGCGTTGTACTCTTCTTCCTGTCCCTCGATTTTCAGGTTGAGTGTCTTGAAGATTTCATAGAAGCGGGTGATCATGACACCGCTTTCCTGAATGACTTCCTTGATGATCAAGGCTCCGTCTTCCATCTTCTTGCTCAGCTCAACCTCTTGTTCAGCGGTCAGAAGGTTCTCCCTTCCAATCTCCCTGAGATACAAGCGTATCGGATCATCACCACTGGTATCGCTCTTATCGGTACCGAGGATTGTATTGTGCCTGCTATGATCGCTGTCCCCATCCCGCTCTTCCAGGCTGGAGATGTCAACAAACCGTTCACCGCCCCCTACTGAATCATCATCAGTACTCAAGGCGGTCCAGTCACTCTTTATGGAATCATCTTCCTCTTCATCCTCATCAAGCGATTCATCGTCATCGTCAGCATCGGGATCAGACCCATGCTTTGCTTTCTTCTTGGATTTATCTTCATCATCCTTTGTATGTTCATCAGGAAAATGTTCAATCAAGTCATCAACCGTGATGCTCTCATCATCATCAAGAAGGTCATCCGGCTCATCATCAAGGTCATCTGTATCGATTTCATCGGGAGTCGGGCCATCTGGGAAAACACCAGCAACATGGGCATCCTCACTCTCAGTAACATCAATTTCCAGTTCACTGAGTGTTTGCATGATTTCATCGACAGCCTCATCCGTGGCATGTTTCGGCCCGAGAGCATTACGTATCTCGTCCTTGGTCACCTGTCCGGTCTCTGCTGAGCGCGCTACCATGTCCTTGAGAATGGTCTGCGAAATAGTTTCATCAAGCATCTGTATTTCTTACCTACCCTGTTTACATCTCCTGTCCAAGAGTTCTCTTGAGTTGTGCTATCTTAGCATCAATCTCAGTCTTCTCCCGAAGCAGTTCCTCGATCCCTTCATCCTCAGTTCCGTCCTGAAGACTAATATCCAAAAGTCGTTTATTGCTTAAACGACGCTTCTCATAATTACGCAGTTGAATTCGATTCACTGCTTCATTGAGAACCTCAACTGGTGCCAGTCGAAATTCCTCCATTGCAAAGGACGATGCTACGTCACTTCGCAGTTGCGGGTCTTCAATCATCTGCAAGATGTACTCATCGTGCTTTCCGACATCTTCCCTTGCAGCCTCCTCCAATACATCGTAGAGAGCTTCAGCCTCACTGTCCTGCAGATCCTCAACAGCCAATTTGTATCGTGTCTGCAAATACAAATCCCGGTTGTTGACCAGAGTAAGCATTGCATACAAGTCAACAGAAATTGTCGCTGGATTCAACGCCCGGATCTGTCGCTCCTCATTCCTGACAGCCGGTTTTACAACAACCCGCTCCTTATGTGAATAATCGTCAAGAATTGACGACTCGTCAACATTCAACAGGGAAGCCAGAATTTTTATAAGATCCTGCTTCTCAATCGACGACTGTGTGACGTCCAAATATGGCCGAACCGCATGAAATACAGAGGTTTTGCCTTTGGGCGTCAGTGTATCATACTGGTTTACCGCATTGTTTACAAGATAATGAAACCCTTGAACTGCATGTTGCAGCTCATTTTGCAGGGCTTCCTCCCCTTTCTCCTGCACCAACTCTGAGGCATCCTTTGCACTCTTGAGCATGAGGACAGAATTTTCCATGCCGAAATCCTGTGCAATGACCAATGCTTTCTGGGCTGCACTCTGCCCTGCCCTATCGCTATCGAAAAGAATCTGTACCGAAGTACAATACCTTCTGAGCAACTTGCCCTGTTCTTCAGTAAATGATGTACCCAATGGAGCCATTGCATTGGTAAAACCACTCTGATGCAGTGCAACCACATCAAAATTTCCTTCACAGAGTATTGCCTTTTGACTTTTCTTGATGGTTTCAAGTGATTCATACAATCCAAACAGATTGTGTTTCTTGCTGTAGATCATCGTCTCAGGCGTATTGATGTACTTTGCCTTCGAGGTATTTGAAAGGTCCCTCCCACCGAAAGCTACAGTTTTGCCTTGCCAGTTACGGATGGGAAACATCAGCCGGTCACGAAACAGCGGGAATCGTGGATTATTCTGGCTGAAGAGGCCACTCTGTTTGAGAAGATCATCACTATAATGGTGTTTACGGAGGAATGAATACAACCATTGCCCATCAGAGGGAGCATACCCAAGATTGAATTTTTCCCACATCGCCTCACTGACATTCCGGTCTCTCAGATACACCCTGGCTTGTTCTGCTTGTCTGGAATGCACCAGAAGATAGTGAAATGATCCAGCAATCTTGTCATAGAGCTCAAGCAAGGTATCTTTTAGGTCACGCTTACTTCGGTCCTCTTCAGTCTCATCTGCAAGTTCAATATTTGCCCTTCTAGCCAGCATCTTGACTGAATCGACAAAATTCACTTTCTCCATCTCCATGAGAAAGTCGAACATCGAGCCACCTTTCTTGCAACTGAAACAGTAATAGAAACCTTGTTCATCAACTACGGAAAAGGACGGGGTTTTCTCTTCATGGAAAGGGCAGAGGCCCCAAAGCCTTCCACCCCTGGCACTCAAGGTGACATAATCAGAGACTACCTCACTGAGGGGGATTCGTGCCTTGATCTGTTCAAGTACCGATTCCGAAATCTTTGCCATCGCTTTCCCTAACTCCGTATGATCGGACTTTGTTCAAGATCTATCCTCAAGAGATCATCGATCTCTTCCTTAGAATAGCGTCTCCCCCCTCCGATTCCCGGGCATGACTTTTTCTCTTCTTCCCAATGTTCCTCGCTCTCCAGTATACTCATCCAGAACGGATAGGTCCTACACTGCCTGGGTCTTCCTTCATATACCGAGCAACCCTTTTCATTCAGGAACACACAGTCAAAATTCTGTTTTTCCTTCAAACTGATCATGGAGAATGCACCCATATCGACTATCCGGCAATAGGTTTTTATGAATGCTTGCTCATCCATACCAGAATGGGCACAAAGTCGATCAAGATCTGGTTGCGAGAGAAACACATACCCCGGTTCACAGCTGCAACAATAGCGGCAACCCTCTATACAAGAAAACCGTAAGCCATCCTCATAGAAGCAACTCATCAACACCCCTTTTTCACGATACAGACAGGAAAAAGGCCTTCCTCAAAGAAGAAGGCCTCCAAGTGGAGAGAGAAGGATTCGAACCTTCGAAGGTATAACCAACAGATTTACAGTCTGCCCCCTTTGGCCACTCGGGAACCTCTCCATGCCAAAAGACATTCGTACATTACAAACTCTGCATTGTTTTGTCAACCTGTCTCAGTAAAATTCTTGATTTCTCTCATTGCAAGGCGTTTTTTCCCAAGTTCTTGACAGATTTGCCCTCTATCGATATAGTGCACAGAGTCAAAGCCGACTTAGCTCAGCGGTAGAGCACGTGACTTGTAATCTCGGGGTCGTCAGTTCAATCCTGACAGTCGGCTCACATGGGGGCACACCAATATGGTGTGCCTCTTTTTCATCTTTCAGACAACACTGTGCTACCGAACCATACCAACTGCAGTGCTGATATCTTGCAATAAATAGAAATACTTGTTATAGATATCGTTTGTTAGCCTTGGCTAATAATTTAAAACGATTAGGTGGTATTATTACACTATGGCAATATCGAGAACTCCTGTTTTCAAGAGATGCAATTATTTGGGGATCGATCCCCTGGTATTGGGGTATGCCCATAAACCAAGCATCAGACGAACAAAGACAACAAATCGACGACGCAAGCAAAGTGTGTATGCGCGTCAACTCATAGAGAAACAAAAACTGCGTTTCATCTATGGTGTATTAGAAAGACAATTCAGGCTTATTTACGCAAGAGCAGAGAAAATTGACGGGATCACCGGAGAGAACCTACTCACCTTGCTTGAACGCAGATTTGACAATGCTATATTCCGACTCGGACTCTCTACCACCCGGAGGGAAGGCAGACAACTGATCAATCATGGTCATCTTATGCTGAACGGGAAGCGAGTGGGCATTCCTTCGGTGACACTGAAGGTTGGGGATGTCATTTCGGTCCAGGAAAAAAGCAAGCAGGCATTCAGATCACGCAAACTCTCCCAGAACAGGAAAATTCCTGCTTGGCTGGAATTTGATGAAGATGCACTGGAAGCAAAGGTAGTCAGCCTACCGCTTAGAAGCGATATCGATTACGATGTTACTGAATCAGCGGTAGTTGAGCTCTACTCTAAGTAACTTGTTAAGAGGAGCCGGTTAGATCGTTTTCACCGGCTCCCTTTTTGTCATAATACTTTCTGAACTCTTCACCATCTAATGCAGATTTCTAATCCCTGGACTCACACTGCCCTGTGGAACTCTTGATGATGAGATTTGGCTTAAGGATGATATCCATCCTCTCTTTCCCTCTACGTCTTGCCTGGAGTTGTTCATATGCACTCCTACCCAACAGTTTTGGGTCCTGGTGTATGCTGCTCAGGGCGGGTCGGGTTATATCACTGAGGAAGGATGCATCATACCCAATTACTGAGACCTGCTTAGGAACATCGATATTCTGTTCCCTCAGTGCCTGCAAGACACCAGCTGCAACGGAATCATTACAACAGATAATTGCAGTGAAATCACATAAGGTGGAGAGAAAATGCCTGGTCATCGTATACCCGCTTTCATAGGTATACCCTGTACTGCAGAGAAGTTCCCTTTGTATCTTCACTTCGTATTCGCTCAATGCCTTCTGGTATCCTTTCAAACGATCGAGGGAGGAATAACTTCCCAAAAGTTTCTTGTCATGAAAATTGAGAAGGTCATCCGGTCTCTCACTCCAGAAACTTGCGAAAAAGGCAATCTGACGATGTCCAGCCTTCAAGAGGTACTTTGCTGCGAGATAACCTCCCCTCTCGTTGTCATAGTAGATATGACTTGCGTATTCACAGTAATCATGCCTATAGATGATCACGATTGGGGTGGATATCGCAAACAATGCAGGAAGCAACGAAGAGGAAGTATCACTCAGGGGACAGAAAAGAAGCCCATCCACACCAAGCTTAGCAGCCCTGCGAAGATTCTCCTCCTCCTGCAACGCACTACCCTCCGAAGAGAGAACCATGAGGGTCTCTCCCTCCTGATTTGCCTGACAAAGAATCCCCTCCACAACTGAAGAGAAGAAAGGATTTTCCAGGGTGGGAACCACCAGTGCAATCATGGCATGTGGTCGCTTGGGTTTCTTGGGTGCATACCCCAAAGCATTCATGGCCTCGCGTACCCTTTTTGCTGCAGATGGTTCCACACGGTTGGCATGGTTCACAACCCTGGATACCGTTGCAATAGAGACCCCTGCAGCCCTGGCGACATCAGTAATGGTGACCTTTTTCCTATTCATGCATCCAGCTCCCTGATATCTGCCCCGCAGGTGCGAAAGGCATCAAAAAAGCCGGGAAAGGATACAGCAGCACACTCTGAATTTTCAACGGTCAGACCTTCTTCAGTGGCAAGGGCAAGCGCTACCATCGCCATGGCGATTCGGTGATCGCCTGAAGATCCAACAGTTCCCCCTTTCACCTTTGTAGGGCCCTTTACCACAAGCGAGTCCTCCCCTACCTCCAGATCGCAACCCAGGGCATTGAGTTTGTTTGCCATCTCAGCTACACGATCAGTCTCTTTTTGGCGTACATGACGAAGATTGGTGAAGGTAGTAATCCCGTGTGCTTGCGTGGCAGCAACTGCGAGTGCAGGCAAGGAGTCAGGGATATCACCAAGATCGATCGTAAGACCTCCGTGCAAGGTTGCCCCTCCCTTTACCCTGAGGGTTCCCTCCTTCTCGTCTTTTTCCACATATGCACCCATTGACTGTAAGATATCAATTACTCGTTTATCCCCTTGACTGTCCAGAAAATCGAGAGAGGTCAAAAGCAAGTCTGAATTGCTGAGTGTGGCCGCTACCAGGGGAAATGCTACTGCAGAGAAGTCCGCAGGTATGGTAAACCTTCCCGGAGTATAGTGTTGCCCACCTTTGATGTAAAACCTGGTATAGTCCTCATTCCACTCAACCTCAACTCCATAACGTTGCATCCAGTCGAGGGTTATCTGCACATAGGGAGTTTCCAAGGGGTTATCCACCAATATCTCGGTATCTTTTTCTGCCAATGGGCTGGAAAGCAACAGACTTGAAACATATTGGCTGTTGCTTCCATTGAGCCTTACCTTTCCCCCTTTCAAGACCCCCCTGACAACCACAGGTGGAGCTTCCTGCCCCTCCCGGGTCAGGAAAGCCGTCGCACCAAGCGTATTCAGTGCATCAACAAGGCGCTTTATCGGACGCCTTCTGATCTGCTCATCACCGGTAATCACCGTCCAGCCATCAACCAAGGCAGCAACTGAGGAGAAGAAACAGGTGGTGGTACCTGAATTTCCAGTGTTGATGCAGTCCTCAGGAGCAACCAAGGAAGAACCCCTCCCCTCAATCACCCAACATCCTTCCCTCTCTTCTATTCTTGCACCGAACGCTTTAGCAGCAGATAAAGCACTCAATCCATCACCACTGGACAAAGGGTTACAGATGACCGATTTCCCATCAGAGAGCAATCCCAGGAGAGCAGCACGGATGGTGTGGCTTTTAGAGCCAGGAACCTGAAGGCTTCCATGCAATGAACCAGGTTTTACGAATACACGCATACATCACATCCTTTTCATTTGTACAAATCGCTTCAAGGCCCTGCTGTTGGAGAGCAATGTCAGAACAACCAAGGTAAGCAAGATCATGGTAATGGGTCTTCCTAGCAGTGCCATAAGAAAAGCATCCTCACTTGAGGCAAGGGAAATGGCTCTACGGAAGTTGGAATCCATCATACCTCCGAGGACAATTGCAAGCGTCATGGGAGCGACAGAATACGAACGACGTCGCATGAAGAAACCCAATACACCGAAGAAGAGCATCAAGTAAACATCAAACATCCTGTTATTCGTTGCAAAGGATCCGATAATACAAAGTATGGTCACCAAGGGAAGGAGAATTCTCTTGGGAACTGCAATGATCTTGCTGATTCTTGGAGCTACCAAGAGACCAAGGGCCAAGAGGAAGATACTCCCAATAAAGCCACCAGCAAGGATTGCATGGAACATTGGGGCACTAGTCTTGATGAACATTGGGCCAGGCTGTAATCCATGTACATAGAAGACTGAGAGAATGATTGCAGTGACAGCATCACCGGGTATGGCAAGGGTAAGCATGGGGATCATGGCCCCTCCAATACAGGCATTGTTAGCCGACTCACTGGCAACAATACCCTCTACTGCACCCTCTCCAAAAGGAACGGAGGGATTCTTAACCAGTTTTTTTGCCTGACTATAGGCAAGGAAGGCCGCAACAGGACCTCCTGCTCCAGGCAGTGCTCCGATGACAACCCCGATGGTTGCATACCAGAGAGAAATCGGACTATGGCGAAGCACCTCTCTTGTTTTCAGTTTCTGGTACGAGAGAGCGTTTACATCCCCACCCTCAAGACTTGTTGAGATGACCATCAATACCTCAGAAAAGCCAAAAAGCCCCACCAATGCCGGTACGATATTGATTCCCGCCTGCAAGTTCTCGATACCAAAGGTTAGCCTCGCGGTACCCATTACCGAGTCAATACCTACCATGCTGAAGAATAGACCGAGACAGGCGCTGATAAGTCCCTTTGCAAAATGTTTCGTAGTCAGTGAACCTACGGTGGTTAAGCCGAAGGTTGCAAGAAGGAAGTAGTCCATCGGGGTGAATTTCAGCGCTACAGAGGATATCGGCTTGGCTACAACAGCCAAAGCAAGAAACCCAAAAAGCGTCCCTATGAATGAGTACATGACCGCATAGATCAGGGCTTTGTACGCCTCACCCTTTTTTGCCATGGGAAAGCCATCAAGCGTGGTTACCACCGATGAAGGTGCTCCAGGAATATTGATCAGGATGGCAGAAAGAGCCCCACTGAATACACCTACCACATACACGCCCATGATGGTGGCCAGGGCATTGGTGGTCTGCCATGAGTAGGTGATTGATACCAGAAGCGCAGTTGCCATGGAGACCGACAACCCAGGAATGGAACCCACGAAGAGACCAGCCAGCGAGCCGGCAAAGACAAGCAATACAAACTGAAGGTTGCTTGCATAGGAAAGTATTCCAAGAAACATATCCATTATCCAATCCTCCTATGGAAGCATGACATGCAGAAGCTTTCCAAACAGGAGATACATCAATGAGGTAAATCCTATAGAGAGCAAGCCGATCAAGAGATACCTTCGCTCTCCTAGGTAAAAGAACAATCCAAAGAGGAACAAGGTCGTTGAGACGAGAAAAGTAAGATAGGGCATCACCAACACATAGAACAAGGTTGCAAGCGTTACCACAGCTGTGTCACGAACCAAAAACAATACAGGAGTGACCTCTCCTCTCTCTTTACCTGCAGAATGAAGCAGGGAGAGGGATAGCGGCAGCAGGAACACTGCTACAAGCAGGGGAAACAGATAGGGTGACTGCTGCCATACTACCTTTGCCAGGTGATGTTCCACCAACGAATAGACAATGGCAGAGATGGATATCAAGAGAAACACGAATCCTTCGATTCGTGAATATGTTCCACTTCTTGATCGATGTGCTTCTTCCATGAAGGCTTTCTCCTTAAAAACGGCCTTGCAGAAAACTTCTGCAAGACCTCTTGCTAACTAGTACTGTGACTTCTCAATCCCGAACTTCTCAGGACTGAATTTTGCTACCCCACTACCGTAGAGCATCCAGGAAACCAGGGACTCCCAATCCTTGTAGAACTCCTTCATAGAAGCTTCATCAGGATATTTCTCATAGAGCTTATCCAAGGAGTTCTTGGCTACAAACTCTTTCCAAGTAGGTTCCTGTACAGCTTTCTTTGCTGCATCACGAAGTGTGGTAACCACTTCAGAGGGGACATCCTTATCCACCAAGAATGAAAGCGGGGTGAACGGATTGGAGAGATAACGCTCTGAACCAGGGAGAATTTCTCCAAGGGTGGGCACATCGGGATGGGCTTCCAGTCGGTCAAGGGCAGAGATACCCAACAATTTCAAGTCTCCACTTTCCAGATATCCTGTGACTGTGGAGTAGTTGGAGTTGGTGAAATCAACTTGGTCACCCAATACAGCGAGGATACAGTCAGCACCACCGGGGTATGCAGTAAGGGCCATTTCCATCCCGAACTTACCATAGATCATTGCCTGTACGTGTCCTGATCCACCTGGTCCGGTATAGCTCATTTTCACTTTACCGGGGCGGTTCTTGATGTCATCCACCAAGTCCTGGAGGGTCTCATATTTTGAATCCTTGCCTACAACAATGACCTTCGGGTCATTGACGGCAACCATGATCGGGGTGAAATCGTCATAACTCATCTCACTCAGTCCCATCACTCTCTGGGTCCCCAATGATTCTGCAGTGAAAAGAACAGTATAACCATCACTCTTTGCATCAAGGACGGTACGGGCACCAATCGAACCGCTTGCACCACCCTGGTTGATGACAGTTATGCTGACTCCAAGGTGTTTCTCCAACTGGACGGCCAATTGTCTTCCGCTGATGTCTGTGGTGCCCCCAGCTCCGTATGGGACAATCATGGTAATCGGTTTGGTGGGATACGAAGCATCCCCCGATTCAGTGGTTCCAGCGCCCCAAAGCATGGAGATGGACAATAGCAACAAAAGGAAAACAAGCATCTTGTGTTTCATATGGCCTCCTACGGTACCAAGTGTAAATTATCATAGATTATGCATCAGTTTGTACATTTATGCAATATTTATACAATAATATGAAACTTCATTCAGTAGTTTATTTATATACAGCAATTTAATGTTTACAAATATACATCACTTATCTGTAAATTTACATCTCTTCTCAAAAAAAAGATCATTCCCCTCCTTACATGGAGGGGTGTGCATACTCTGGGCGAAGCACCTCTGCTCCCTGCATAAACACGGGCACTGTCTGCTGCATTGGATGGTTCACGACAACCAGCATCCTAATCACCTTCTCCAACATCCCATCGATTTCAAGTTCCTGCATACAGAACAAGGGGGTTGAACCACAGTAACCTGCTTTTCTCAGTCCTGTTGCAGGATTTCGACTTCTCAGATCACTGGTTTGGGTGATCAGGAGGTAGGCAACTTCCTCTTCCTGCAATGAATTAAGGGCAAGCACTTCCCGGTAGAGTGTTGCAGCGGCGGTTTCTATGAGCTCAGGTACATCTTCCTGTACGCAGATGGCCCCCCTGATAGCACAGATGGTTGGTGGCAATTCCATGGTTACTCCTCAATCAAATGTTTTAATACCATTATCCTATAGTAATTCCTCTCGTGATCACATGCTCCAATACCCCTACAATCAAGCTCAAGGCAAAGACTGCGAGCATTCTGAGAACAGTAAGCAATACAGCAGAAGCAGGGAATATTCGATCCCCTGCCCAGACCAAGAGGGAAAATACCAGTATCCAGAATCCAAAAAGCAAACTGGTCCAGCTTATCAGAGAAAGAAAGAAGTGAAGCAGCCCGACAAACTCCATGCTTACAGCAAAAAAGCTACTTGCTATATAAACAAGAAAAAAGAAGAGGTAGAGCAAGAGTGTATAGGTATGTACCCGACTGGAGAAAGCCAGCAAGCGCCGTGTCTGCAACATAGATTGATGGTATCACCTAAGAGAGCTTGTCTGCAACCGGGAAACTCACGAAGAGTTTCCCCTGGCCTGAGGCAAATACATCCAGGACCGGGGAGTCTGCACGGTTTGAGAGTGAAATAGTGGACATGGAGAGTACATGCTGACTGAGAGGCCATTGCAACTGCTTTGCTGTAATGATTACTTCCTTGGTAAAACTCGAGGGAATAAAGCTAACCGTCTGTGGTGGGTTGTGTATTTCAAAGCGATGGTACTTTCCAACCAGGAAAAGGCTCTCATAGGTTGTATACCATGCTGTAGGAGGACCATACTGGTCAAAAAGGCTGTAGGTGGTAAAGAGGTGGTCCATACGAAACCCTCCACCACCAACCAAAACATAGGTTGAGAACCCGAGGGATGAGGCTTTTCGAAGCGCCAGCTCTGTATCACTCTCATCCTTATCTGCAAGGCTCTTCTCATGGTCAAGGTGTTGTATCTCGGAAAAATAACGAGTGGAATCGAAATCCCCGATACAAAGACTTACGGGTATCCCCAAGGCTTTTGCTGCCTCATACCCACTGTCAGCTGCAATAACCATATCTCCAGGTTGCAAAAGACCTACAGGAAGGCGGGAAGGTGCCCCTCCACCTGTAAATATTATAGCTTTACTCATAAACGCTCACTTTATGTTGCGGATTTAGCAATATTATCATAGTATATTACCACATTCATAAATAAAAGAGGAATGAACATGTCCAACGTAGCTCAGCATCTCGCAAAGGTTGCGCTCAAACGCGCAGATATCATGATACCGAAAGCAACAGTAGATCTCACCAAATGGGCAGTTGTTGCTTGCGACCAGTATACTTCAGAACCCGAATATTGGGAACAGGTCAAACAACTCGTGGGAGATAATCCTTCAACACTCAACCTGATCTATCCTGAAGTGTATCTTGAGGAAGCTCATCCAGAGAAACGGATTGAGACAATCAATGCCACCATGAAACACTATATACAAGAGGATCTGTTTACCGTATATAAGAATGCTTTTTTCTTGGTGCATCGAACCACTCCATCCAGTATGATTGGACGATGGGGTCTTCTTGTTGCACTGGATCTTGAACAGTATGACTATGCCCCGGATTCACGCAGCATGATCAGGGCAACAGAAGGGACCATTCTCTCCAGGATCCCTCCAAGAAAAGAAATCAGGAAAAACGCTCCGCTTGAACTTCCCCATATCATGGTTTTGATCAATGACGAGAAACGTTCTGTCATTGAACCTCTCGCCAAGAAGAAGGAGAGGCTTCCTCTCGCCTACGAAACAGAACTCATGGCTGGCGGTGGTGCTCTTAGCGCCTGGGTTGTCGAAACTGACGAAGACATGCTCAAGATTGCAAAAGCTCTGGAAGAAATGCTTGAGACACTCCCCCGAGATAATCCCCTGCTCTATGCCATGGGAGATGGCAACCACAGCCTTGCAACAGCAAAGAGTTGCTGGATGGATATCAGGGAGACACTCACAGAAGAAGAGAGGGAAAATCATCCTGCACGCTATGCACTGGTTGAACTGGAGAATATCTTTGATGAGGGATTGGAGTTTGAACCGATCCACCGTGTACTTTTCGGTCTTGACCAGCATGCGTTTGAAAGCGAGCTTGCAAAAGCCTGTGCCCATTTCGAGAAAGAGCAGGCAACTGACCTGAAATCACTCGACGCAGCAATAAACAAAGAGGACGGCGTACAGAAATTCGGGTTCTGTGACAAGTATGGATATCAAGTGTACAAACTTACAGAACCAAAGCTTCCATCGCAGCAGGTACCCTGCAATTGATCATAGACTCATTGTTAGCACAGAAAATTGCCAGTGTTGACTATATCCATGGAAAGTCTGTCACAGCCACCCTGGGAAGCAAGGAAGGCAATCTGGGACTCATCCTACCGGAAGTCTCCAAATCTACATTCTTTGACTCAATCATCAGGGACAATGCTTTACCGAGAAAAACCTTCTCCATGGGAGAAGCACATGAGAAGCGGTATTACATGGAGGCCAGGAAGATTCAGTACTAAGAAAGAAGTGCTGAAGCATCATATTCGCCACAGCGCAACAAGGTGTAGGGAGTTGTCGTGCAATCGATCAAGGTGGAGGGAGTATCCCTCTGCCGCATCGGATCCACGACAATGGCCTGCACCTTATCTTTGTATGTGAAGATAATATCTGTGATGTTGGTTATTGAGTAACCATGAGGATTTACAGCAGTTGAATAGATCGGGGAACCGAGACGGGCAAGCAGATCCTGTATAAAAGGGTCCTTTGGAACCCTTATTGCATGGGTCCCTTCTCCGTCCTTGGACGGAAGTATGCAGGTAAGCGAGCAGGGCCAATGATCATGGAGTACCTCTGGAACATGGCAGAGTTGTTGTGCTTGCTCAAGGGTCGCCAAGATAGCAAACTGTTGTTGCCCCAGATGCTCCTTCAAGGCACGTATTTTTTGTAGTGTTGTATCAACTTTCCCACTCAGACCATAGATTGTGTCACAGGGGAGGATCATAAGATGGTCCTCCTGAAGATGAAACACACATTGCTTTAATGTCTCTGGTTCTGATTTATAGAGGAGTTCTGCTTCCTCACCTCTCCAACTCATACGTACGCCTCCGCTTTTTTTGCATCCACCAGTAGCATAGCGTAATCATTGCTGCCATGACTAGGGAGGCAAGAGCTAGATATATGGTAGGAATTCCAGAAAAACCCAGAGACTCATTTGATTCAAAGGTGCGAAGTTTCCTATCCTCATAGGAGTTGGAGTTTTGTTCCTCATCGATGAAGTAATATACCTGTTCCCCTTCACTCTGATATCCATACTTGAAGGCAGCATCCTTTAGGGCATCTTCACTGCTCGCTTCATCTCTCTGCCGCTTCAGAGAGTCTACCTGTATTGAGAGCATTGTCTGTTCATAGGAAAGTCTCGATATTTCTGTTTTCAAGGCTCGATTGTGAAGAATTCCCCCGATGCCGAATACAGTCATGAGCAAGGAAAAGATGATAACTAGGCTGAAAGCGAATAGTAGCGGGATTTTTCTTGTCATGCCATCCTTCAATACACTATACTAAGTATGATACTATACCAGTAATACTGGTGTAAAGTTTGCATGGAGGTGGCAATGTCTGAAAACAAACACTATGGACGTCAGATTTTTCTGAGTCTGTTCCTTACCGTATTTATTCTCTTAGCCGGCCTCTATCTTGCTTCACGGTATCTGTTACCGCTCTATGATGTCAATCAACAGCAGATTTATGACATATTGGTTAAGCTGTTTCCCATCCTTCTCGGTCTTGTCATGATTGAAGTTGGTGTCATGATCGCTCGTAGGAGAGATGAGGAGTATGCAGACCAAGTTGACAAACTTCCTCCCAATGCGTATGACAAACCATTCTACACTCTTCCCGGTGATGACCCCAGCCACCTTCACAGTGACGAGCTATTGCTCAGCCAACAGAGAGTGCACACAAATACTTCCCAGATACAGGATACCATTGAAGAAGAGGAGCTTAAGCCACAGGCAGTTGCTTCCGTGGAGCCAATGGTTCCCAAGGAAGAAGAGGCAATGGTCAAACGCTTTGAAATGGCAGAACAAGAACAGGAACCAGTGGTGCCAGAAGCAAAGATTGCTGAGCCCGTTGCTGAGAATATTACCTACAACACCGATTTTGATACTATCCTAGAAATGGAATTGGACAACTCCAAGGAGATGGATTATGACCTTACCTTGGTAATGATTGAAGTCACCGAAGGGCCTGCTTCCCTTATTGCAAACAAACTGATGATGCTCAGCGGGGAACTTGCCTACAGCTTTACGCTTGAAGGCGGTAAAATTGCCATGGTCCTTCCTTTCTACAATGGGGATGAAGCACGCTCATTCACGCTCTCAATTATTGAGAGTTGCCAGAAAGAGTTCTCAGGTTCATCATTGCAACTAGGATTTGCATCACGGAATGGAAGAATTGTTGACAAGGAACAATTGCTGCATGAAGCACAGAGTGCCTGCAGCGCCAACTGGGTAGATAACTAATCCTTCAAAGGAATCTCAAAACTCATCCTATCCTTGGTCAGTATTGTATCAGGGAAGATTTTTCGGGCATCCTTAAGCAAGAAGCGTAGTTCTCTATCCCCGTATCGTGGACTGTAATGGAGCAGACCAAGTTTGGCCACCTCTGCATCTTTTGCAATCTGAGCAGCTTGGCCGGCAGTCATATGCTTTTTCTCATATGCAGTCTCTTCCATATCGGACGTAAACATCCCCTCACAAAGTAAAAGATCACTATTCGCTACTTCCTTGGCAATGGACGGAAGATACAGAGAGTCAGTGACATAACTGAATTTTCTACCCCCGCGCTTCTCTCCCATCACATCAGTGCTTGAAACCACCCTACCATCACTCAGGGTAACAGTCTCCCCTCTTTGCAATTTTCCCCAGAGCGGGCCTACCGGTATTCCCAGTTCCTGTGCTTTCTCTGGATGGAACTCCCCTGGACGGTCTTTCTCCTGCATGACATATCCCAAACAGGGTTTGGTATGATTGAGCCTGAAAGCACGGACGACAAAGTCATCAGTTTCCAAGATGACACCTGGTTCAACCGTCTTTACAATGATCTCATAGTTGATATACATATCAAGGATTCTTCGATTGGCATCCACATATTCTTTGAGTTTTGGGGGACCATAGAGTGTAAGCGGTTCATCTCGGTCAACCTGACTGGAAAGCATAAGTATCCCCGGGAGTCCGGTCACGTGGTCTGCATGCATATGGCTTATGAAAATGGAATGAATCTTTTTCCACTTCAAATTCAGCATTTTCAGGGAGACCTGCGTACCTTCCCCACAATCGAAAAGAAAGAGTTCGCCGTCACGACGAACCATGGCACTGGTAAGAAACCTATTGGGAAGGGGCATCATGCCGCTGGTCCCGAGTACAAATACTTCAAAATTCATAGAGCAAGTATACTGAAAAACACCGGTTAATCAAAGTGTGTACAGCTTAAAGGTTCAATTCGTTTTACCCGTCGTAAACTGAACTGAACTGATACCACACTTACCAAAAGCAGAACCAGTACAATGACAAGGATATCCCCCAGGGGATAGACCACACTAAAATCTAAAAGATAGTAGGAAAGGGAGGGAATTGAACGGTCAGCGACCGCGCTAAGCAATGGGGAAAGATTGCTTGACATCACAATACCCAGCAAGGTTCCCCCTATCATGGAGAGAATGGTCACCATCATGACTGTATAGAAATAGACACTGCGGATAAGTGAATGACGCGCTCCCAATAATGTGAGCATTGCTATCTGATGTTTGTCATCCTCAACCAGTTCCCTGCTCAGTTCGCTGATGAAATAGCCACAAAGCATTGCAACAGCCACCATAACACCCAAGACAGCCTGCCTGCTTGTATTAAGATTTGTGGCAATGGTGAAATTCTCCTCATCCCACGAAGTTACCATAAACCCATCAGAGCGATATTCCTGCTTCAAAGGCTCAATGCTCTCCTGGGTTACCAACAATTCATGGTAGGTCTCCTCACTGCCCTTGAACAGACGATTGATCAGACTATAGTCACAAAAAGCGAGATTTGCATCAAGTTCACGATACCCTGAATCATAGAGATTGCCCACTACACAGAATTGTGGACGGATCCCATCGTCACCTACCAGCATCAAGGCAACCCGGTCGCCAATTCCCACCTGGAGTTCATCAGCCAAGGTGGTGCTGAGCAGTACCTGTTCCAGCGTGGTACTCTCCTTGGGAATTCCATCCATCAAGGTAATCTGTGAGGTTCTCATTTCGTTGAAATACCCGTCCTCAACACCCTTGAGTCTTACCATCTTGTTTCCTTCTGGGCTATAGATCAGGGCATAACTTTGAGAAACCAACTGTACATCCAGCACACCGTCCTTCTCGGGCAAATCACGTGTGGAATCCTCATGCACTTGCAGATGGCCATTACCCAATAGTGCATATTTATCAGCAATCCCCTTGCTCATGGATACCACAAAGATCTGTGCAAAGACCAAGGCCCCCACCACCAGTGTTATCAAAACGAGATTAAAGAGGATCCGTTTTCTTGCTGCTCTGCTTCCTTTATACCCGAGCTTTCTCAGTACCAGAAGACGAACAAGTCCTTGCTTCAAGAGCGCACCTCCACATTCCTGTTATGGAGTCGATAAACGGTATCGCACCGACTTGCAAAGGCAAGGTTGTGGGTGATCAGCATCAGGGCTACTTCCCTCTCAGCGACCAATGAAAAGAGGAGATCTTCAACCAGTGCAGCATTTCTCTCATCAAGTGAACCGGTTGGTTCATCTGCAAAAATGAGTGAAGGTTCATTCACCAGAGCCCTTGCAATGGCGACCCGTTGGCGCTCCCCTCCGGAAAGTTGGTCGCTGGTGTGTCCTAGCCGGTCCTGCATACCAACAAGTTCTAGCATTGCCAAGGCCTTACGGGAGGCATCTCTCTCACTGTACCCTGCAATCATGGCAGAGATCTGCACATTCTCAAGGGCTGTGAAATCATCCAGAAGCAGACTGCTCTGGAAAATGAAGCCCATAGAACGGCATCTCAGCCGACTGAGATGTTCATCATCAAGTTTGGGAATCTCCTTTCCCTCGAACCGGATACTTCCACTGTCTGCTGAGAGCAACCCTGCACTGACCTGCAACAGGGTCGACTTCCCACTCCCACTTCTCCCGGTGATTGCAATGCTCGTTGCACGATTCAGGGTGAGGGATACCCCTTCCAATATCTGGATGGGCTCCCCTCCCCTGAGGGTGGCAGGAAAACTCTTTGAGACTTGTTCTAGGGTAAGTACCTCAGTTGACTTCATCATGCGTAAACATCTCCATGATATCAGCCTTCAGTATCTTATGGGTCCCATGAAAGGACGCAAGGAGGCTGAAGGCAACAATGACAATAAACAACACCAGAAGTTCTACACTTCTGATCTCAAGTTCAAGATGAACACCCATCGATTGGTAGACGTAGGAAGAAAGCGTTGGATACATGGCAATACCTGCATAGGAGAGGACAATGCCCACAAAACTTCCAATGACTGCCACTACCACCGCCTGCAATACAAACAAGGCTTGTACCTTAGCTTTGGTAAGCCCGATGGTACGGAGCATGGCAATCTCAGTTTGCTTTGCAAGCAGCAATCTTCTGGAACTGTTCCTGATATGTACCAGTATGACCAACACCATCAGAAAGAGCATAAGTGCCATCATCTTCTGTTCAAGTTCCATTGCACCATACAGGGAAGCGTTTATCTCCATCCAGGTGCTTGTATTGGTAAAACCCAACTGCATGATTTCAGCTTTCACTTCCTTGACATCCTGGTGGGTGAATACCCCAATCTTCAAGGGAACATCGCCTTGCAGAGCAAGCAGGGTCTCTACATCACAGAGAAAGGTGGAGTGATCAAAGTCATAGCTGGTGGTATAGTAGATGGCTCCCACTTCAAGTTCCTTACGGGACGGAACCACTGTTGCCTGCTTGCCTTTTTTCAGAAATGTAAGGGTAAGGGTTTCGCCCATATCGATGGAACGGGTATTTGAGTAGGAAACCGCAATCTGCCCTTCTTGAAACAGGAATCCACGATAACTGTTCAGATTGGAAAGAAATCTTCCCTCCCCATCAATTCCCCTGAGACGGCCAGCAATGGTCGACCCATCAGTTCCCTGGGCAATGACAGGAATATCTACATACACGAAGGCATGTTGGACAGAGTCCAACCCCTCGATCAGAAATGCAGCCTCATTGGCTGCAATGTAATCATTGCTCTCTAGGTTTATCTGAAGATCGAAGGACTCAAAGGTCCTGATATCCTCGAACTGGTTCCGCTGCAGGGCTTGCATAAACGAAAGCACTGCTACGATGGCAAAGAGACAGAGAGCCAGACCGAGGGAAATACGCACACTTGTCCCGCGATGCCGATTCTGCCGGGAAAAGGCATAACGGGTGGCAAGACGCAACAATAACCGCATGATTACCGGTATGAGATGGAAAGAATTCTCTTCCCACCTGGAGCATAGGTGATATCACAATACGGACGTCCTTCACTATAGAGCGTCTGGACCCGCTTCCCATCGTCAAGGAAACGCAAGATGCTGGTGGTGCGACCTGCTTCCTTCTCTTCAACCATCGCTATTTCTCCCTTCTCATAGCTACTCACCACTTCACTTCCATCATTTCTGATAGCGTGTTCACTGATCAGCTCGTTCTCTTCATTATACCGGTATTCAGTCTCACTGGAAGGATTTTTCTTCAGAACCAATAAACCCTGCTCATTATAGAGCTCTTGCACCACACTACCATCCGGTAGTGTACGCTCAACGGTGAATGAACCTGTCTCTTCAACAACCACATCCAGTTGCGTATCCTCTGATTCTGATGAAAAAGGTTTAACAATGGTACTTCCCTGAATGGTAAGGAACGTCTGTCCTCCCTGGGTATCTGCATAGGTAAAGGAGTGTTGCTTACCTTCCTGATTGAAATAGCGTATTGAGCTTGCCTCCCCTTTCACAGTCACAACAGCAAGCAAACTGCCATTGGATGCCGAGTAGGTGAAAAGCTGTGCCTCCTGAAAGGATCCCTCCTGATAGGAGGTAATTCTCTCAAGCTTTCCATCCTCTCCATAGTAGTATGCATGTGAGATGGACCCAATTTGCTCTTCACGCAACAATCCATCCCTGAAAACACGAGAAAGAAGGACCTCTCCATCAGAAGAGGACCTGGACACAATTCTATTACCATCATCATTGGAAATGGTCTCTCTCCATATCATGCCATCAGGTCCCCAGAGTTCTCTGTTCTTATCGTTGAGGGAAAGATGGTAAGGGGATTCTCCAGACGACAAACCACGCTCCTGAGCGATACTGTTTGATTGCACCAATGTTGAAGCAAACAGCATCGAGAAACAGAGAAGCATGGTTGCACTGGAGATGAGGTGTTTCATCTTAATCTGTGAGACCTACCAGTGTATTAAGGAAGTCTTCCTTGTCGAAGGCTTTGATATCCTGGTATGTCTCACCGGTACCCACGAATGAGACAGGAATACCAAACTTCTCACCGATCTGGACCAAGGCACCACCTTTTGCCAGACTGTCATATTTTGAGAGGATCAGGCCATCGAGCTTCACTGCCTGGTTGAAGAGTTCAGCCTGACTGATCCCATTTTGCCCGGTAGTGCTGTCAATAACAAGGAATTTCTTGTAATGGACATCATCGATGCCCCTTCCCTTTACAATCTTGTCAATCTTCGAGAGTTCCCTGAGCAGGTTCTCCTTGTTGTGCATTCTCCCGGCTGTATCAACCAAGACCAGATCCTCCCCTCTTGCCTGGGCAGAGGTAATCGCATCAAAGACAACCGAGCCTGGGTCGCTGCCGCTTTTCTGCTTAACAATCCTGCAACCAAGCCGCTGAGCATGGACTTCCAGCTGATCTATGGCCGCAGCACGGAATGTGTCAGCTGCAGCAAGCAAAACCTGTTTTCCCTGCTTCTTGTACATATTTGCAAGTTTTGCAATGGTGGTGGTTTTCCCAACTCCATTGACTCCCAATACAAGGAAAACCGTAAGTTTCCCAGGCTCAAGGGCAGGCTGGAACGCTTCAATCTTTTCATGCAGGTGATTCTTCACCAGCAACTGCAAATCTTGGGTCGTTTTCGATTTTTCGCTTTTTGCCCGTTTTCTTACCTCATCGCTGATGGTAAAAGCCAGTTTGGCTCCCAAATCACCCTCAATAAGAAAATCTTCAAGCTGCTCAAAGTACGACTCATCAAACGTATTGATTCCAAACAGGGCTTTCAGCTTTGCCCCAAAACCTTTCAACATACCATGCTCCTCATCATATTCAGATACCTGCACCAGCCATTGATTCATAAGAGAGAAAATCCGCAGCCATTGCAATCGAGCTTACCAGTGCCAACGAACTGGTTCCAACCAAGCCTACTTGCCAAAGAGGATTTTCAGTCGCATACATTTGGCTCAAGACGGTACACCCGATATAGGTTCCGAACCACAGAATAGTATTTCTCAGCCGTTTATAGAAGTCCTTCTGTGCATCATCGCGCAGGGAAGGATAAGCAAGTTCCTTTGCATTCAGCGCAACTGTCAACTCCTTGTAAGGGGGGCTGTCCAGGTGAACGACCCTCTGGGTAAAGCCTTCCCCACTTAAGGTAAATACCATTGGATATGAGGGATCAGAGAGGGATATGGATAGGTGCTCTCCCAACGGTTTCCCATCGAGGAACCAGTTCACCTTGGCTGTTTCACTATGCACTACCAGGGAAGGAAACGTTACTTCCTCGAATGAGAACTGAAAAGGCTGAATGACATCAGCCTTACTCACGATCTCCATCTCCACCGGCTGGTAGCCAGGAGCATTCAAACCAAGTATATGAGGACCTGGGGATAGGATGAGCGTAGTATCGAGCAGCTCTGTTGGCTTCCCATCAATGGAGACGGCTAGACCGGGAGGGATATCTTCGAGGGTAACAATCCCGAGATTTCCTTTGCTTGCAAGGGCGAATAGAGCTTTCTCCAATGGCTCTTCCAATGGTTGGAAGTAGGAGTTCTGCACCAATGAGTCAGTGAGTGTCTTCTTCTCTGCCAACTTGGGATGATAATATTGAATCCGAATACGCTGAAATCCTGCGAGCTCCTCTGAGGCAAGCAACAACAATGCATCATACGTGTTTTTGGAACAGAACCAGGCAAGGGCATCATCGCTTGCCTCTAATGCGTTTGCAAGATCCTGATCAAATTGTGCATGGTGGTATGTTACTGGGAGGAAATCAAAATCAAGAGGTGGTGCAGGTTGTTCTGCATCCAATACCTGTTGCAATTTCTCTTGGTCATGGGAAGCATAGACTTTACCAAGCTCACTATTTCTTTGTGCCTGAGCTTCCTTTTCCCATTGATCTAAGAGGAGCGTTTTCTCATCTTCATCGAGAAAGATCTGGCTTCCATAGCGTTCAGCTACGTTACCAACCATCTCAGTGAGTGTATCGAGTCTTGCATCAAGTGGAACGATGCCTATAGAAAAAGACATCGTTCCCTCTTGTGCAGCAAGCGTTGAGGCGCAGAGGAGAAACAGCACAATACATACTGTACGAAGGGCCATGTTTTTGCCCATGCCCTACTCCTCCTTTTGCCCCCATTGCAAATAACTTTCGATGAGGGGTTCGATCTCCCCATCCATGACTGCCTGGATATTACCGATGGTCGTCCCAGTGCGATGGTCCTTGACCATGGTATAAGGCTGGAACACATAGGAACGAATCTGGCTTCCCCAGGTAATTTCTTTCTTCTCTATGGCATCCTTTTGGTGTTCTTTCTCTTTTTCTTCACGGTAATACTCATACAGACGGCTCTTGAGCATCTTGAAGGCAACATCTTTGTTCATCACCTGGCTTCGCTCATTCTGACACTGTACGACAATCCCTGTGGCATAGTGGGTTATTCTCACTGCACTGTCGGTCTTGTTGACATGCTGGCCACCAGCCCCACCGGCCCGATAGGTATCAAGACGATAATCTTCCGGCTTAAGGTCGATCTCGATGGTGTCGTCAATAACCGGAGATGCATAGACACTGGTAAATGAGGTATGCCGACGCTTCTGGGAATCAAAAGGACTGATACGTACCAATCGATGGACACCAGCCTCTCCTTTCAGATACCCAAAGGTATATGGTCCGGAAACCTTGATAGTCGCACTCTTGATACCACCCTCATCCTCTTGGAGATCAAGTATCTGGCTCTTAAATCCACTACGCTCGCAATACCGGAGGTACATGCGCATCAACATATTAGCCCAGTCACTGGCTTCAGTTCCACCTGCTCCTGCGTGAATGGTAAGAAAGCAATCATTCTTGTCGAACTTACCATCAAGCAAGGTTTTGACCCGTAGTTTTTGATAGGTAGCAAGCATGGTTTCAATCTGTTCGTTGATCTCAGCTTCTTCTTCCGCATTATCTGGTTCATCTGCATAGATTTCCATGAGCTCGCTCATTTCATCCATTTTATCGATCAACTCTTTCCAGGTATTGTATGTATCCTTCAGACTGTTGAGTTCCGTGAACAGAGCCTGTGCATTGTTTGGATCATCCCAGAATCCCGGTTCAAGTGTTTTTGCTTCGAGTTCTGCTATCTTCTTTGCCATCCCTTGCGGGTCAAAGACGCCTCCATACTGTGTAGGCTTCTTCTTTTACTGATTCAAACTGTGATTTATTCTGGAAAAACATCGGTGCACTCCTATTTTCGTTCAATACGTAGACCCAAGGTAATCTTCTTTTCTCCACCACTCGCCAACATAATCGGCCATGAGGCCATGAACAGGGTGTGCTGGTAGAGCGCCTCATTACCAAGGACTGTTTCGCTCTTAATAGTATAATCTTCCTTGAGCAAGGTAAAGCGGCTATCGCCTACCAAGGTTAGGGAAGTGCTATTGGGTTCATCATAGATTCTCAGCGATTTGACTTGCTCAAGAACCACTTCTTTCTCTTGCCATGTCAGATTTTTCTTGTTTTCCAACTGGATAAAGGAAATGGGAAGACCATGTGAGTCAATGGAGAGAGGTATCTCACAGCCATAGATACAGCTAATTGGAACCTCCCCGATGTTGGTAAGCGTTATATCTACCAAAATGGTATTCTGCCTAAGCTTGAAATGTTTGGCAATTTGCAAACTCCCACCGATAATCGGACTGTCACCAGTTGTGCAGGTTGCCAAATACTCCGTATTCCTACGGTCAACACCCTCAAGATTATAGACCTGGCTTCCCATAGCCAAGCAATTCTTTTCATCCAACTTGGTATATTCATCCATGACAAAGTTTTCTCTCAGAAAAACATCACTGAACAATCGCTGTTTTTGTCCGGGAGGAAGCTGGTGATGATTGCCACTGGAACTACCAAACTGTGAAAGCGGACTGAACGTATCCCCATAATTATACAAGGAAGGCAAATAGGTAAGTTCTGAAAGTGAGCCGCCCTTCGGATCAACCACACAACTCAGGTACTTTCCAAAGAACAGATATTCGCTCAAGGCATCGTGGTCAAAGTCATTGTTCACAGGATAGCTGTAATCCTTGAGAGCAGTGAGCACACTGTCTGCCTCACTGATATATCGCCAAAATAATTTTCTCACCGACGAACGGAGCATTGGCGCGTTGACATCACAAAGATACATACTTCCACAAGAGATTTTCTGGATCAAGGCCTCCAAGCGTTTCCGTACATCCTTGTCCTTCTTGTACATACGTGCCGTTTCAACCATTGTGGTATAGCGCCCATACAGGTAGGCAAGACTTTCGTCCTTCACAAACAACTCATTGATACACCCCAGATCTCCCTTATTTGCATCAATACCATACCACCCTGCTTGAAGATACCCTTTCTTCGGAGGATCATTATGGAGATATGCTTCCTCAATGGAGCTGGTCTCATACCCAAAGAATAAATCGAACAGTTGTATGGTTTGCTGTGCAGTCACACCTGCCTGCAACAGATGATCAAGGTTTATCATAGCCATGACAAAGGGTGGTTTGCTTTCCAGATAGTTCCTGATACGTTCAATCAAATTGCCAAAACTGATAGCTTTTTTTGCAAAAGAAGCTATCAGTTCACTGATGGGACCATCCATGGGGATGATGGAGACAGACTTCCCCATTTCCTGCATGATGAACGGTTCATCAAATTGCTGAACCCCTGTCTCGTCAGAGGTGGAAATGATTATTGAATCAATAAAACAGAGATTTGCTGTATTGATGAACAACGGGTTGAAAACCTGTCCATAGCTGAAAAGGGTCTTGGAACGCTGTCCAAATCGTTTTCTCAGATAAGTGGTTGTCATTTCTATCTGATTGGAACGATCCTTGGGTGAGAGTAAGCTCAGAATACTCTGATTGAATGAACCTGTAAGCATCTCAAGCTTTCCATTCTTGGCAAGATCGGAAATCAAGAGATTCACCGAACTATGATTGGCATCAAGCCAATCAAGCATGGGTATACTCAAGGAAAGCTGCATGATCGTATCTCCATGAGCATGGAGATGAGTGAGTAAAGGTTTGCATACAGCTTCCAATGCCCGTTCGTAAACGGGCATTGGCTCAGCATTGGTGATTTGACTGTACGCACCTATTAATAATTTCATGCACTACCGCTTAATAATACACTTGGTCGGACACGCCTCTGCAGCATCAGCAATCTGGCTGTGTGGGAGTGTCTGATCGAAGGTAGAAAGAAATCTGTCAACTTTACATCCAGATTCAGGATACTTGTTTTCACAGATTTTACAACCAATACAACCAACTGTACATACTTTTCGTACTTTTCCACCCGGTTCATGGCTGTTGCATTCAATTACATAATCACTATCTTCATACATCATGTGCATAGCACCCGTTGGGCAGATCTGTACACACTTTTCACAACTGATACACTTCTTTTCATCAACAATGATGTATCCCTGCTCATCCCTGCTGATGGCACCGGTTGGACAAACCTTGATACAGGAACCGAGATGCAAACAGGCTGACTTGCAACCGTAATCCCCACCAAAGAGCAGGAATGCTGCATTACAATCCTCAAGACCTTCATATTTGTAGTCTTGTGAACTCACATCAACATTACCACGGCACATGACGTGGGCCACTTTTCTTCTCGTTTCCCCAGAAGCCTCAACCTTTTGTCCCATGATTTCAGCCATTTTGGTCACCAAGTCGGGACCACCAGGACTACAGAGCCCAATTGGAGCTTCGCCAAGGGCGACAGCTGCAGCATAGGCAGCACAACCTGCATACCCACACACACCACAGTTTGCACCAGGCATGATAGGTTCAAGCGCCAAGGCTTTTGGATCCTTCTTGACCGCCAATTTCTTTTCTGCATAGGAGAGACCGAATCCGAAGAGTCCACCCAACACGGCGACTACAATGATTGCCATAACAATATTCACAACGATCCCCCTTATACCAGATGTAGGTTGGTAATCAATGACTTGTCAAAAGCCATGAAGGCCAAAGACATCAATCCAGCAGAAATAAAGGCAATGGGAACGCCACGATACGCTTTTCTCACCGGCTGCAGATCAAGTTTCTCGCGAATATTGCTCATCAACACGATTGCCAGAGTGAAGCCAAGACCTGCAGCAAGCCCTCCAATAAAGGCTTCCATCACATTGTATTCATTCGTGATATTGATAATGGCAATACCCAAGACAGCACAGTTGGTGGTAATCAGAGGAAGGTAGATACCCAGAGCCTTGTATAAGGCTGGGCTGATTTTCTGGATCACCATTTCCAACAGCTGTACCAAACTTGCTATCACAAGAATGAATGTGACCGTCTGGAGGTACTCAAGACTAAAAGGGACCAATAAGAAGTAATAAATTGCCCAAGTAATCACAGAGGCAACCGTAGTGACAAAGGTTACAGAGGCACCCATTCCGATGGCATTCTCACTGTTCTTCGAGACACCTATAAATGGACACATGCCCAAGAACTGGGAGAAAATAAAGTTATTAATAAATATGAAGGTTATTAGTATTGCAATATAACTCATGTTATCTGTCCTTCTTACGTGAAGAGTTCCAATCGAAGAACGCCTTCAGGAATCCCATGATCAACAACGCACCAGGTGCCAAAGAGAACACTCTAATTGGATTGTTGTAGAACCAGGGAATATTGATTACACCACTGAAATTGCCCATGGGAAACAGGGTAATGGTACCAGAACCGAATAATTCACGAATCAAGGCCAGCAAGGTCAGACCCAATGCAAACCCAACGGACATTCCGATTGCATCCAAAATGCTATCAAGAACGGTATTTTTACTCGCAAATGCTTCAGCCCTTCCCAGAATAATACAATTTACCACAATCAGTGGAAGATACACACCCAATGCGTTATAAACAGAGGGAACATATGCATGCATTACCATCTGGATAAAAGAAACCAACGAAGCAATAACAACAATGTAGGCAGGAATATGTATTGATGCAGGTATGAATTTCCTTAATGCTGAGATAATCATATTACTAAAGAGCAAAACGAACATTACACCTGCAGACATACCAATCGCATTCGAAACCTGAGTAGAAACTCCTAGTACAGGACACAAACCCAACATCAACACAAAAATCGGATTATCCTTGAACAGCCCTTTGGAGAGTTCTTTCATCTTGCTCATTTCACACCTCCAATATTTTTCACATAGGCACTCCCTGCTTCAATCGCTCTGGAAACTGCTCCAAAAGTGATGGATGCACCACTAATCGCTTGAGCGTCAGCATCGGTGAGCATGGTTTTATCTGTTGGAACAGGGGTATCAGCACCAGTTCCTTGGAATTTATCCATATATGATGAATCTGCAGCTTTTGATCCAAGGCCAGGCGTCTCACTATGGGTCAAGAGTTGAGCAACCATCATTTCGCCGGAAACCTTATATGAGGCAACCAAGGTCATCTGTCCACCATATCCGGCACTTTTCAACCCTACAATATATCCGGCAAGTTGCCCATTATCGGTTAAGTCGATGGTATACGTGACATAGGGGTCAGCCTCTACCGGCTTTTCACTTCCAATTGCAAACCCATTGCTGACTGCTGTCAGTGCCAATTGTCTTTGTTCATATTCATATTGCTGAATAACCGGGGCAGTGATTGAGTTCGTCATCGCTAAGGCAAAGGCGCTTACAGCACAGATCGAAAGCAATATCAGTGAATATTTCAGATTCTTTGTCATGCCCTAGCCTCCTTCTGCTTCTTCCTCAGTTCTCTGGTATCACCAAATTTACGAGGTATGATGTATCTGTCTATCATCGGGGTGAAAATGTTCATCAACAGGATGGAGACGGAGACCGCTTCAGGCATGCTCCCGAAATATCTGAAGAGGAAGGTGAAGAAACCACATCCAATCGCATATACAATCTGGCCCTTATGGCTGATCGGGCTGGTTACATAGTCTGTAGCCATGAAAATGGCTCCGAGCATCAAACCGCCACTAAAGATGGAAGAGAGGAAGCTACCACCAAAGACACCCAAGCCTGATGGGATTCCACCAAACATCCAGGATAACACTGCAGTTGAGAGGATGTAGGTCACTGGAATATGCCAGGTGATTATCTTCCTTGCAAGCAGATATATCCCACCAATAAGCAAAGCTAGTGCACTAACTTCACCGATACATCCGGCAACATTACCAAGGAAGGTGTCAATGGTAAAGGCAGAAATACCTGTCATAGATGAAAGATTTTGCGCCAACTCGGTTGCGGGGTACCCTATTGAGGAGAGCAAGGAACTACCATCGAGGCCCAAGGTCCCTCCAGAAACTGCTGTCTTGCTTAGAGAAAGAGGGGTAGCCGAGGCAAGTGCATCAGGAAGAGCCGAAGCAAGGGTTCGGGGAGCTACAAAACTGCTCATTGGTGTGGTAAACGAGAAAAATACGAATACACGACCAGCGAGTGCAGGATTAGCCCAGTTAGCACCTAGGCCACCGAACACCCATTTTGCCACAAATATTGCAAACACACTTGCAAGGAATGGAACAAACAGAGGAACCGAAGGACTCATGTTCATTCCAACCAACAAACCGGTCAAGAACGCTGAGCCATCCCAGAGGGTTGACTCCTTGTACAACTTGCCAAGCAAGAATTCCGACAACAATGCAGTGAGGATTGAGACCCCAAGCACCAACAGAGACCTAAAGCCAAACACATACACACCCCAAAGGGTTGCAGGAGCAAGTGCGAGTGAAACACTCCACATAATGGACGCGGTATCTGTCTTCGCATGGAGATGCGGCGAAGAGGAAACTGTCATGGTAGGTTTATTCATTTCTTCTTTCTCCCCAATTTCTTTCCAGTCTTCATCGTATGAACCAATGGAAGATGTGCAGGACAGACATAAGAACAACACCCACACTCCTTACAATCCATCAACGAGGTCTTCATAGCTTCCTCGTATTCACCATTAGTGATATAACGGTAAAGCTTTGCAGGCATCAGCCCGATTGGGCAGGCTGCCACACATCGACCACAATTGAGACATGCGGTCGAACGATATTTTTTCTGAGCACCGAGAGCAAGGAGACCACTGGAGCCCTTGGTCATTGGTGTTTCTGTATCGAAGAAAGAGAAACCCATCATAGGACCACCACTGACCAGTTTCTCTGGTTCACTGGAGAATCCCCCACAGAAGGCAAGCAGCTCACTCATCTTCGTCCCTACCGGGGCAAGAATGTTCTTGGGATTGGCAATACACTCACCGGTAACACTGATTACTCGTTCATAGAGGCTCTTCTTCAAGACAATAGCCTCATAAATTGCATTACAGGTACCAATGTTCGCCACAACTGCACCTACATCGAGGGGAAGCTTACCAGAGGGGATCTCGCGGTTTAGTGTTGCCTTAAGCAACTGCTTCTCATCTCCTTGGGGATATTTCATCTGAAGCCCAACGACCTCGATAGGATACCCCTTCTCCTTGACTATCTCCTGGAGATGGGCAATGCAATCGGGTTTATTCATCTCTATTCCGACAATGACCCGTTCAGCCTTGACAATCTTGGCAGCAATCATTGCTCCCTCAAGGGCCTGCTCACCTTTCTCAAGCATGATTCGGTAGTCAGCTGTCAGATAGGGTTCACACTCCACACCGTTGACTACGAAGCTATCAACTTTCTTGTCCTTGGGGATGGAGAGCTTAACATGGGCAGGGAATGTAGCCCCTCCCATACCAACGATCCCCATATCCTTGATACTGCTGAGCAACGTGTTGCCATCAAGGCTCTGCCAATCAACTTTTTCTTCGGTATCAGCAGGTTGCTCTTCATCAGGAACAATGATAAACGCGTCACACTGGACGCTGTTGGCAAGGGTGACCTTGCGTATTTCCTTGATGGTCCCCGATACTGGAGAGTGAACATCACTACTGATAAAGCCTGAAGCTTCCCCAATCTTTTCACCTTTAACTACAGTATCCCCTTTCGCCTTCAAGGCTTTTGCAGGGGCACCAAGATGCTGGGATAAAGCAACAATCAATTCTGAAGGCATGGGTAATCGTTCAATAGCCTCTGAGCGACTGTATACCTTTCTATCGTCTGGATGCACACCACCCTTACTGAACGTAGGTATTCTTTGCATGCATAACGCTCCTTATGTAGGTGATTAATAGTACAGAATGCATATTTTAACAAATGCTGTTCTATTGTACAAGAATTTCGGTATAATGAAAACCATGAATCGAGTATTTAAATATGCGTTCTGGAAATTAAAGGGCATAAAAGTGTATGCTTTGGTCGGTAAGAGTGGAACGGGAAAAAGCTTCCGTTCAAAGCTGATAGCCCAAAAATTTCGTATAGATCTGATCATTGACGACGGTCTCCTCATCGGTGGAGATCGCATCATCGCAGGCAAATCAGCCAAACGGGAGGAGAATATGCTCTCTGCCGTTAGGACCGCTGTCTTCGATGATGCCGAACATCAGAAAGAAGTGAAACAAGCACTCAACAAGCAGAAGTATCACAGGATCCTGATCATTGGGACCAGTGAGAAAATGATTTATAAGATTGCCGCCAGGCTTAATCTTCCCCAACCTGAAAAACTCATGCGCATCGAGGATATCGCAACAAAGGAGCAGATTGATACTGCCATGCGTATCCGTTACAGCGAAGGGAAACATGTAATCCCTGTTCCTTCAATCGAGATAACCCGCAACTACCCACAGATTGCTTACGATTCCATGCGAGTATTCTTCAAGCATGGAAGACAAGTACCCTTCCAGCGCAGGAATGTCAGCTTCGAGAAAACTATCGTACGTCCTGAGTTCAGCAAATATGGCAAGACCACTGTCAGTGAAGCTGCACTTACCCAAATGGTTGCCCACTGTCTCGATGAGTTTGACAGTCAGATAAAAGTAAAACGGGTACAGGTACAAGTGAAGGCTGAGGGGTATGCACTCACGGTAAAGTTACGTGTGCCAATGCAACACCAGATAGCAACCACCCTTGGTGAACTCCAGGAATATATTGCAGACAGCCTTGAGAAGTATGGAGGTATCTTTGTCTCCAGCGTAAATATTGAGATAGAGGAATGGGGTTAGAGATCGTGTGCCTCTGCACTGTTTCTCGGTTGCTCACCGGATGTCCCTCCACCCTTTTGGGCGGGGGTTCCTTTTTTCGGCCCCCTTCTGTTGTTCCTTCTTCGTGAACCAGCCTGCACTTCCCCAGTCCCTTCTGTTCTTCCCTTTCTCTTTGGGTTGGGCTTCCTTCGCTGAGGAACACGGTTTGCCGGCCTGCGCATCCTCACACAGTTTCTCGGTGTCTTGAAACCACGATCAGTCAACAGGCGCTCACTGGCCAACTCAATATCATAGTTGGATGGAGTCATCGGACTGATTAACACCTTGATCTGGCGGAATGTTTCCTTGAATCGTTCATCAGGACTCATGTGGTCATCAGCAAAGATAACCAAGGGGTCTACCAGAGCCTTGATCATATCAGCAAGCTCAACTTCATCGCTCTTGCCACGCTTGGCAAGCATAACCTTTTCATCCAGTTCCTCCAGACTTTTCTGTACCTGGGGGAAATTGCAATAGATGGAGAAAGCAGGAAGCATAAAGACAAGCAGCTTGTATTTGTTCAATTCATTGAAAATCTTGACACTATGACCGCTTGCAAGGATCTTGTTCACCTCTTCTGTCAAACGGCTTGTCGATACCCGTGAAAGCTCTCCCGAGTGTTTGCGGATTGCTACACGGATACTCCAGCGAAGGGTAAACCCAGTGGTGGATGCATACTTGATAGCCCTGATCATACGAACAGGATCCTCATTGAATGTCTCATCGAGGGGAATGACAGAGCTTATACGCTTTTTCTTGAAATCTTCCATGGCATTGTTGAAATCGAGCAACTGGCCATTGGTTGGATCGTAATAAAGGCTGTTTACTGAGAAATCACGGCGTTTGGCATCTTGGTCGATGGAACCAAACACATTGTTGTTTCCCTCCATTGCTTCCTCGCCGCTCCTGAAGGTGGATACTTCCAGCACCTTGTCCTTGAATACCAGATGCACCAATTTGAAACGCTTGCCGATGATCCTTGCATTCCAGAACAAACGCTGGATCTGGCGAGGTGAAGCACTGGTGGCGAGGTCAAAATCCTTGGGAATATTTCCCAACAACAGGTCTCTGACCGCTCCTCCTACCAAATACGCTTCAGCACCGGAGTTTTGCAGCTTTCGGATAGCCCAAAGGGCATCACGATCGATCAAATGGTTTGGTATCTTATGTTCAGTCTGGGTGTAAATATTCGCAACAGGCAGCGTTTTCCCATGTTCGTCTTGTTTGTATCGTATCAGCATATCGCTCTCATAGAAGTATAGGGTGTTAAAAGAACCGCATATTGCAGTGCACAAGCGATTCGTTATACACTCTTTGTACACCATCCACATCAAAAACACAACAGGAGTATGAATCAATGAGCAAGGAACCGAAGGCAAGAAGCATTATAGAACCTAGGGTTCTCAAGGGTTTCAGAGACTTTTTGCCCTCCATGGAAATCCCAAAGAAAGCAATCACCAACAACCTCGAGAAACACTTTAGGTCCTATGGATTTGTTCCCATTGATACTCCGGTACTTGAATACACCGAAGTCCTTCTAGGCAAGGGTGGAGGCGAGACAGACAAGCAAATCTTCCACTTTAAGGACAATGGCGAGAGGGATGTTGCCCTTCGCTTCGATCTCACTGTCCCCTTCGCTCGTTTTCTTGCCCAACACCAGAGTGAACTCTCCCTACCCTTCAAACGCTTCCATATAGATAAGGTATGGCGTGGAGAAAATCCCCAGAAAGGCCGCTACCGTGAATTCACGCAGTGTGATTTCGATATTGTGGGTGTGGACAACGCAGAGGCTGATTTTGAAATCCTTTCCATGATGGATAGTTCATTCTCGGTAATGGGTGTTGAGAATTACCAGTTCTGTATTGCACACCGGGGTTTGTTCAACACCTTCCTCTCACATCATGGACTGCTTGAACTGAGTGTAGAGATTCTCAGGACAGTAGATAAACTCAGGAAGATTGGAAAAGAGGAAGTACTGAAGCTCTTGAGAGAACTCACAGGCGACGTACAGAAGGCCAATGCAATTCTACAGTACATCAGCAAGGAGGATGAAAAGGAGCCCTTTCTCACCACCTTGGATAGGCTCACAGCCCTCTCTGGTGGAGAGAACCCACACAGTGAGAGAATGAGAACCATTTATGCATACCTCTGTGAGGCTGGGATTGAGAAACACTTCACCTTTGACCCCTCGATCACACGTGGACTCGACTACTACACCGGTATCGTGTATGAAACCTTCCTCACCGAACTCCCCCATTTCGGCTCTGTCTGCAGTGGTGGTCGATACAATGATCTTGCAAGCCTCTATACCAAGGAGGAACTCCCTGGAGTGGGAAGTTCCATTGGCTTGGATCGCCTGTTAGCCGCACTTGAGGAGTTGTCCAGCCCATTGGTAGCATCTGCTAGCTCAGCTGATGTGGCAATTTTCAACACCGATGTTAAGCATTTTTCCCACTATGACCGAATCGCGCGAGCAATGCGTAAGGATGGGTTAAGGGTGGCCGTCTATTTGCTCAACAAGAAACAAGGAGCCCAATACAAGTGGGCTGAAACAAACGCAATACCGTTCGCTATCCTTCTTTCAGATGAGGATGTACAATCCTCTACCCTTACATTGAAAAACCTGAAGAACAGGGATATGCACAAAGCTCTCTCAATTGAGGCGGCTATTGCACTTATAAGAAAGGAATTACTTTGAAAGACATGAAACATTTGCCGGTCTATATGCACCGGCAGGAGATTCTTGATGGCCTTGAGGAAAATCAGGTCATCATCGTCGAAAGCCCAACGGGAAGTGGAAAAACCACTCAGATCCCCCTCATTCTTCATGAAGCTGGCTATGCAAATGCCCTGCAGGTCGGCATAACCCAACCAAGGCGAATCGCCACACTCAGTGTCAGTGAGTTTATCAAGAAACAGGTAGCCCGTAACGACGAATTCGTAGGCTACAAGATGCGCTTTGAGGACACCACCAGCCCAGGAACCCGTATCAAGGTCATGACCGACGGTATCCTCCTGATGGAACTTAAGGCCGACCCACTGCTTCGTTCCTACTCAGTCATACTCGTCGATGAAGCACATGAGCGTTCGCTCAACATCGATTTCATCCTGGGACTTCTCAAGCATGTCATGAAGGAACGCCCGGAGTTCAAGGTCATCATCTCCAGTGCTACCATCAATACCAAGGTATTCAGTGAGTTCTTTGATAAAGCTCCCATCATCAGCATTGATGCACGAGTCTATCCTGTAAAGGTTATCTATAAGCCACTGCAACGGGAATCACTAGAGTATCAGGTGGAAGCAATCACCCAAATTGTAACTACCGAGGCCAAGAAAAAAAGTGGCGACATCCTGGTTTTCATGAGCGGGGAATTTGACATCACCAACTGTGTGAATGCGCTGTATATGGCCGATACTGACAAGCGGCTGGAAATCTATCCGTTGTACGGAAGGCTCAGTAAAGAGGAGCAGGAGTCGGTCTTCAACGATACCTCCCCCGGAAAAACCAAGGTGGTTGTTGCCACGAACATTGCTGAGACATCAGTCACTATCGATGGTATTACCACCGTTATCGACTGCGGGATTGCAAAAATAAACTTCTACAACCAGAAAGATTTCACCTCTTCCCTAGTCCCACTTCCCACCAGCCGTTCAAGTTGTGAACAGAGGAAGGGGCGCGCTGGACGTACCAGTCCTGGTGTATGCTACCGTCTCTACGGTGAAGATGACTACAAGAGCAGGCTGACGTATGGCACAGAGGAGATTCTCAGGACTGACCTGAGCGAGGTTGTCCTACGTATGAGCGACCTGGGAATAACTGACTATGAGCATTTTCCTTTCATCACCAGGCCTAAGCATAGTGCCATCACCAGCGCAGAGGAGACACTCAGGTTCATCGGGGCAATCGATGAGAAGCGTCAGCTGACCACTGTCGGAAGCCTGATGTGCAAATTTCCCCTGCTTCCCCGTCACTCCCGCGTCATCGTGGAAGCGATGATGAATCATCCAGACGTCCTGGAGGAGGTCTTGATCGCAGTGAGTTTCCTCTCTACCAAGACGCCATTCCTCCTTCCTCCTGGGGAAGAGGACCTCAGCCGTGCTGCGCACCGCAGGTTCAACAATACGGAGTACGGCGATTTTGCTTCCTACCTGAATATCTACCATCAGTATACTGCCAATACTAGCAAGGATGCCAAACAGCGGTTCTGCAAGAAGAACTATCTCGATTTCCAAGGAATGCAGGAGATAGTCCATGTCAATGAGCAACTTGGTGAAATCTGCGGAGACGTGGGATTCCCTCTTGCAAGTGGTGGAACGGTGAGAGAGTATCTTTGCTGCATCGCCAGTGGATTGATGCAGTATGTGTGTATCAAGGCACGGGGAAACATGTACAAGAGTCTTACCGCAGACCAGGTGTTCATACACCCAGGAAGCGCCTACTTCAAGAGTCTTCCACAGTTCATCATAGCCGGTGAGATTGTACAGACCAGCAGGCTCTATGCCCGTAGTGTCAGTCCTCTGGACAAGGCATGGTTGGATGACATCTCCCCTGAGCTCTACCCCAAGCTTACTGCATTGGTACAGAAGGAACGTCCTTCAGGCAAGCTGCAGAAGCAGGAGGTACGGGAAAAAGCCATCAAGGAGAGAGAGGAGAAGGGAAAGGCCACCATCACGGTGTACAAGAGAACCTATCCTACGCTGGTACTTGGAGGAAAGAAGAAGAAAGAGAAGCTTGTTGCCCTTATCCCGCTTGAGGATTTGAACTATCTCAACCAGATGAACGAGAAGGCCCCCAAGAGACCGAAGAACTTCCCAGTGGCTATCCTCTATAGAGGATTCTACATCCACTACGGTGATAAGTTTTTCTCAGCACTTGAATTGCAAGGGAAAGTAAATCCAGGAAAGGGTATTCTGGATAATCCTCCATCAGGAATATACACCATAGAGGATGCTGGCATTCTCATTGACAACCTGCATTGGTTGCTCGCTTTGACCAAGAGCAAGAAACAACGAAAACACTTGTATTTTGTGGCATTGGAAGAGAGTGGAAACGGCAACTATCGTTTCACTGCAGATGATGATTGCTTTGATGCCTTGGACACCTCGCTTTACACGCTTCTCACCCTCGCCGACTCCTTGGAGGCGGCACAGATGAAGAAGCAGGCAAAAGAGGTGACCAAGATCTATGGCAACCTGTTGAAATTGGTGGAATAGCTCCCTAGAAAATCGGCTTTGCTATAACCAAATGCTGGATAAGCTGCAGATCAAGCGGACTGAGGACGGTCGAACCCTGTTTTTCCAACAGGACAAATTGCACCTTCCCGTCCGCTTTCTTCTTGTCCTTGAGCAGGTGGTCACGGTATTCAATCCAGTCACCACGACCGATACGGTACTCAATGTCATACCCAAAGCTCTTGAAAAGCTTGGTTGCCCCGCTTGCATATGCCTTGTCGGTAACACCAAGTGCAACACCAGCCTCGAGTGCTCGACAGGTTCCCCACGCAACACAGGCACCATGGCCCCACATCAGATAGTGGGATGAGGACTCCAGGGCATGCCCAAACGTATGCCCCAGATTCAGACTCTGCCTTATGCCCTTGGTCTCTGTTGGGTCCTGTTCAATGTACCACTGCTTTACCTTGAGCGAGAGTTCCACCAAGGCAGCCAATGTTTTTGGGTCCCTACTGAGAATCTCGTTCTTACGAACCAACAGGAATTTGTAGAGTTCCTCATCCTGGCTAAGCAAAGCATGCTTGACCACCTCGGCCAGTCCATTGAGAAACTCCTTGTCGTTGAGGGTTCTCAGGGTATCGATGGAGATGAGCACTTCACTGGCTGGATAGAACGAACCGACCATGTTCTTCATTCCCTTGAAGTCGATGGCGGCCTTGCCTCCCAGTGAAGCATCAACCATGGCAAGCAAGGTAGTGGGAACCAAGGTAAGACGGCAACCACGCATATACACCGATGCAGCAAAGGCGGACATGTCACAAACCACTCCCCCTCCAAACCCAATAATCCGGCCATCGCGTGCAAGGCCTTCATCGAGAGCTGCACTGAGAATACGTTCCAAGGAAGAGAAATTCTTTGCACTCTCTCCACTTTCCAGGACAACATGGCTTGGAGGAAGCTGCTTGAACAGTTTTGCCGTATTCGTATCAAACACCCATAATACCAAGCGTCCATACTCACCAAGATGGGCCGAAAGGTCCTTCAAGTCGTCAGCAAGCAATACTTCTGTCTGCTTGCCATTATCTAACTGCGTAGTCACCATGCTTTTCATAGTATTGTTATACCCCAGAGCAGGGGTCCAAGACAAGCGCTCTCTTGAGCCTACATACTTGCAAAAATCCACCCATTATCCCACAATACCGATATGCAAGAAATACGCTATTTTGACAGTGCTGCCACAACCATCATGAGCAGAACCGCTCTTGATGTGTACCAACACGTAGCAAGTACATATATCGGTAACCCAAGCAGTCTTCATGCTGAGGGGATCAAGGCAAAGGAAAAGCTCGAACAAGCCAGGGAGGATCTATCTGGGATTCTTTCTGTCCCCAAGGAGACCCTGACCTTCACTGGTGGGGCCAGCGAAGCAAATGCCATTGTCTTTAACAGTTTGGTTTGGAGACTCCAAAAACCACATGTGATCATCAGCAACATTGAACACTCTTCCATCAAGGAATATGTCCGGCTGATGAAACAGTTGGGATGGAAGGTCACAACCCTCAATGCACCGGGTGGATTCATCAAGGCAGAAGATCTGCGCTCTGCTTTGACTAAACAAACACGACTGGTCAGCCTTATGCTCGTGAACAATGTTGTGGGTACTATCCAGGATATCCAGGCTTTGGTTGCTGAAGTTCGTGCCTATGAAAAAGAGCAGGGAGGAAGAAAAATTCACTTTCATACCGATGCAACCCAAGCTCTTGGAAAAATTCCTCTTTCCCTTGAAGCACTGGGAGTGGATAGTGCAGCCTTCAGCGCGCACAAATTCCATGGACCGAAGGGAGTTGGATTTCTCTACAACACTGATCCAGCGATCGAGAGTCTCTCAAGGGGCGGCGGACAGGAGGCTGGACTGAGACCGGGAACAGAAAATCTGCCTGGGATTGTCAGCATGGTGGAAGCAGCAAAAGAAGCCATGGAGCAGTTTTCTGATCATGAGAGGCAGGTCAAGCAGATCAATACCCTGCTAAGGCAACGTCTCTCCTTCCTGCAAACCATCAGCCCTGTGGATTCCTGTTCACCCTATATCCTGAACATTGCCACAAACCATCTACCCAGTGAAGTATTCACACGGATGCTGTATGACAAGGGTTTTTGTGTCTCCTCCGGTTCTGCCTGCAGTAATAATGCAAAACAGAAGGGAGAGGGAGTCCTTGACTCCATGCAGGTTCCTCCCTCATTGGCAAAAAGCAGCATTCGGATCTCATTCAGTGCTGATACCACTACAGAAGAAGCTGAAGCCTTGGCCGAAGCCATCATCACCCTCATCCAGGAGCATGCATGAAAGATTCCACTCTCTATTTGATACGTTTGGGAGAAATCTCCCTGAAAGGCTTGAACCGCGATTCCTTTGAGAAGCGTCTGAAACAGAATATCAAGCAAAAACTGAAAGGATATAAAACACAGGTAAATCGCCAAAAAGGTCGAATATTCTTTGAGATCAGCAACGAGTGTCCTAAAGAAACCGTTGAATTGGCACTGGGAACCACCTTTGGGGTGGTAGGCTACTCTCGTTGCCTACGCTGTGAGAAGGATATCTCTGTTATCAGGGAGACTGCAAAAAAACTGATCGCGGATGAACCATTCAACAAAGGAGTAGGAACTTTCAAGTCAATCGCCAAACGCGCTGACAAGAGTTTTCCCATGACCAGTTATGAGATCGACTGCTCTCTTGGTGAGATAGTCCATGAGATGTACCCCGAGATGACCGTTGATGTGAAACATCCTGATCTGACCATCCATTGTGAGATCAGGGACCAAGCTTATCTCTATACCTCTCCAAAACCGGGACCGGGGGGCTTGCCTGTCTCTACTGCAGGAAAGGGAATGTTGCTCTTGAGTGGAGGCATCGACAGTCCGGTAGCAGCATATCGCATGGCACAACGGGGATTGAAGATGGATTGTATTTACTTCCACGCCTACCCGTACACCAGTGACCAAGCCCTGGAAAAAGTAAAAACATTGGCAAGCCTTATTGCCCCATATCTCCAGGGAACCAGGTTGCATGTCGTTCCGTTCACTGAGCCACAGCTTTGGATCAAGCAACACAGCAAGGAGGATGAGACTACATTGATGTTCCGTGCAGCAATGATGCACGTCGCCAATGCTATCAGTGAGAGAGAAGAAGGGACTTGTATCGTCACCGGTGAAGCACTGAGCCAGGTAGCGAGCCAGACCCTGGAGTCAATGGCCTTTACCGACAGCATGAGTGAACAGCTGGTTCTTCGGCCACTAGTCGGCATGGACAAACAGGAGATCATGAATCTAGCCATGAAGATCGGTACCTATGAGACTTCAATACTTCCCTACGAGGATTGTTGTGTCATCTTCAGCCCAAAACACCCACTGGTACATCCAGACAAGTTGGTGGAACAGGAGCATTATCGCTCCATGGGTATCGAACCACTGTTGGAAGAAGCAATCAAAAACACTGAAATTGTCGATTTTGGTGCGGATGGTATCATAAGATAATAGACAGATTTAGCTTATTTGTATAAATACTGATTGTGTTCGCTGTACCATAACCAAAAAAATCGATATGGTTTGGGTATTCGGAGGCTTTCTTGATGAAGATCGGCTTGGATGTTGGTTCCACGACCATGAAATGTGTCGTGCTTGATGATACGATGCGGGTACTGCATACAGACTATAGACGTCACTACTCTCAGATTGCTGAGACAGCATGTACCATGCTTACCGATATCAAGGAAATCTGCGCAGGACAGCCTACCAAGTTTGCGCTTTCTGGGTCGGCTGGCATGGGGCTTGCCCAGAATCTGGGCCTCCCCTTTGTCCAGGAAGTATATGCAACCAGGATAGCAATAACGAGATTTCTCCCCCACACCGATGTGGTCATTGAACTCGGTGGGGAAGATGCAAAGATCTTGTTTCTTTCCCAGAACATGGAAGTCAGGATGAACGGGACCTGTGCCGGTGGTACGGGTTCCTTTATCGACCAGATGGCAAGTTTGTTGCATGTAGACCAGATGGAACTGAATGAACTTGCAAAGCAGGCAAAGCAGAGCTACTCAATCGCTTCCAGGTGCGGTGTGTTTGCAAAAAGTGATATCCAGCCCTTGGTTAACCAGGGAGCAGAAAAGAGTGACATCTCCCTTTCTGTACTGCAGTCAGTGGTGAACCAGAGTATCGGGGGACTGGCCCAAGGGCGCCCCATCAAGGGCCAAGTAGTCTACCTAGGGGGACCGCTTACGTTCCTCAGCGAGCTAAGAAAGTCGTTCGACAAGACCCTTGGCCTTGAGGGTATTTGTCCAGAGAATTCCCTTTACTACGTAGCCCTGGGAACAGCGCTTAGTGCTGATGAACAGGAAATTGAGCTGGAAGAGTTAATTTACAACCTTGAACATTATGCTACTGGAAAAGCTTTTACTTCTATTCTTCCGCTATTTGAGAACCAAAAAACTTATGAATCGTTCAAGGATCGTCATGCAAAGGCAACATTGACCAAAATTGATCCGACTAATTACACTGGTCCCGCATTCCTGGGTGTGGATGCTGGTTCCACTACCATAAAGGCTTGCATCATCGACCGTGAGGGGAGACTTTTGTATAGCCGATATGAGGCAAACAATGGCAATCCAGTACAGGCCATCAAGGAATTCCTGGGAAATTTCTACACAAGTTACCCTCAAATTACTATTGAAAAATCTTGTTCAACTGGATATGGCGAACACCTGCTGCAGAATGCCTTTGCCTTTGAGTACTCCCTCGTAGAGACCATGGCCCACTACAAGAGTGCACAGACCTTCCAGAAAGATGTTGATTTCATCATTGACATCGGTGGCCAGGATATCAAGTGCTTCAAGATCAAGGATGGCACCATCGATGATATCTTCCTCAACGAAGCATGTTCATCAGGTTGTGGTTCATTCCTGCAAACCTTTTCCAATGCACTTGGATATTCTCCCCAGGAAGCGGCAGCACTCGCTGTCAAAGCAAAAAACCCTGTCGATCTTGGCTCCCGTTGCACAGTATTCATGAACAGCTCGGTCAAACAAGCCCAGAAGGACGGGGCAAGTGTTTCCGACATCTTTGCAGGATTGGCCATCAGCGTCGTTAAGAATGCACTTTATAAGGTAATTCGCTCCACCGACCCAGCAATGTTGGGCAAGCATATCGTTGTACAGGGAGGGACATTCCTGAACGATGCAGTGCTCCGTTCCTTCGAGATGGAGCTGGGAAGTGAGGTGGTCAGGATCAATGAAGCAGGACTCATGGGTGCTTATGGCTGTGCCTTGCATGCCCGTGACCAGCACCACAAGGTTCCACAGCAAAGGACTACCCTCTCACTTACTCAATTGGAACACTTTACCCATCGAACCAAGACCACCTACTGTAAAGGATGCACCAACAACTGTTTATTGACGATCAATATCTTTGACGAAGGTCGTAAGCTGGTAAGCGGAAATAAATGTGACCGCATTGTCAGTCCCGAGACATTTATCAGTAACCCGGAGCAGCTGAACATCTATGCGTTCAAGCAACAATATTTATCGCATCTGAAAGCCAGGAAGGGGGAACGGGGAAAGATCGGATTGCCATTGCAGCTTAATTTCTATGAACAGTTGCCTTTCTGGCATACCTTCTTCTCCCACTTGGGCTTTGAGGTCGTGGTCTCATCCCCATCGACGAGGGAAACCTACCTCAAGGGACAGTCCACAATCTCCAGCGATACCATCTGCTATCCAGCAAAATTATTGCATGGACATATCAAGGATCTGCTTGAGAAACAGGTTCCTACCATCTTCTATCCATGTTCCAGCTACAACATCGACGAAGAGAAGGGAGACAACCATTTCAACTGTCCGGTGGTAGCTTATTACCCTGAGGTGCTTCGGCATAATATCAGTGAATTGCAGGACGGTTCTGTTACCTTCATCAGTGACTACCTCTCGCTTGCCGACAGAGCATTTCTTCCAAAACGGATGCATCAGGTTCTCAGCCAGTATTACCCAGTCAAGAAACAGGAGATCAAGGCTGCTGTGAAAGCAGGGTACGCAAGTCTTGAAACCTACCAGAAAGCAATCAGGAAACAAGGGAACCTCATCATTGAACAGGCACGCAAGAGAAATTGGCCGATCATGGTCCTTGCGGGAAGGCCCTATCATGCTGATGCAGAGGTAAACCATGGAATCGATGGTCTTCTGCTGCAGTGCGGTTGTGCAGTCATCAGTGAGGATGCTATTGCCCATCTTGTAGAGAAGCAAGAACGGAAGGTACTGAACCAATGGACCTACCACGCCAGGATGTATGATGCTGCCCGATATGTTACAAGGCAGGAAGATATGCAGTTGATCCAGCTTGTTTCCTTTGGCTGTGGGCTTGATGCGGTAACCTCTGATGAGATCAGGGATATCCTTCGGGAGACTGATAAGATCTATACCCAGATCAAGATTGATGAAATTGCAAACCTCGGGGCAGTCAAGATTCGCATCCGTAGTCTGCTTGCAGCACTCCAGGAGGCCAAGGAACAGCGATGAGCACACCGTTCACTAAAGAGATGAAGAAGGATTACACCATCCTGATCCCCAATATGAGCCCGATTCACTTCAATATCGCCAAGGAGGTGTTCTCCAACCATGGCTATAATGTGGTGCTTCTGGAGAACCAGGGCCCAAATGTTATCCGTGAGGGGCTTCGGTATGTCCACAATGACATCTGCTATCCTGCCCAGCTGGTAATCGGTCAGTTTATCGATGCCATCAAACATGGGGGGTATGATACTGACAAGATTGCCTTGGTCATTACCCAGACTGGAGGTGGTTGCAGGGCAAGCAACTACCTCTTCCTTCTCAGGAAGGCATTGGAAAAATGCAATCTTCCCCATATTCCCGTTATCAGTCTCAATCTCAAGGGGATGGAGAAAAACCCGGGCTTCAAGATCACTCCCTTCATGTTGCTCCAAACCTACAGTGCCTTTATTTACGGTGATCTTTTAATGGCACTCAGTAACCAGATACGCCCTTACGAAGTACAAAAAGGAGAGGCAGATGCCTTGGTGGCCAAGTGGACCACCTACCTCTCTGACTGTTTTGCCCATAACCGTGGATATATCGGCTGGGCCATGAAGCGGAACCTCAACAAAATCTGCGCGGAGTTTGCTGATATCGAGACGCGAAAGGAGGAACGTATCAAGGTTGGGATTGTTGGTGAGATCTATATGAAGTATTCTCCCTTGGGAAACAATCACCTCCAGGAATATCTTGAAGAACAGGGATGTGAGGTCATGGTTCCCTCCATGATGGGATTTCTCTATTATGGTGCGGACAATGCCATCACTGACCGTGCGTATTACGGTGGAAGATTTATTAGTGCGAAGGTCACCCAGTTCATACTTCGTCAGCTCTACAAGGTGGAGAAGATGAGCCGGCAAGCAATGATGAAAAGTGGCAAATTCACTGTACCCATCCCCTACACTGAGATGAAAAAACTTGATGAAGGACTACTCGATTATGGGGTAAAAATGGGAGAAGGCTGGTTGCTTACCGCCGAGATGCTCGATCTTGTCCATAGTGGGTATCACAACATCGTCTGCACCCAGCCGTTTGGATGTCTACCCAACCATATTTGTGCAAAGGGGATGATCAGGGCAGTGACAGAGCGAAGTAAGGATGCCAATATCGTACCAATCGATTACGATCCTTCCGCTACCGGGGTAAATCAGGAGAATAGAATCAAGCTAATGCTTGCAATTGCACGCGAAAAGTTGGGAAATCAAGAAGAAAATACCTGAGCCTACCCTATTTCCTACTATTCTACTTCCATTTTATTGAGTACATTATGGGTATGAATATTGAGAGAATAGACACAACCAGAGAACTTGAGCAGATGGTCAGGGATGACTTGCTCTCACTATCCCAGGAAAAATCCGGAACCTTACTCATTGGATTACCAGGTGGTAGAAGTGCATCCCATCTCATCAATGCCATGCTCACGCTTCCAAGTGAGTCACTTGGAAGAATTCGCCTCTATCTTATCGATGAACGTCTTGAGGGTGAACGAAATGAGGATACGCTCAGGGAGGCTGGGTTGCAAAAAGCATTGGACCAAGGGACCACACTTACCATTGTCAGTGAAGGAAAGCCCCTTTCCGATGAGCCTTTTGACCGTCTTTATCTTGGGGTAGGAGAGGATGGGCATGTAGCAAGCCTCTTTCCTGGTTCCTGGCCGAATAGTGCTGATGCTCAAACCATGGTTGTAACCGATAGCCCTAAACCACCCAAAAGGAGAGTCACACTAACCTACCATGGTTTTCTCACCCTTGCCCGGGAGGTGAAGGTCTATCTGCTCTTCCTGGGCGAAGGAAAAAGGGATGCTCTTAATAGGTTGATATCCGGCAAGGAGGATGCACATACTCTGCCCTGCTCCTTCTTTGTTCACCATCCATTCCATGGTACGATAGTAACAGACTTGAGGGAGAACTTACTATGAAGAGAATCATTATCCAATATGGTGGCACGGGCGACCTTGCACTGAAGAAACTGTATCCTGCCTACGAGCATCTCATGCAAAAAGGCGATTCTTTTGAGGTACTTGCTCTTGGAAGGCGGTTTACCACCAGGGACGAGTTCCTCTCAGAGATTATCAGGAAAGATGCCCCATCCTCCTTCACCGATCACCTTGATTACCTGTACTACGATATGAGCGACACGAATGCTGTTACCATTCTTACCACTCGTTTGAAATCGATGTGTGGAGAATGCGACGATGTGGAGTTCATCTACTATCTTGCACTGCAACCTTCCCTCTATGAGATTGCCATTGAACAGATCCAACAGGTGGATACCCAGCTGGATTGCATCTGTTCCCTGACAAAGAAGATTGTTGTTGAGAAACCCTTTGGTTTTGACCTAGAGAGTGCCCAGCGTTACAACGATATCCTGGAGAAAGCCTTCACTGATGAAGAGATTTTCCGTATTGACCACTATCTGGGTAAGGAGTTCATGCAGAATCTCCTGCTGATGCGTTTTCATAATGATATCATCAGAAGGATCTGGGACAACAGGACCATTGAGTCCATAGAGATCATTTTCGACGAGACCCATGGAGTGGACCAACGCTTAGGATTCTATGAGAAGATCGGTGTGGTACGTGACACTATCCAGAACCATATCATGCAGATTATCACCTACCTGACAATGAGCGAACCTGCAAGCCTGACTCCGAAGGATATCGCCGTCGAAAAGGAGAAGGTTCTCAGGGCAATATCCCCTATTCAGGAATTCCATATGGGACGATATGAATCACTGGGGTCTGGCAGTGGCCATGTGGTACATACTCCCACGTATGCTGCATTCAAGTTGTTTGTAAATACCTACTACTTTACCGGTATCCCCATCTATGTACGAACTGGAAAGATGCAGAGTGAGGCAAAAAGCCTGATATACATCAAGTTCAAGAACGCTACCAAGCAGGTAATGCATGATGATTCCATTGCAGAGAATGCGGTGATCATCACCATACACCCAGAGCTTACCATTGATATAAACATGAATCTGAAGATGCCCAATACCAGTTGGAAGTCAAAACCTGTTCGGTTCCGTTTCAACCAGAGCGAGACCTTCGGGGCCAATACCCCAGAGGCATATGAACAGATTGTGGAAAAAATCCTACAGGGTGACAAGAGTGTCTTCCCTACCATGCAGGAGATCACCGAGTCATGGCGGATTGTGGAGCCGATGCTTCAGGAGAACCTTCCAGTTGAGGTGTATCCGATCAGGACCCTGCCCCGCTTTGCACTAACCATGGCTAAAGAGAACGGGTTTACCTGGTTTGATTGATCGTAGAAAGGCCACCGATTCTGTCGGTGGCCTTCTTATTACAGATAATCAATACCCTCAGATAAGAACGTGCATCTTATCCTTGATGGCATTGATGTTCTCATTGCCGATATCATTCGCCTTACGGGTCCCTTCAACAATTAGGTCTCTTACCTCATCACGATGGGCTTCATAGTAGGCACGTTTCTCTCGGATGGGATCAAGCATCTCGTTGAGTACTGCATTGAGGCGTTTCTTACAGGCAACACATCCTATCTGTGCAGTCCTGCACATCTCGGCAATATTGTCTTTCTCTGCCTCGTTGAACACACAATGGTACTTGTACACATTACAGATTTCAGGAGTACCGGGAATCTTGATCGTAACACGCGCAGGATCGGTAACAGCATTGCGTACACGCTCCCATACTGCCTCCGGGGTATCAGATAGGTAGATTGCGTTGCCCATACTCTTGCCCATCTTTGCATTCCCGTCCAGTCCAGCGAGTCTGCCAACAGTACTGAGCTTTGCCTGGGGTTCAACAATACTAGTCCCATACATATCGTTGAACTTCCTGACAATCTTGCGGGCAAGTTCGATATGCGGGACCTGGTCTTCCCCTACCGGTACCAAATCTGCGTTGCAGAAGGTAATGTCAGCAGTTTGGCTGACAGGATATCCTAGAAAACCATAGGTAAGGTCAGCATACCCATAGTTCTTTGCCTCTGTCTTGATCGTGGGATTATGACGGAGTTGGTTTACCGTTACAATCATTGAATAGAAAACCGTCAGCTCAGCAATGGAAGTGATCTGCGACTGTTGAACCAAGGTGGCTTTCCCAGGATCCAATCCAACAGAGAGGTTGTCGATTGCCACATCATAGATACTGCTGTTGATCAACTCAGGATCTTCAAAATGGGTGGTAAGAGCCTGCACATCAGCAAGGAGAATGAATGTTTCATAGGTATGCTGCAACTCAACCCGACTCTTGAGAGAGCCTACATAGTGGCCGAGGTGCAGTTTGCCTGTTGTCCTGTCACCGGTTAGAATGCGTTTCTGTTTCGTTTCCAAAAGACTACTCCTTCTCGTCTACCTGCTCAACTTCAGCAGGTTGCCCGTCATGTTCTTCATGGAATGAAGAGGGCTTGTTCACCCGCCTCATGGTATGTTCCATATTGCAGGCAGGACAGACTGCAGGAGGCTCATGCTTGTCCAGGGACTGGACCAATTCAACCCGTGCCTTGCAAAGTTGGCACTCATATTCATACGAAGGCATAATGTGGTATCTCCTCTTATGGGTTTACAGCAGACCACTCAAGCTCTGCTTGAGATTGTTCATCTGCTCTTCACCCAAATCCATATGTTTGATCGTAACTAGATCATCTTCAATCAGGAACATCTTCATCAAGTCGGCTATCTTGAAGGAAATCTTCTCTCTCTTCAGTCTAGCCAGATAACCAGTTCTTACCATCTGGGACAGTGTAGTGGCAAGTTTGGGGGTGTCCATCGTGATATAGGCATCCAGGCTGTACCCCCCATCCTCTTTCTGGTTTATCAGTAAAAGCATCACCTTTGCCTGGGTAATCACCGTATCCGGCAACTCCAGACCAAGATCAAAAAACGTCTCAGGCTCCAATGAATAGACCGCGATGTTTGAGGAAGCCATATCGTTTGCTGTGGGCAAATCAATCAACTTCCGCTCAGCATCGTAAAGCTCATACACCTCTGGGTACTCAGTGTTGGTGAAGAGTATCTTATCATTGTTGGGAGCATAGATGCTCAACTCCCCTTCCTTCTGCTGGAAGTACGTCAGATCATCCTGGGCATACTGCCTCTTGAGCTCCCTGGAGTACATCATGGACGTGTTTGCCAACCACTTGGGATAGTCACCCTCGACCACCCCATAGGCATCCAATTCCTCAACTTCCAACGGGTACGTATCCAATCTTGGGGAAAGCGAGAGAGAGATTCGCTCGGCTCGATCAGCAAACTCCTGCATATCGGCAAAAACGCCTTTAATGAGCTCGCTCTCCTTCTGGGCATCCACGGTTACAACAATGACACCATTGTCCGCCATTCCCTGGAAATCAAAATAGGGAACCTCCTTCCTTGCCGTTGTGGCACAGGAAGAGAGGAAGAGCACCAAAAAAAACCCGATAGGAACCAGCCTGGCAAAATGTTTCATCACGCTTAATCCTTCTCTACTTGCAACCTCACCATATGGTCATTGCAATCAATACCTTCTCCTGTCAGTGTACCAGAGCGCAAGGTATTGGACAACGTCTCCTTTGCAATGGTTTGTCCATGCTGGTCAAAGACCCGCTGAATCACCTCATCACCATCATATGTCAGCACAATCCGGTCAGATACGGCAAACCCACTCTCTTTTCTGAGGTTCTGCACTGAGCGAATGATATCACGTGCAATTCCCTCATCTGCGAGTTCCTGGGTAACCTTGGTATCGAACCCTACGGTTAGCGATCCATCATTCAGTACCTTTACACCTTCCATTTCAGTCCTCTGGACAATGATTTCATCCTTGGTGATTGAAATCTCGCCATTGCTGTAAGAGAGTGTGTGTGGTGTGCCGTCAAGGATGGAAGCGATCTTCTCTCCATCGAAATCAGCAATCATGGATGCAACTTCCTTCATATCCTTGCCCAGGGATTTTCCCAGAACCTTGAAGTTGGCCTTTGCACTATACTCTACAAGAGAGGACTCATCAGATTGCAGATGCACTTCCTTGACATTCAGTTCCTCTGCAATGATTGACTCCATGCTTGCCAGAATTTCCCGTTCATCCTCTTCCCGGTCCACGAGGAAAAGCTTCTGCAAAGGCTGACGAATCTTCAGGTTGTTGGAAGCTCTCAGCGATCGACCCATGGCAATAGCCTTCTGGGTCAGGGACATCTGGCTTTCAAGCGTCCAATCCCTCTGGCTCTCATCATAGTCAGGATACATACAGAGATGCACACTCTGAGCCATATCTCCCCGTTTCAAGTTCTGGTAAATCTCCTCACTTGTAAACGGAATGATCGGGGCAACAACCTTGATGAAGGTCATCAGGACCTTGTAGAGGGTATCATACGCCTGTTTCTTATCTGTATCGTTCTCACCCTTCCAGAAACGTCTTCTGCTTCGGCGGATGTACCAATTGTTCAGGTCATCGATGAACGGAACAAAGGATGCACACGCTTTCTGAATATCATAGGCATCAAAGGATTCTGTGGCAGTCTGCACAAACCGTTGGGTTGCACTGGTAATCCAGCGATCCATTGGGTTCGTGAGATCCTCGAACGCTGTCTCAGACGGTTCATACCCATCAATATTCGCATAGGTAACGAAGAATGAGTAGGCATTCCAGAGAGGGATGATCAGGGACTTCATGGCTTCTTTTACATTATCCTCACTGAACTTCAAATCCTCAGCACGGACAACAGCACTATTCATTAATGAGAAGCGAAGGGCATCTGCACCATAACTTCCTACCATATCCATTGGATCGGTATAGTTCTTCTCACTCTTACTGAGCTTCTTCCCGTCCGCATTGAGGACAATACCGTTGGTGACACAGTGGGTAAAGGCTGGCTTCTCCCAGAGTCCTGCTGCAATAACCGTCAATGTATAGAACCAACCACGTGTCTGATCCAATCCTTCACAGATGAAATCTGCAGGGAAGTTGTTCTCAAAGTGTTCTTTGTTTTCAAACGGATAGTGTTGCTGGGCATAGGGCATGGAACCAGACTCAAACCAACAGTCAAGGACATCCCCGATTCGGCGCATCGTTCCCTTGCCGTCGGGACTTGGCCAGGTCAGATCATCAACGTAATGCTTATGCAGATCCTCAACCTTCTGACCACATTTGGCCTCCAGCTCTTCCCTGCTTCCGATTACCTCTAGATAGTCACTGCCATCGCACTTCCAAACCGGGATCGGGTTTCCCCAGAACCGGTTCCTGCTGATTGCCCAGTCACGAGCTCCTTCAAGCCATTTACCGAATCGGCCATACTTGAGATGCTCAGGCATCCAGTAAATTTGCTCATTTGCATCAAGCATGTGTTGCTTGATCTTCTGGATGTCTACAAACCAGCAACTCATGGCACGGTAGATCAACGGCTTCTTGGTACGGTAGCAGAAAGGATATGAGTGAAGGTAGTTCTCCCTCTTCACCAACAGGTCATGCTCCTTCAGATACGAGATGATATCCTTATCTGTGTCCTTGACGAAACGACCAGAGAAGTCCGGCACCTCATCGGTAAAACGGCACTCCAGATCGACAGGACAAACAACAGGGATGCCTGTTTCTTTGAGTACTTGATAATCATCCTCACCGAAACCGGGGGCTGTATGAACAATACCACAACCATCTTCGGTGGTTACATAATCACCCATCACACAGACAAAGGCGCCCTGCTCCTTGAGATTTGCAAAGTATGGGAACAAGGGTGTATAACGCATACCTTCATAGAAGGCACCCTTCTGCTCATCAACAATCTCATACGTGTTCTCGTCCTTGTAGTAATGATCGAGGCGAGCCTTGCCCAGGATATAGTAATTCCCATCACTCTTGTCCTTGACCTTCACATAGTCGATGTCCGGACCAAAGGCAAGCGCAAGGTTGCTTGGAAGCGTCCAGGGTGTAGTCGTCCAAGCAAGGAAATAGGTATTATCCTGGCCATCAGCAGCGAATCGAACGGTTACAGCCTGATCCACTACATCCTGGTAACCTCCAAGGTTAACCTCGAAATTGGAAAGAGGACTTGCCAAGGCTGGGCTGTATGGAAGGATATTGTACCCCTCATAGATATAGCCCTTCTCAAATAGTGTCTTGAATACCCACCAGATGGACTCCATATAGTCGGTATCCATGGTGCGATAGCCATGCTCCCAGTCAACCCAGCGTCCCATGCGATTAATCGTCTGTTTCCACTCTTCGGTGTATCGCAAAACGATTGAGCGACATTGCTCATTGAACTTGGCCACACCATACTCGGTAATTGCGGAGTGCCCGCTGATGCCCAGCGTCTTCTCCATCTCATACTCAACAGGCAGCCCATGACAGTCCCAACCGAAACCACGTCTGACCCGTTTGCCTTTCATGGTCTGATACCGGGGAATGGCATCCTTTATGGTTCCTGGAACCAGATGCCCAAAATGGGGAAGCCCGGTCGCAAACGGAGGTCCGTCGTAGAAAACGTATTCATTCTCCTCAGACCGCGTTTCGATTGATTTCTTGAAAATATCCTCTGTCTCCCAGAAAGAGAGAACGTTCTCTTCCATCGCAGGAAAATCCACTTTGGTGGTTACTGGACGAAACATACACACTCCTTCAACTTGCCCTTATCGGGTTATCGCATAGATGTCATTCTATTCAGAATACGTGTTCATGACAACCTTTGTGACTGGTTTTTCCGTTGACCTTCTTCCGTTGTCGCGATACTGTCTTGTTATGCAGCAATTTCCAATTCCATCTGTGATCCAGAGGTTCTCACAACAGTTCAAACAAGCAGGTTTCACCCTCTATATCGTAGGAGGTGCCGTTCGTGACCATCTGTTGGGTATCGACAACGAGGACTTCGATTTTACCACCGATGCAAAACCAGAGGAGGTTATGCGTCTCTTCAATTCTGTCATCCCCACTGGCATTGACCATGGCACGGTCACGGTGCGTTACGAGAAACACAGCTTCGAGGTAACCACCTTCCGCAGTGAAGGCTCCTACCAGGACGGAAGGCACCCCAGCAGTGTGACCTTTATCACGAATCTTGAAGAGGACCTGAAAAGACGGGACTTTACCATCAATGCCTTTGCGGTTGACTTGAATGATAGCAAGATCATCGATCTTTGTGGTGGAAAGAAAGATTTGAAAAATAGGATCATCAGAGCAATTGGAAATCCCGAAGAACGATTTGAGGAAGATGGACTGAGAATCCTGAGAGCATGCCGCTTTGCAGGCAAGCTTAATTTTATTATTGATGAAGCCACCCTCAAGGCCATGCATACTTGCAGGGAAAATCTTCTAAATGTAAGTAGCGAACGCATCCGTGAAGAGCTCTTCAGGCTTGTTCTCTCCGATCATCCCGAGGTGGGACTCAACTACATGAGGGAGTGTGGCATACTGCCGATCATCCTTCCCGAGCTTGCTGCAGGAGATCAGATTGACCAGAAGGGTATGCACCATGAGGATGTCCTCTCTCATGCCATCAGCACCTGCCAAGCTTCCGTAGCCCTATCAGACCGTCTGGATGTACGCCTTGCCGCCCTTTTCCATGATATTGGAAAGAGTGAGGTGATGGAAGAAGGAGAGGAGCGCAACACCTTTTACAACCATGATCTAATTGGGGAGAAACTCACCGTTAAGGTCATGAGACGATTGAAGGCAAGCAATGAGCAAATCCGTCTTGTCAGCCTCTTGGTCCGCCATCATATGTTCTGTTACCAGAGCAACTGGAGTGACAGCGCTGTCAGGCGCTTTCTCACCCGTGTAGGCAAGGAACATGTGGGCATGCTCTTCAGCCTTAGGATAGCTGACCAGATAGCCATCCATGGCAAGGCAGATATCAGATTACTCGAAGAATTGGAAGAGCGGATCAAGGGTATCCTTGATGCCCAGGATGCCCTGTCAATCAAGGACTTGGCTGTGAATGGAAATGATTTGATGAAGGCGGGAATCCCTAAGGGAAAACAACTGGGTAGAACACTCAATTACCTGTTGGAAACTGTACTTGATGATCCCGCACAGAATACGAAAGAGCAACTATTGGAGATAGCAAAAAACTATCAGACGTTGTCCACTTTCACCAGCTGATCATAGGCAAGCTTTGCTGCACGTTGTTCGGCCTGTTTCTTGTTTCGTCCCTGCGCAGGACCAAAAACCCGGCCATTTACATCAACTTGCATGAAAAAGGTAAAATCATGCTCAGGTCCGGTTTTCTTGATCAGTGTATAGGTAGGAACCATGCGCCATCGCTTCTGCATATATTCCTGCAGTGCTGTCTTGTAATCACGATGGTAATCATCTTCCAGCACTGCCCTGATCTGGTTTTCCAGGTACCGCATAATGAATTTCTTAGCTGCTTCGAACCCACTATCAAGATAACAGGCTGCAAAGATTGCCTCCATGCAGTCAGCAAGCAAGGCTTTCTTGTTCCTTCCTCCACTGTTCTCTTCCCCTTTCCCGATAAGTAGATATTTATCCACATCAAGGGAACGGGCGATCATGGCAAGACTATCTTCACTGACTACGATGCTCTTGATTTTTGAGAAATCTCCCTCCGCTTTAGCAGGAAGATTTCTAAAAAGCCAGTCCGCTACACACATACCGAGCACACTATCACCGAGGAACTCCAAGCGTTCATTGGTGTCCACTAATTCGCTGGTTTCATTGGCAAAACTACGGTGTGTGAATGCAAGATTGAGCAAGGAGAGATTTTTGATCTCCATCCCACTCTTTTCAATGAATAGAAGAAGCTCCCGCTCTCTTTCTGATGAGATTGCGGGAGCTCTCTTGAAGAGGCTACTCTCCATAAACAGGGAAATCCTTACAGTTGTGCGGAAAGGAAGTCGACTGCGTCCTTAACGGTTTCGAACTCGTTGGCTTTCTCATCAGGGATGGAGATGCCAAGCTCTTCCTCGATAGCGTATACCAGCTCATAGGTATCCAAGCTGTCTGCGCCAAGATCCTTTCTGAAGGAAGCGTTCATGGTGATTTTGCCCTCATCAATCTCGAGCTTCTCTGCAATCAATGATTTAACTTTTTCAAATACTTCTTTGCTATCCATTATCTAACTCCTCTGGTCGTCGTATTTATTTATCCTGCAACTCAATGACCTGTACGCCGCGGTAGAAACCGCACTTCGGACAGACACGGTGAGGAAGAACCATATTTCCACAGGTGCTACAACGAGAGAGTGTCGGGGTTGCAAGACGCATGTTAGCAGCCTTTCTAGATGCTGCGCTTGCTTTGGAAGTCTTATATTTCGGTGTTGCCATGTTGATAACCTCTTACACTATGCTAATTTTTGACACGTATGGAAGAATAACGGAAAAGCACTAAAGCGTCAACAACTTGATTCGATTTCTCATCATTTGTACGACAAGAGGGGGCACCATTGGGGAGATATCGGCCCCATAGGCCGCCATTTCCTTGATTGCGCTACTTCTCAGTTGAAAATATTTCGGACTCGTCGGCATAAAAAGGACTTCCAAGTCAGGATTTAGTTGCTTGTTGGTCATAGCCAATTCAAACTCATACCCAAAATCAACCAAAGCGCGGACTCCTCGTACCATCACCCCTACCCCATGCTCACGGGCAAAATCGACGACCAGCCCACGATAACTCACCACTTCGATGTTTTCATGTTCCTTGAGAATATCCTTGAGCATGTCCATCCTCTCATCAGCGGTAAACAAACACTGCTTCTGTACATTGTCTGCAACCACCACATAGAGTTTCTCAAAGAGATGCGAAGAACGCTCGATGATATCAATATGTCCGTTTGTGGGTGGATCGAAAGAACCGGGAAGCATGGCAATACGCTCTTTTCTGTTCATTTCTTGATTTCCTCCACGTATTGCTTCATCTTGGCAAAAGCCTCAGAGCTTTCCCAAGCAATCTTTTTTGCAAAACTGAACGATCCATTCTCTTCCTGGTTCACTACAGCAAAGGTTCCCTTGCCGATATAACTGACTTTCTGGGAAGGTGAAAGCTTCTCTTGTTCCCGGATCTGATTAAGCACACAATCAAAATGACAGAATCCCCCATCAGGATGGGTAAGGGCACTTGCAATGCCATCGATGACTTCTCCACAGAGCACACAGGTCTCCTTCGGCTCTAGCACCTTCCTTACAGGAAGTTGTGGAAGATTACTATGATAGGGTTTACGTTGTTCAGGGAGTAGATTGTTCTTACCACTACCCTTCTTTGCCTTTTCCTTGGGAGAACCCTTGGCCTTGGACTGCTTCTTGGAACGGGTACGTCGTTTTTGTCGTCCCTGGGTCCCTGTTTGTTTCTTTTCCGTTTCCATTGCCTACCTCGTGTTTGCAAGACTATCCTGTTTTTCCCCAAGCGACAAGCACTCAGGAAACACAGAAAGGGACGACTGTACGCCGTCCCCTCCAGATATTCGCTTTACTAAACGCCTTAGGCGTTCTTTCTGCGGATGAGCTCTTTGACTTTCGCCTTCTTGCCCACCTTCTTGCGAATGTAGTAGAGCTTAGCTCTTCTGACACGACCTCTGCGAACAACCTCGATTCTTTCAACACGAGGTGAGTGCAATGGGAAAATTCTTTCCACACCTACACCGTAGGAAATCTTGCGGACCACAAAAGTCCTGCGAATTCCACCATTGTTCTTTGCAATGACCAGGCCTTCAAACACCTGGACACGTTCGTTGGTGCCTTCAACAATCTTGAAAAACACTTTAACGGTATCACCAACGCAGAAGTTCTCTGCATTTTCCTTCATCTGTTCCGACTCAATAGCCTTAATTACATCCATCGTCTCCGGTCCCCTTCGCACTATGTTCTTTCAATGCATTTAAAATCTTTCTGGAGTTCGCATCAAGAGATGCCGTCTCCAACAAATCCGGTCGGTTCAACAAGGTCTTTTCCAACCGTTTCTGTAGTCGCCACTGGCCAATTTTGGCGTGATGCCCGCTCAATAATACATCAGGGACATCTTTTGAGCAATAGGTCTCAGGCCTTGTATACTGGGGATATTCAAGTAATCCACCGTGAAAACTCTCTTCACTGAGTGAATCACTACTAATCACACCGTCAATCAAGCGATATACAGCGTCTATGATTACCAAGGTGGAAACTTCGCCGCTGCTGATTACATAATCCCCAATACTAATCTCGTCATCAACATATAGGTCAATCACCCGTTGGTCAATACCTTCATAATGGCCACAGATAAAGACCAGTTCATCTTCCTTGCTCAGCTCTTCGGCATAGGCCTGACTTAGACGCTTTCCAGAGGGGGAAGCATATACCACCCGCTTCTCTTTTGCCTTGATGGAATCGAGCGCCTTGCAGAGGGGATCGCATTTGATCACCATCCCAGCGCCACCACCATAGGGAACGTCATCACAGCTTTGATGCTTGTCTGTCGCAAAGCTTCTGAAGTTTATGAACTCATACTCAACTGAACCGCTTTGCACAGCCCTCTTCATGATCGAATTTTCAAAAAACCCTTCCAGTATTTCTGGAAACAGGGTGACTATCTGAATCTTCACGCGAGAATCCAGGGAGTCTTCAACTCAATCGTCCGGTCCTCCAGGCTAACTTCGCCGATGAATTCCTTGAGATATGGAACCATATACAAGGAACCATCTGGGCTACGGACTTCAAGCATCACAGCCTGTGCACCATCGACACTACTGACGACTTCAGCCAAATGCTCACCATCATGCACCAAAGCACAACCGATAAGATCAGCAACGTAGTATTGGCCCTTTTTCAAAGGGGCCGCCCATTTTCTGGGAACCATCAGATGTCGACCATTGAGCACCCTTGCATCCTCGGGATTATCAAACCCCGCGAATTTCATCAAGGGCTGTGAACCCATCATGCGAAAACTTTCTATAGAGAAAGTTTGCTCTGATCCATCCTTCGCACGCAACACAACCTCCTTGATTTTCGCAAGGTAGGCACAGTCATCATTGTGAGGGTGAATTTTCACCTCACCGTTCACTCCAAAAGGAGCTTTTACGGTAGCAGTCCAGAGCAACTCTTCCATAGGTCAGTCCAGTATTTCCAGCACGGCACGCTTGCCACCCTTGGTGGCTGAGGCGCTCAGGATGGTCCTGATCGCCTTTGCAATACGGCCTTGCTTGCCGATCACCTTGCCGACATCCTCGCTGGCTACCTTCAGCTCAAGAATCGTGGATTTTTCACCCTCGATCACATTGATACTGACCTCGTCAGGGACATCAACTAGTGATTTTACAATGTATTCAACAAGATCTTTTTCCACAACCATCTCCTGGAAGTTATTCCTGGACAGTTCTGGTCACCGTCACGCCATTCTTATTGAGCAGGGCTCTTACGGTATCGCTGGGCTGTGCACCCTTGGCGAGCCAGTCCTGGATTTTCTCAACTTTCAAGACAACCTGCTGATCTTTCTCAGCCAGAGGATGGTACTGACCAACCTCATCGAGGGTTCTGCCCTGGGTCTTTGCCCTGGAGTCCATCACCACGATACGGTAGTCAGGTCTCTTCTTTGTACCAAATCTCTTCAGTCTCATGCTTGTGCTCACGTCAATTCCTCCTACGAATTCAACTCTACATACCCATCTGTTTAAGCATTGCAGCCTGGTATTTTTTATTTTTTGCTAACTTCTTCATCGTAAGTCGCATTTTCTCAAACTTTTTCAGCAAACGATTTACATCAGAAACAGTTGTTCCGCTTCCTTTTGCAACACGTTTGCGTCTTGTCGGTCCCATTATATGGTAATTCGTTCGTTCCGCATAGGTCATTGAAAGGATAATTGCTTTCTCTCGACGAATTTCCTCTGTATCAATGTCATCTTCGCTGACCTGACCCTTTGCACCGGGAATCATTTCCAGAAGCTGGTCAATCGAACCCATCTTATCCATCGAGTTCAATTGGTCAAGGTAGTCCTGCAGATCGAAGGTGTTCTTTGCCATCTTCTCCTGCATACGGATTGCCTCATTCTCATCGACAACACTCTGTGCTTTCTCAACAAGCGAGACAATGTCGCCCATCCCAAGAATTCGGCTAGCAATACGGTCTGGATAAAAAGGATCAAGATCCTCGATCTTCTCACCAACACCAATGAACTTAATCGGTTTGCCCACAACAGAACGAAGGGAGAGTGCAGCACCACCACGTGTGTCGCTATCGAACTTGCTGAGTACAACCCCGCTTATCCCAACTTTCTCCTGGAACTCCTTGGCGATGGTGACAGCATTCTGTCCGGTCATTGCATCGGCAACAAAGAGTGTCTCATCTGGGGAAATTGCATCACGGACCTTCTGGATCTCATCCATAAGGGTCTCGTCAAGGTGCATTCGACCACTGGTGTCGACAATCAACACATCTCTCTGGTCTTTCTTTGCCTGTACAAGGGCTGCCTTGGCAACTTTTGCTGGGTTCTTCTCCCCTTCAATACTGAATACGGGGACCCCTACTGCCTCACCAAGAACCTGGAGTTGCAGGATTGCAGCCGGTCTGACCAAGTCTGCAGCAACAAGCATGACACGACGGCCTTCTTTTTTCAGGCGTGAAGCCAGTTTGGCTGATGTTGTGGTCTTACCAGAACCCTGGAGACCCATCATCAGGATGACACTGGTTGTATCAGGGCCCTTGAGCAGAAGCTTCTGGTTCTCCTCGTCCCCAAGCAGAGCGACCATCCGATCGTAGACGATCTTCACGAATTGTTGACCAGGGTCGACAGCCTTGAGGACTTTCTCCCCTGTGGCTTCTTCCATGGTCCCATTGATGAAGCGTCTGACAACCCGAAGGTTCACGTCAGCGTCCAGCAAGGCCATCTTGATTTCTTCGACGGCTTCCTGGACGTTCTTCTCTGTTATCTTGGACTTTCCGGCAAGACTGCGCATGATGCCGGAGAACTTATCGCTTATTGAATCAAACATTACCTTACTCTATTGTCGTTTTCGCTCAAGTTACATCTTATACCGTACACCAGACTTTCCTGTCAAGGAGTGGTGCAACATGCAACCTATTCTTCTATGGTTACCAGTTCCTGGTCGTCGTTTAGAATTACATCCTCGCCGGCCACATTGCCGATCTTGTAACTGACCATACTGGAAACCCCTGGTTCCATCTGGGTTACCCCTAAAAGGGTCTGGCTTCCCATGACGGTGTGCTTATTGTGGGTGATGATGATGAACTGGCTCTTCATGGCAAATTCATCCAATACGGAGAGAAAATACCCGATATTCCTATCATCAAGTGCTGCGTCGATCTCATCAAGGACACAGAAGGGAGAAGGTTTTACCTGATAGGTGGCAAACAACAGTGCTACGGCGGTCATCGAACGCTCCCCCCCACTCAAGAGTGAGAGGTGGGTAAGCTTCTTCCCCGGAGGTTGAGCCAGGATGTCAATGCCACTCTCCAGAACATTGTCAGGCTCCACCAACGTGAGCTCAGCTTTTCCCCCACCAAACAGACGACGGAACATCTCCTGGAAGTTATGGGCAATCTGCTTGTAGGAAGCAATGAAAAGTTCTTCACTACGGGTCTTGATCTGGGTAATGACGGTATCCAGATCATTCTTGGCCCGGTAAAGGTCATCCAATTGCTTACTCAGGAAATCATATTGTTCCTTAACCTCCGCATACTCTTCTTCCGCCATCTGGTTGATGTATCCCATTCCATCAATCTTCCGTCTTACTTCATCCAGGCGGCTTTTCAGTACAGGGATATCGGGAACTTCATCTTCCAGACGATTCTCGAACTCCTTCAGGCTCTTGCCGTAGTTCTCAAAGAACGTGGTGTAAACTCCGGTGATATTGGTGGCGAGCTGGTCGATTTGCAGTTCCAGCTTCTCTTTCTCTGTTCGGAGGGTTTGCAGCTGTTCATATGAGGTGTTCTTCTGTTCCTGCTTGTCCCGGATGATTCTGCTCTGTTCATCTATGACTACAACGAGATCCTTGAGTTCTGCATTCAGGACTGCTATCCGCTCTTTTATCTGCCCTACTTCAGCTTCAACACTGCGGATATCTTCCTGTGTTTCATAGATTCTCTCCTGGGCTGTCTCGCTGAGCTTCAGTGCATCCTTATATTGGTACTCTTGCTCGGTAAGGGAGCGTTGCAGTTTTGTTACCCACTCCTTGGCTCCCTGTTTTTGGGTGAGGAGTTGGTTCATTGCAACCTTCTGGTCACTGATGGCTTCCTGGTACCGTTCCAATGCCTGAGTAAGTATATTGTTCTCCTCCCTGAGATAGGCAATTCGTTCACGGTTGGTCTGGATCTGTTTTCTCAGATTGACCATTTCCTGATCGAGTTTGCGTTTCTCGCTGATGGTGCCTTCATCTGAGATGAGTTCATCAAGGAAGGTTGGTTGCATTGCCTCATAGGAGTCAAAGAGAGACTGGACCTGGGCAAGTTCTTTCAACAGCCCCCCCTGGAACTGGGTCTGCCTGTCCAGGAGGTCTTCTGATGAAATTCCCTTCTGCTTCAGCGTGGAAAGAAAGGTTTGCTCTTCAGCAATACGACCCTTAAGATGCTCGATACTCCCAAGCAGCGCCGTTCTCGCCTTATCCTTGTTTTCAAGGGTGTATCCACTCTGTTTCAGTTTCTCTTCGAGTTGGACAACGATAACATCCCCTAGCTCCTTGATCCTCTGGGAGAGAGAATCGCTGTCTGCTTCATAGCGGCTATTGGTATCTTCAAGATCAAGGATCTCCTGGTTCTGGTTCTGTATCAAGGTCCTTGTCTGCTCAGCGGACTTCTGGTTCTGTTCAGTCTCTGCCTGCAGTTGTTCAATTGACTCATCAAGGGTAGCGATATCGGTGAGCTTCTGGTCAATTTCCTCGGTATCTCGTTCGATGTGTTCCTGAATCAGTTCTGCTCTTGCACCAGCCTGATCTTTTTGCTGGAGGAAATCACGGAATCGTTGGGTCAGAAGGTCAAGTTTGTCCGACCTACCTTTGGTCGCCTCATCCAGCCTTTGCAGTTCAGTCTGCTTGCTGATTCGCTGTGATCCGAGGGCACGAAGCTCTTCCTGGAGCTGTTCAATTTCCTGGTCAAACTCTGTAAGGGAACCTCTCTGCGCAGCATATGCTTCCTCTGAGCGCTGTTTCTGCTCAATTTTATTTTCTCTGAGCAGGAGAAAAGATTTAAGCGTTGACAACTGCACATCGACTTCCAAAGAGAACTGTTCAGTCTTGAGCTCTCGGTAGCTGATTGCTTTCGATGCCTGATTCTTCTTGGTCTCGTATGTTCGCTTCACTTCCTTGAGGATGGTTTCCACTTGCATGATGTTCTCATCAGTTCGTGCAAGTTTACGTTCTGCCTCCTGGCTCTGGACTTTGAAACGACTTATTCCGGCGGCTTCTTCAAAGATATATCGTCGGTCTTCAGGTTTTGATGAGAGGATCTGGTCAATTTTGCCCTGTTCCAGAATGGAATAGGCGCTCTTGCCGACTCCAGTGTCAAAGAAAAGTTCCCTGATATTCTTGAGCAAGACTCGGTTCTTGTTAAGGTAGTACTCGCTTTCCCCTGTGCGGAATATTCTTCGTCTGATCTCCACTTCTGGTGCATCAAGAGGAAGATGATGTTCTTCATTAGAGATTACCAGGGAAACTTCTGCAACCTGGAGGGGTTTACGATTGTCTGTTCCATTGAAGATGACGTCCTCCATCTTCCCAGCACGCAGGGTCTTGGTGGATTGTTCTCCCAATACCCACTTGATGGCATCGACAATATTGCTCTTACCACATCCATTGGGACCGAGCAAACTGGTGATTCCATCGGCAAAATCCAAGCTGACCTTATCTGGAAAAGATTTGAAGCCATATAGTTCCAAGCTTTTTAGAAACAAATTACACCCTCTTTTTGCTTGACGCAGTATTCCGTGCGATTATAGCATAAGTTGGCTTTGGGAAAAAGTAGGAGGTGATGTGTGGAACCGATGCTGTTCGACCTGAACGTTGATAAGGGAGTTGTCTGTGGCTTGGATGAAGCTGGGCGAGGTCCATTGGCTGGTCCTGTTGTGGCAGCTGCGGTGGTACTTCCACCAGATTTTCCCATTGAAATCCTCGGGGACTCAAAGCAACTTTCCGAAAAACAACGCCTAGAGGCTGAAATCATCATCAAGGAACAGTCTCTTGCCTGGGCAGTTGCCAGTGTAACTGCACAAGAAATTGACAAGATCAACATTCTCCAAGCTTCCTTGCTTGCCATGAAACGAGCCTACGAGAAAGTAAAGACTCACATATCTATCGATACTGCACTTGTAGATGGCAACCAAAAGCCCAAACTTGACTGCATGGTGCAGGCTATTGTAAAGGGAGATGCTACGATTCCTGAGATCATGGCAGCCTCCATCTTGGCAAAGAACCAACGTGACCGCTTCATGGTGCTCTGTGATGCAAAGTGGCCGATCTACCATTTCGCAAAGCATAAGGGCTACCCTACCAAGGAGCATAGGGAGGCTTGTCTGCTCTATGGGCTCTCTCCCATTCATCGGAAGACATTCTCCATCAAGCAGGGGGGCTCAAGAAAACAGGAGGAGCAGCAGTCACTCTTCTAGGGAGATGAAAAAGGCAGCCGATCGGCTGCCCTCTATTAGTCTTTTTTTGCGTTCTGCTTAATGAAATCCAAGGATTTCTGCAGTTCTTTCAAAAATTCTCCCAAATCTTCTTGGTAGACGATAATCGATTGTCTAATGAACCGCTCACTGTCAGGAGTACCTTTGCTTTCCACCATATTGAGGAACATGTCCCCATAGATGTTCTCTTTTACATTAAAGAAATAAGTCCTGTCATTTTTGACAAGTCTTGTTGAATACACTTCTCCACGTTGTCCCACGCTTTTAATCCTCGCTTAACTGTTTCTATGATACTTGTACCAGTGTTGTGCTCCCTCTGTCAACTGGAGGTACTGTCAACCGTCAGGGAAAATGTCATCTGAGAAAGTTATTGTGAAATGACAGGATTCTTGGGAAAATTCCAGAGATCCGAGTGTTGGGTAACAGCAAATATCAAGTATTCTGGGCAGGATTTGTAAGACCTGACCGTTTCCATGCCTTGGGGACTGGTCCCTGGACATGGAAAACCGGCATCACCATGGTGGGATGCTGGGAATCATGGGTTCTTTGTCCTGGGGAGAAACCTAGGCGTATTGGGTTTCGTAGGGACTCTTGTAGCAGGGTTCCAGGCTTTTCATCAGTGCGTCGCTGCGCTTGAACTGCATCTGTCTCTTGAAGCTCCAGGGGTGGCTGTCAGGCATCTTGGGCCGGGGAGCCCTGGCCTTCCTCGGCTTTTCCTGCTCAGGGTCCACCTGGGGGGAGAATGCGTACCGGTCTGGTATTCGTTGCAATGCATAGCATTGTTCCTTCCTGGTTGCATACAGGGACCCGTCAAGCAAGCGGGCGACGGTGACCTTCGCATGGTAGGGAAGCGCAATGCGCCTGCCTGTGTGGTCCACCAGTGCATAGAACCTGTTGTCCATCTGGATGGAGCTGCCCTTGTTCACGCTGCGCTCGCACAACACCGCCAGGATGGTGCGAATCTTCTCACTGGAGCATTCCACGAACACCGAGTCGATCTTTCTCCAGCGACCCTCCATATAATCGGTGGCATAACCGAACAATTCGTTGAAATAGGGCATGAAGGACTGCTGCAGGTACTCGTTTGCCTGCTCCAGGTTGTGGATGCCCTCCATGGTGAAACGGAAAGGCAGCATGCCCTGCAGGGTCTGGTTTGCACGTTCCACCTTCGGCTTGAAGTCCGGGTCCGAGTTGCACCGCAGCTCAACGCCCAGCTGGGAGCAGGCATAGGCGAACTGGGTCATGGTATCCTTGGCAGGGTCTGCCTCACCCTTCTTGTTGTACACGAACACCGTGCGCCTGTCGGTCCGGATGGAGAGGGGGATGCCGTAGGTGCCAAGTACTTGCTCCATCAGCTTGTAGTAACCGTGCAGCGTCTCCTCGGCCTCCAGCCACAGACCAAGCAGGAACCCCGAGGCGTCATCGATGCAGACATGCAGGGTGCACTTCCCCAGTCCCTTGATCCAGACGTAGGAGGATGCATCCATCTCCAGGCGCTCCCCGAAGTACTTGCTCCTGGGCTTGGTCGGGTGGACCCATACCCCGCTCAGGTCTTCCGCCTCAAGGGCCGAGAGCACCTGGGCGCGCTGCCGGTCCAGCTCCTGTTCCTGCTCCTTCATCCATTTGAGGAGCTTCTTCAGTTTCTTGCGTGTCTTTTTCTTGCACTTCACCGAGAGGATGCCTTCACCAAACATCCTCTTGCGCAGGCAGGAAGAGGATATGGAGATGCCCTGGTATTCATCCAGGAGCCTGGCCAGTTCCGTGAAGTTGCATCCAGAGAGGTCGTGCTTCTCTATGAACGCGATGATCGCATCCAGGTCGACCTTGTTGGACGGGGCCTTCCCCTTGTTGCCATGCTCGAAGCATTCATCGCCCCGTTCACGGTATTCCTTCATTTTCCTCTGCACGGTCCTGAGCGACACATTGAGTCTCACCGAGGCCCTGAACCTGTTGATCTTGCCTTCTACCGCTTCCTGTACCACTTGCCTTGCATCAGCATCCCATACCATACTGTAACCACCTGTAATTGGGTGGGGGTTGGTTCACTTGTCGTCTAAAACTTTGGAACCAACCCCTCTTGTTTTCTTGTAGCCTGGACTATACCACAAAGACAGGTAAGAAATCCCCTTCCTGTGCTCATGTGACAAAGTCCCTTTCATTACCTCAGGACAATATCACTTCCTAATGAGATGTTGTGCTCCCTCTGTCAACTGGAGGTACTTGACGGAAATTCCAGAATGTTTTATATACATTGATACAGAGCAAGCGCCTTTCGTATAATGGTATTACCTCAGCCTTCCAAGCTGAAGAAGCGGGTTCGACTCCCGTAGGGCGCTCTAGATAAGAAACACTTACATTACAATGAATTAGATAACCCACACTATACGGTGTGGGTTTTTCATTGTCTCCAGGTTTGCTTTGCTTCCATCAGAATCTACATCATTACTGTATCCATGAGACATGAATACACACTGTTCAAGCGGTTCAAAGACACAAAAAATCGAAAAGGTGTTGTCTGGTACTTCTATTATTATGATGTAAATGGGAAGCGCCAATCGAAGTCCACAGGATTGAGCAAAAAGTACGAAGCTGATCAATTTGCTCAAGAGTTCATGAATGAGGATGACCGTACAGACATTACCTTGCAAGAATATACTACTGACTTTTTTGTATGGGATGTTTGCTCATGGATCAAACGTCAGCATGCCAAGGGCAAACCCTTTTCCATGAGTATTGCCAAACAGAGAAGGAGTCATCTTACAACCTACATACTCCCTCAGTTTGGGCATAGAATCCTATCGAGCCTGAATAGAATTGAAATTGAGAATTGGCTCATTGATCTCAAGAGGGTTGAGGTCAATAAGGATAGTTCCAAAAAGGTTACCAAATTACCTTTGTCAAACCAGACCAAGAATCACATTCTCTATACCTTTCGTATTATTCTCAGGGAAGCCGAGAGAGAAGCATTTATACCTTTCAAGTGCCTTGCAACTGTTGAGTCTCTAGGAGGCTCTTTTAGACCCAGAGACATATTTACCAAGGATGAGCTAGCAATTCTTCCTGGTATCGATAATATCGATAGTTGCAATAATCTCTTAGTTAACATTCTCTGACGAGGCATCGGGAATCAATGATTCTACAATCATCCTTATGCCAACGATGGAACGCTGGAAAATCAAATCTATCTGGGAATCAATATCTTTGCTCTCTTGAATCACCTCCCATAAAGGAATCCTGAGTACAGCTACCCGCCAAGGGTTTGGCAAGTCTTTACTGGTATATAAAAAATCATCAAATCCTTTATGGTTCGAAACCAGCTTTTCACAAAGCCTCCTAAACTCAAGAGATTTTTTAAAGGAGTTATAAGTTTTTAAGTTTTTGTGATCATAATCCAGCATAACCACAAAATCAGGGCCATTCTCTTTTAGCCTTGGATATATCTTATGGTCTTTAGGATTCCATATCACCCCAACAAACAAACCAGGAGACCAAGTATTGAAGAAATCAATTCCAATCCTTCCCCATCTTTCCTTATGGAACTCTGGACTTGCTCTCTTGATCATCTCTTTAATCTTCAAAGGCAATCTATCCAGAGCTTCAAAATTCTCTTTCCAAGGAAACGTCTCTAGCTCCTTAAAGATATACTCCAATGATTGATATCCAGTTAGAACTTCGGGAACTGCAGCTAAAACCCTTTGCGTGATTGCATGCTTTTCGCCCATATCCTTACCCTCCAGGAAATGCAAGAAACTATCAAGAACAAATCTCTCGTCATCTTTGTATCTCACTCTTATCCTTTTTGTCAGCTTATAAATATCTGTCCATGTAAGCTGAATATCAGCCTTTTGGGTCCATTGCTTCTTATGTTTAACAATTAAGACGGAGTAAAGAATCTCTTCCAAGAATTCACTATGTTTCATGTACTTATCTATTTGCCCATCACTTAACCAACTGTTAACCTTATGCTCAAAAATGAATGCAACATCTTCATCAATGGCCAGAAAGAGATCAATCCTTCCACCATTGATCTCTTTCTGGGTTTCTGCATGGGCTTGGATTGCTTTATATTCCGGTACTGTTTTATTTGCATTATGAAATAAAGACAATAAATCGGAAGCATAACCCTCAATATTATCAAGAATCCAAGCAAACAACTCCGTCAAAAAGTCCTCTGTGGCATATCGTCCAGGACGTGGGGTGTAACTTGCTAATGTTAGAAAAAGACTTTTATCAAGAGCCATTCATCCTCCTTCGGTCTGTCACTTCAAAACTATATTCCTATACCTTTTTTTTCATCATTTTCGCCAAATCACGCTTTCAGAGGCCTAAATAGCCGGCTCTTGTGAAAATATGACAGTTCTACATGGTACCGATAATATGCACTAATGTATCTTTTTCATCATTCTTTCGTAATGTTTCTCATATTTGCTTATAGTAAAAAGCATTTTAAATGCCTCTAAGAAAATATCATAATCAAACTCACTTAAATCGAATATGTTTTGTCCTATAGAATGGGACTCTCTGTTCATGTACCTTTCAAATGCTCGATATCTAGTAGTTTGAAACTCTTCTTTTTGTAACAAATTATTAAAGGACTCCTTCTCCACAAACCCGAAGAAATATTCAACAATATTGCGCATACAATTTGCTATCAGAGCAGGTGAATTACCAGGATTTTTGATAATCGACCAGTAAGTATGATAGTCATTTTGAATCTCTTCATATTTCATATCTGAAATATTTGATCCAACATGATTCTTCTGGAGTCTGAATAAACGTTGATTCTTTTTACGTCGATCGTTGTTAATATCAGTCATTTCATAGAAAAAATATAAGCTATGGGTCAACAAAAATATTTGTTCGAACTCATTAGAGCAAAAAAAGTCATGCATAATCATTCTACCGATATTAAAAATGTAAATGTGCGATAGACTAGAAATGGGGTCATCAATAACAAGAATTTTGCGGGTATTCACAGAGTCCAGACTACGCCTACCTTTACAGATTTCCCGAAAGTAAAGGAAGCTGATAATCATCTTCTCCCCTTCACTGAGAGTTTTAAAGGTTTCTTTACAAGCTTCGGCTCTCACTAATTTATAATGTTGCTTCCCTGCTTCCTTTATTTTAAATCCATCAATCCCAAGTTCCAAAAGCCCTCCATTAATGTTATCGATAGCTTCTTGCAAGTTGATTGTTTTCAATTGCTCTTCTCTGATGATTGACTCTACTCTTTGAGTTTTATCCTTGTTCAATCTGAGATTATCTTCAATCTGATGCTTATCATTAAGCAACAGTTTAGTTTCTTTTTGATGATTATCAAGTACGTAGTTATACTTCCAACGCATGATTAACCAAAAGTCTTGTTTTAATTCCTTGAGTGTAGTGTCTCTATTCTGAATCTTAATATTATGAGCTTCAATCTCAGTGTTGACTTTTAGCAAGTATGCATTGAATTCTTCTAACAATGTCATTGTATTAACAAGATTGATGCTTTGGCTCGGAGTTTTTACCTTTTGCTCTATTTGCCGCTTGTTCTTATGAATGACTGATAAAAGATTTCGATACAGGCTCTCGAACTCAGTTTGTGTTTCTACAATAAAACGTGACAATAGATATTGCGTCCTCAACGGAATCAAAGCTATCAATCTATCATACTCTATGCTCAAGCTTCGCAATTGTGTGATATCACGTACATAGGATTCATCAAAGAAGTCCTGAATTGCCTTTTTCAACTCGAAAGTAATTGTCTCTTGCTGACAGAATGGACATTTGGAACCAGGAGGCGGTGCTTCTTCTGGCAAGTAAGACAATCCTTGTTTGACCCAGTCAGAGTTACCAAGCTTCTTATATAACTCTGCAACAGAACTATTTTCATTTCCAACAATCTGCTTGGAGAAAAGCTCATTATTTTCAATCTTATCCATGGGGATATCCAACAATGGAACGGGTGATACCTGAACATTCGATCCACCTGATACGTTCTCAATCTCTCTTTTCAGCTTTTCAATTGTTTTTGTTGGATTTTGCGACTTAGGCAAGCTTGCAACATATTCAAAAAGTTTGTCTTTGCTTCCTTTTAGACCTTCCAGACAATATTCGAATACTCGGTCTCCTCCGGTATAGTCTTTCTTAATTTCCCAAATTCTATCTTCGGTGATCTGCCTTTGTTGTTGCAAATTGTTAAAATTATTTTGTTGCAGTTCTTCCTGCATAGTTTTTTGTTGGGCCAAACGGTTCTTCACTTTTTGTCCAAGGGCTATCCTTTTTTCTGATTCTTTGTTAGTTTTCGATAGGGTAAATACTCCAGGAAAATCCTCTTTTTCGTAGAAATTGTCATATATGAATTGCTGGTTATAAACGAGCAACTCTTTATCATCCAAACCCTCAACTTGGCATTTGGAAAAACTTGGGTCATCTTCCGCAATATTGTAGAGAAATCTAGAGATTGTACTCTTCCCAGTTCCATTGAGGCCATAGATAAGATTAATTTTTTTGTCTGTCTCCAGTATTGTCGGTTGTCTATAGCAAGCAACATCATCCATGACGATTTTTGTTATCATAATATCCTCCATATTAATGTTCTAGGTACGGTTTGGTAGACACTTTCTGATTAGTGCCATCTGGAGATAGAAGAAGGCCTCATGAAAGCCATAATAGCCAGTAGTATAGTAGAAACGCTTTTGGTGATTCTATTATCAATTGATCTGCACACGTTTCAGTAGTCACTTTTTGAAAGCCCTAAACCAGAATCTGTTCTGCAGCTGTATAGTTTTACTAAAGTCCACCCCGATACTGTTAAAACTTTATACTGTATGCCTTTAAGATACGGTGCAAGAAATTCCCATAACAATTCCTTCCGATCATACCACCAAACAGTACAGATCAGATGCAATTATCCTGCCTGTCCTCTCATATACACCCCCGCGCCGAAACAAACATCCAGGGCTATTACGAGAGTCATATCCAAACTGGAACCGGGGTATAAACAGAATGGATTCCTAGTGATATAAAAACACAGGAATCACTGAAGCAACAGCTGTCCTCAGAATCAATACAAAGCTATTCCCCACAGAGATTCTTCTAATTGCTATAACGTTATCATAGAAATCATCCACGAGCTACAGAAAAATGGAATGCAGGATATATTTCTAAACAGGAAGATGAAATGCACACAAAGCAGTGAAAAAAATCATAACCACCCTCCAAAGGGTGGTTTGCTCCACGGCTATAAGCCGTGTACTACCGGCCAGCGTCTCAAGGCGCTGGCTTCACTAGTGTTCAGCCCTATGGCTTTTGCCACTTTGGCCGCCCCTCAATGGGCAACCGTATTACTTGCTACCCTTAAAAGGGTCCTCATACTCTTTTACGCTCAGCTTGTCCTGCATGATGTCATGCTGCTCCTGCTCGCGTATGTACTTGGCGATGGTCGCTTCATTCAACCCCACTGTACTCACATAGTATCCTTCAGCCCAAAAATACCGATTGACAAACTTGTATTTCAAATTTGCATGCTTGTCGAACACCATCAGTGCGCTCTTGCCCTTCAGGTACCCCATAAAGCTCGATACACTTATCTTGGGCGGTATGCTTACCAACATATGCACATGGTTGCTCATCAGGTGCCCTTCTATCAGTTCCACTCCTTTATATCCGCACGGTGTTGCGCAGGATCTGGCCCACACTCTGCCTGTATTGATTGTAAATTACCTTTCTTCTATACTTTGGGATAAACACAATATGATATTTGCACATCCATTTCGTGTAGGCCAAAGAATTCTCTTTAGTTGCCATGTTTCACTCACCTTTTCCTTATGATTTTTGGGCTGAACTCCAAAATCCTAACACAAAGGTGAGTGTCTTTGTATAACAAACCGTTTCCGCACCCGCATAGCGGGTGGTCTTATGTTTCGCACACTTCGCGTACTCAACCGTCTAATGACGATAATAAAGAGAGCCCAATGGAGCTCTGTCAGGATGACATTACCATGAAAAAGCCTTCAACGTGGTCGAGTAAATGTGCGCCTTTGTAATCTGACCACTTATACGAGAACATGAGCAAAGACCGAAAAAAATCTTCTTGCCTACATCAAGCTCAACACAATCATGGATTACACAGAGTACGAGGATAGCAAAGAGAGCCATAACTGAGAAGTGACGATTTCATTTGATTTCTTATTGGTTCGATGAAAATCTCGAGACCATGTAAGTGATGTTGCCTAGAAAGTATGGGCATAAAAATTAATTTCTGGATTAACCGTATCAGTAGCTACCACAATAGTTTTCGCTAGAACATTTTGATCTACGCGAAGTTTAGTAAACACTTTCTGAGTGGTGGCCATCTGGAGGGTTTCTCTTTACACCTGAGTTGTGATCAACCCATTGTAATAACGATCTATGGGACTTTCTTACCTCCTTATCTTTTTATAGAGTATCATATTTACCGCATGCATTTTGACCTCTCTACCCAAATATTGAGAATGTATTGGAAAGGGAATAATGTAGAGAGTATGATACTCAGTGCAAGCAGAAGAACCGATATTCCAGCATTTTATGCAGATTGGTTCCTGAACAGAATCAAGGAACGGTATGTCTTTTCCAGAAATCCCATCAATCCAAGACAGGTCAGTAAGATAGATTTGTCTCCTGAACTCATTGATTGTATTGTCTTCTGGACAAAGAACCCTGCCCCACTCATGGTGAGACTGAACGAACTTGAAGCGTATCATTACTATTTCCAGTGTACGCTCAATGCCTATGAAGCTGATGTAGAACCTGGACTGGCAATCAAACACGTATCGTTGGTTGATACTTTCATGCAGCTCTCTGAGAAAATCGGCAAAGAACGTGTGATTTGGAGATATGATCCAATCCTTCTCACTGACAAGTATACGGTGTCATTTCATATTCAGCATTTTGCCACCCTTGCAGAAAAACTGAAGGATGCAACCCAGCGTTGCGTTATCAGTTTCATAGATTTTCCTAAAAGAATGTTTAGTGCAATGAGATCCTTGGGGTACCGAGAACCAGATTTCAATGAAATGCATACAATTGCAAGAGCGTTTTCTGCCATTGCAAGAGAAAAAGGCATTACCCTCGAAACCTGTGCAGAAGCCATAGATCTATCAACCTATGGTATCAGCCATGGGAAATGCATTGATGATGCCCTGATTTCTCGAATCTCTGGAAAACCTCTTCACCTTAAGAAAGATACCAACCAAAGAAAAAATTGCGGTTGTTTACCAAGTGTGGATATAGGCCTGTACAACACCTGCATGCATGGATGCAAATACTGTTATGCCTCTTTCAGCAGGGAAGCACTTCTCCAGAACCGACAAAACTATGATGCATTTTCTTCCCTGCTCTGTAGCAAGATTACTGAGGATGACGTTATCCGTGAAAGAAAGGATACACAATCCAGAACCACCCTTCAGCCAGATCTCCCATTCGTATAGTCATAGCTGATTCAAATTTGTATTGAAATACACAGGTAGCGTTAACGCTGACGACTCACTAATTGTGGATTGCGGTTTACTGGTTTTATGAATATTCTCCCACGGATACAGCTATTCTCCCATTAAAGGTATTCATATGGGAGATTAATGATAATCGGGATTCCGCATATACCTGGTACTCCTGCCTCCCCCTTGTCTGATGATAAATCCTTCATCCTTGAGTTTCTTGAGTGCTGCCTCCACTGAGGAGCTTCCAATGCTGGGACATTGAGCAAGAATCTGCGACTTAGTGAACACACCTAGTGAATTCCCTACGGCCGTACGAACAATATCATAAGGGGAACTCATACGATCAAGAGAACCTAGCCGGCTCTCAAGATCTTTGTAGCTGTTAAGAATTATGCCAAGAAAGTACTTGATGAAAGGGGTGTAATCATTCATTCCATCGTGCCAATCTCTTGAGATTTTTTCTAAAACTGCGTAGTAGATTTCTTTGGTTTTCTCTATCTTCTTCTCGATACTTATGTATTTTCCCACCATGTAACCACTCTTGTACAGCAGGAGTGTGGTGAGCAGGCGACTCATACGTCCATTACCGTCATTGAACGGATGGATACGAAGGAAGTCGCAGATAAATATTGGGATCAGGATTAGCGGATCAATCACCTGCTTCTCTAAGGCTTGCTGATACTCCACGCAAATATCATGTACAGCTTGTGGAGTCTCAAACGGCTCTGTCGGAGTGAACCGTGTGAAGGATGTTCCGTCAGCATGGAGCTCGTTGATGAAATTCTGGGTATGCTTATAGTATCCCCCGAAGGTCTTATCTGTGTACGATAGTAGGTCGCGATGCAATTGCAGAAGGACTTCGCTCTTTAGTGGAATATGCTCATAGCTTTCGTGTATTGTGTTCAGTATGTCCCGATATCCAGCAATCTCCTGTTCATCTCGGTTATGTGGCGTTGTTTTCTCTTCCACCAACTGCCGTAGCCTTGCGTTCGATGTCCCAATCCCTTCTATCTTGTTCGAACTCTCAGTACTTTGAATCCTAGCCAAATCAATCAGACGTTCAAGCTCGACAGGTTTCTGCCTGAAGAATAATTCCTGCTTTCCCTTGTACTCATGAATCTGAGCGACAAATGAGAGTATCTCACTGTCCCAAGAGCTCTTGCTTAATTTGCTGTAATCGAATTGACGCATTTTTCTCCCACCTACTGACTTATTCTCCCACAGAATATCACTTCATGGGAGATTGTCAATAACCGGGGGAGAATAATGAGGGTACAATTTCTCTCATGCATTTCCAGAATTACCAGAAAAACAGATAGGTCCAGTCTCGTAATCACGCCCTAGGATGAGTGGTTTCTTATGGCCCTCAGGAACCCAGGCACACCCCGATATCCTTCGCACAGGTGATCAGGTAGTGGTCCTTGGGAATATATTTGACAGGACCTGCAACTTTCTCCAAGGGGACTGTTACAATCTTGTTGTCCTGGACAGCCATCATATTTCCCCACTTGTCCTTCATAATCTCCTGGGCACATCGACTACCCAATGAGGTTGAAAGCAAACGGTCATAGGGAGTGGGAGTGCCACCACGCTGTACATAACCGAGAATGGTTACCCTAGCCTCCCTTCCGGTGAGACGCTCCAGGTTGGCTGCCAGCTCTGGGGTACGGGTCTTAAGCATCGCCTCAACCTTCTCCTTGCCATCCTCCTCTTCAAGTACCTTTGCCATACTCTTGGACATGGCTCCCTCAGCAACCACCACAATACTGAACTTCTTCCCTTCCCTCGTTCGTCTAAGAATTGCATCAGCGACCACCTGTTCATCATAGGGAACCTCTGGAAGCAGAATCACATCAGCACCACCGGCAAGACCAGCTCCAAGTGCAAGCCAACCAACCTTGTGGCCCATGGTCTCCAGGATGATGATTCTATGATGGCTGCTCGCGGTACTATGCAGCCGGTCGACTGCCTCGGTTGCAATCATCATCGCTGTATCATAGCCGAAGGAAACATCCGTATGCATCACATCATTGTCGATGGTCTTGGGAAGCGTCAGGACATTCAAACCTGCGCTGGCCAATCGGTAGGAGTTCTTCTGGGTTCCCCCACCCCCAAGACATACAAGACCACTGAGGTGATTGGAGTGGTAGTTTTCGACAATGACATCGGTCATGTCCATGATCTTCCCACCTACCGGCATTTTGTGGGGCTTGTCACGACTGGAGCCAAGAATGGTGCCACCCCGAGTGATGATACCCGAGAGGTATGCATCATTGAGTTCCACAAATCGATTTTCCATCAAACCACGATACCCATCCAAGTACCCGATCAAAGTGTAACCACCCTCGTGAAGTAATGTCTTGCCTACTGCGCGTATCGCCGAATTCAATCCAGGGGTATCTCCTCCAGAGGTCAGGATCCCAATCAATTTGCTCATCGATATTACTCCTTTTTCCCAGTACGCTCACTCGGTGAACGCTGTCGTAGATATGGTACCAACTCACCATACAGACCACGGAAAGCAAGTGCTCCTTTCCCCTTTGCATTGCTTGTCACTACCGGTTTCTGTATCTCACCCATCTTTTCTATCTCACTTGCGAAAGGAATCACCGTTTGCAGTGCCTCTTTTCTCTGCAACAACTCCCGGGTAGTCTCTACCTGCAGCTTCTTTCTTCTGTCAAGCATGGAAACAACCATATACACCCGTGTATCCTTCTGCTCCAAACGTTCCAACTCACCCAGCAATTGATCATAGGCGAGCACTGCAAAGGGAGTAGGAACGACCGGGACTAGCAGCATATCTGAGGCATACAGGACATTCTCACTGACCAAACTCATGGTCGGGGAGGCATCAATAATGACCAGGTCATAGGTTGTACTCAACTCTTCCAGTCGTTTTTCCAACCGGTGATGGGAGTGCTTCTTTGCATCAAAGAGAATGGAAAGATAGCGATATGCCATTGAGGAAGGCAGCACATCCAGGGAAGAGAAGCTGGTGGCCTGGATTTGCTTCGTCAATTGCTTTCCGCCCTTCACCAATGCAGTTGCATCATGGCTCTTCCTTGGCTTTACATCCAGCAAGTAGCTGCTTGAACCCAAGGGGTCAAGATCGAGCAACAATGTCCGCTGTCCAGCCATCGCAGAGAGCACGGCCAGATTCACACTGATGGTGCTCTTTCCTACTCCCCCCTTGATGCTGTACACGGCCAGTGTTGTCATGTCATCTCCTCCCAGTACTCACTACTCAAATGACGATACTCACCCACCAGGTGTTGCACTTCCTTCTCCAGGTCAACCAAGACCCGCAGGGTTTCAATGGGTGGTTTCTTCTGTTTTACCAGCAAGTCCTGCAAGAGGATCAGGTCATGCCACTTGCCAAGAATCTTCTCAAGCTCATACAACCTCTTATCCTGTTTTACCGATGCCATCCCGCTCACAGCAAGCAGAGATCGTACCCTTCTACGGACCTTGTGCATCGCCTGTACATCCCTCGCTGAGTGAACCTTGTGCACTGCCTTCACCAAACGCCTGTGGGCCTTCGCCACCATAACCTTCGGGTGATACCCCGAGAAGGCGAATCTGTTCTCCTCCAGTAGCTGGCGAATGTCTGAAGCAAAGGAAGACGGCAACGCTTCATTCAAAGCTGAAAGGTGCTTCTCCATCTTCAGATGCTTTTTCTCATCTTCCAATCCTTTCTCCTCCAACAGCTGGCTAAGAACATGGTCATCACGGACTTTCCCTGCATATTTGACCAGTCTCTTCAGTAATCGTTTGATCTCCTTCCGCTTGTCCTTGGAGAGTCCAGCACCAATAAGAGGGACCATCTGGCGGAGATTGCACATTGCTGTCCTGAATGCGTGCAAGGATTTCATATCCTTTAGATTAGAAGCATGTTCAGAGATAATGGCTACCTGTTTCTCACACCAACCAATGATGGGACTGTTGCACATCTCCTTGAAAGCCGGCACTGCCAGCAAACCCTCCAGTTGCTCTTGGGTACCAGGGAGAGGAAAGAGTTCAAGGCGCAATTCCTCAGGGAAGTATCTCACCTCCCCTACGGGCTGTTCATCAAGAAGCAAAGTGCCCTCAAGCGGAATGGAGGCCTCCTTCCAGAGAATTCGGTAGGGAGAAAATAGCTGCTCCCATGTCTCAGGAGCAGACTGGGTTTCAAATAACAGGTAGTACGGGCCGTTTTTGTTCATAGGTTTTCCTCCAACTGATGCTGATACCAGAGATACAGATCCCGTTGTGCTCGTTTCTCATTCGGTTCACCTTTCTGCAGACGTTGATTGAAATTTTCTTCATGGAGGCTGAAGGAAGAGGCTGTATCGTTCCAGTGCGCCTGCAGGAACAACTCCAGCTCTTCCTTGATCCTATCATCATAGACAGGAACCATGACCTCGATACGCGTATCGAGATTGCGTTCCATCCAATCGGCGGACCCAATAAAATAGAGTGGCTCTCCCTTGTTGTGGAACTTCACCACCCTGGTATGCTCAAGATAGCGGTCTATCAGGGCCTTCCCCCGCACATTGGTTTGCTCCGGGAAGAGGGCCATGGAACAGATTCCCCTGATCATCAAGGTAATGGAGACACCACTCCTCTCTGCCTTGATCAAATGCTTGATCATTCCCTCATCAACCAGATTGTTCAACTTGAGAGTGATCTCTGCAGGTCTGCCCTCCTTCGCTTCCTCCATCTCCTTCTTGATCAGTGAGATGAAACGCTTACGGGTATGGAAGGGGGAGACGATCAGGTGCTTGAACTTGATATCTGCAAACCCACGGTCCAGAAGCGTAAAGAGCAGGTCGATCTCCTGCGTTAGATTGGGGTTGGAGGTAAGCAGAAGGTGGTCACTGTACTGACTTGCCGTCACCTCGTTGAAATTCCCTGTACCGATGATGGCAATCTTCTTCTGTTTCTTACCACTGTAACGGGTGATAAGCCCAAGCTTGCTGTGCACCTTCATCCCCTCAACCCCACTGATCAGGGTGATGTGGCGTTCACGGGTGAGGGTCTCGGTCCACTGCATGTTGATCTCCTCGTCAAAACGAGCCTGGAGCTCCAGGTACAACACAATCTCCTTTCCGTTCCGTGCAGCATTTCTCAGCGCGTTGATCACATTGGAGTTTTCCGGTACGCGGTAGAGGGTCATCTTGATCCCCTGGACCGTCCTATCCAAAGCAGCTTCACGAAGCAGGTCAATGATGCAGTCATAGCTGTGGTACGGGAGTGTCACCAGGTGATCACGCTCATCAATCTGGTCAAGCAGGCTCCTCTCCTCCCTCAATGTATGGTGAGGCAAGGGAGGCTGTTCCTCGAAATACAACTGTTCATTGCCTACCTTGGGAAAATGCAACAGGTCCCTTGCATTGTGATATCGGCCACCCGGTATGATGATCCTGCACTGTTTCAGCTGTGCATGTTCCATGATGTAGTCAAGCATCGGCTTGGGTAACTCACGGTCATAGACAAACCTGACTGGGTCCCCCTGGCTGCGTTGCTTGATGGAGGATGAGAGTTTCTCATAGAGACTTCTCGTGATCTCATCAGTCAGGTCATACTCACCGTCCCGGGTTATCTTGATGGTATAGGCATCATAGCAGTCATAACTGAATGCCTTGAAGATGTCTGCCAACTTGAATCTGATTACATCCTCGAGGGCAATGAAGTGATGCCAACCGCCCCGGGAAGGAAGCTTCACATAGCGCTGGATCAGATCACTGGGAACCTCGATCAGTGCGTAGCGAAAATCCTTCGGGTCACTCTTGTGGTACATATGGACCGCAAGGTAGAGGGTTACATGCTTGAGATAGGGAAATGGCAGTTTTGGATCCAGGAGAATCGGGAACAAGCGGTTACGGAGTGTCTGTCGGAAAAAATCCTGCAAGTAGTTTTGCTGTTCATCGGTTAGTGATGATTCATCCACAATGGATATATGATGAGTCCTCAGAGTCCTGAAGAGTTGCTCAACCACCCTATCCATCCGGTCATTGAGTCGCTTCACTTCCTTGAGAATCTGTTTGATCAAGGTCTTGGGATTCCCGCTCTCCTTGAGCTTGTAGTGCTCTGGGTCGAGGAGAGCACGGTGAATTGATCCAACCCTCACTGCATAGAACTCATCCAGGTTCGATGAGAATATTCCAATGAACTTCATGCGTTCCATCAAGGGAATATTCGGATTCTCGGCACTCATCAACACCCGTTCATTGAAACTCAGCCATCTCAGTTCGCGATTCACATATTCTTTTTTTGAACCCATCGCTTTGCTCCATGTAGTTTCTCTTCCCTACAAAACCAGTATACGGGCCTCAATGAATACCTGTCCACGTCGAATTATGAGAATTGTGTTAAATATACTGCATTTATGTCAATTTTGTTCCATCTTTTACGGTTTTGGTAGTTTGAGAACCTTCTGATCCCCGAGGGTATGTTCCCCTTCAATTTTTTGGTATATTGAGAGCGTGAACGGAGGATTCATGGAAAATTTGCTTACACAATATGCACGTCTTGTCATCGAGGTGCAATTGAAACTACGTGAGGGTGACAGCCTCTCCATCAACAGCGAGGCAAGTACGCTGACTTTTGCGAGGCTGCTTGCCCAGAAGGCCGCACTTGCAACCAGGCAGACGGTCACCATCGTACATACCAACCATGGGAAGGTGGTGGATGCCATACCCATTGAACCAATAGAGAAGGAAATCTTCCGTCCCCCAGTACAGGGAGCCGTCATGTGCCATATTGTCGACCTGGACGAGCACCCATACCTTACGCCAACCGACCTCAACACAGCAGCGGAGGAAGTAACCACCCTGGGGAAATACGGATTGCTCGCCGATCCCGTCTTCCTTGACCGGAGGATTGCCGTGCCCTGGGCCAATATCCCCTATCCAGGCCCCCGATGGGCGTTGCAGTTGCTTGGGACCCAAGCAAGTGAGGAGGATATGTGGAGACTTTTCACCACACTCTATCGTATCGAAGATGAGCACGGCTTCCGCTTCTGGGAAGAACAGGGAAACCTCCTGGCATACAGGAAACAGAAACTGAATGAACGCGGACGGTGTAGAATCCGTTTGGTCGGGGACCTTTGGGAGATTGGGGCTACCATGGCCAAGGACACGCTCTGGGCCGGAGGCAGACAAACCCTGCCCAGCCAGCGCTCGTTTTTCTCTTCCCTCCCTGTGCAGGCAATTCATGCTGCCCTGGATGGAAAAAGTGCCAAGGGAACCTTCACCTCATCAAGACCCTTCTATGTCCTTGGACAGGTAGTAAAGGGAGCACGGTTCACCGTGGAAGATGGATTGGTCACAGAGTATGCAGCACAGACTGGGAAAGAAGCACTCACTGCACTCTTCTCTGTTGATGAGAATGCCAAAAGAGTAAGTGAAATCTCACTTGCCGATCATGATACCGTTGAAAGCCACTACCTGGAAAAATCTATCCATCCACACTTTGCACGGGAAATGACCAGCACGATTGTGCTGGGAGGATTCTCCCTGGACAATCTGACCACTCAACAGTATGAAGGTGATATAGAAGAGAGTGCCCTTTGCAGCTCCCTGGTGAGAGTGGCGGTACCTGTCGGGGACAGCCACCTTTCGGTAACGCTGCATAGCGAGGATGGGAGCGAGTCATCTGTAATGGAAGAGGGAATATTCACAGAGGAGGGACTGGTATGAACAAACAGGAAATTGAGAGATATGCGGACCTGATCATCAAAGGGGGGATCAACCTGCAGAGAGGGAAAGGGGTTGTCATCACCACAGGACCGGGCACCTATTATTTCGCCCGCGAACTGAGCAAGTCAGCTTATCGCCATGGGGCAAGCTATGTGCAGGTCCTGCTTGATGACCTGGATGTCCTCTCAGAGAGGTTGAAGCATCAGGATGAAGATGCATTGAAATTCAACCCACATTTCCTCAAGGCATTCGACTACGAGTTTGTCAGTGAGGGCTGGTCCCATATCAGGATCGACAGCACCGAGGAGCGGCTCGACCATGCTCCACTTGATGGAGCGAAGAACCAGATATTGGGAAAGGCAAAACGTCAGTTCAGTGAAGCAAAAACCAAGAAGCTGATGCGTCACCAGCTCCCTTGGTGTGTCTGTGTAGCCCCCGGACCCCTCTGGGCAAAGCAGGTACTGGGAGAGGAGGCAACCACTGATGACCTCATGAAGGTCCTGACCCCTATCCTGCTCCTTGACACAGATGATCCTATCAAGGCCTGGAATGAGAAAGCTTCCCTGCTGAGGAAGCGCCAGGAATATCTCAATGGGCTTGGGATCGATGCATTGCACTACCAGAGCAGCAAGAGTGACCTGAGAATTGGGTTCACAGAGAGAGCACACTTCACCGGAGGAAGTGAGACACTCCCCGATGGAAGGGAATTCTTTGCCAACCTCCCCACTGAGGAGATATTCACCACCCCTGACAACCTCAGGGCAGAAGGATACATCACCACGACCAAACCTGTTGAGGTGTTGAACACAACCACCGAGGAGGTCCGCTTTGTATTCAAGGATGGAGAGGTGGTTGAATACCAGGCCAAGAAAGGCCAGGATGCACTGGACAGGTTCTTTGCCATAGATGAGGGCACCCGTAGACTCGGGGAGGTTGCCTTGGTGGATGAGACCAGCCCAATCGCAAAAAGCAATCTCGTCTTCAACTCAATCCTGCTTGATGAGAATGCTTCCTGCCACCTTGCTCTCGGAGAAGGCTATCCCTCTGCGCTCAAGGATGGGGCAACCCTGGATACCAAGGAACAGCTGCAACAAGCACATTGCAATACCAGCCTGATGCATATAGACTTCATGGTCGGCTCCCCGGACATGAAAATAACCGCCCATACTCGTGATGGACGGCAAGTGGTGATCATGGAAAACGGGATGTTTACCTTCTAGTTGAGTTCCTGGATGAGTTTCAGACCATCGAGGGTATGCATGGAGGAAATCTGGTTGATCCGGTCAATGAGCGGGGCGATGGTCCTGCTCAAGCCACCGGTAGCTATGACATAGACCTCCTTGCCTATCTCCTGTTCCACTCGCTCGATCATGGTTGTCACCATTCCCGCGTAGCCATACATGATTCCACTCCTGATTGAGTCCTGGCTGTTCTGGCCCAAGACAGAGGGGGGAATCTTCAGTTCTACCTGGGGAAGTTGCGCGGTATTCCCGAAGAGGGCGTTCACCGCAGTAACCAGACCGGGGGCGATGGAAACCCCAAGGACGGAACCATCGCAGTCAACCGTAGCAAGGGTAAGTGCGGTACCGAAATCCACCACAACCACAGCATGGTCCGGACATGCAAAATGTGCCTGGGCAAGGTTTGCCAACAAGTCACTTCCCAATTCAGCAGGGATGGTCTCTTTTCTCAGGCCACTGTTCACCCTGTGGTCTACCATCAAGGGTTGCACATCGAACAACCTGATGATGTTTTTCTGCATTGACCTGGTCAGGTTGGGTACAACCGAGCTGATCACAGCCCGGTTGATATCATGCTTGAAGAGCTGGGAATGACTCAGCAGGCTCTCCAATACAACAAAATACTCATCGCTGGTTTTTCGTTGGTCGCTGTAAATCCTGTAGGAATGTATCCATTTCTGCCCATCATGGACAGCAATCACGATATTCGTATTTCCAATATCTACAGCTAGCAGCATGAGACCTCCTTATAGGGCCATGGCATGATGGGAACCACTGTACATCTCATCACGCAACACCTTAATGGATTCGTCATTGAAATAGTCCTCGAATCCAATCAGCCTGTCAATGACACCGGACGGGGTGAATTCCACGATGCGGTTTGCAATCGATTCAACAAACTGGTGGTCATGGCTGTTGAAAAGCAAGACACCACTGAATTCAATCAATCCATCGTTGAGGGCGGTGATGGCCTCCAGGTCCAGATGGCTTGTCGGTTCGTCCAGGATCATGCAATTGGCCTGCTCCAGCATCATGCGTGCAAGCACGACGCGGACCTTCTCCCCTCCACTGAGAACCGTACAGTCCTTCAGTGCCTCATCCCCGCTGAAGAGCATCCTGCCAAGGAAGGAGCGAATGTAGGTATCATCCTTATCACTGCTGTAGGTCCTGAGCCAATCGGTAATGGAGACGTGCTCATTGAAGAGGTGTGCGTTGTTCTTGGGGAAGTATGAGAGGCTGGTGGTTACCCCCCACTCAAAACTCCCTGCATCCGGTTCCATGTTTCCACTGAGAATCTCGAAGAGGATCGTCTTTGCATAGTGGTTCGGCCCTACAAAGGCTACCTTGTCGTCTGCGTTGAGTACCATGGAGAAGTTGTCCAGAATCTTCTCGCCTTCAATGGTCTTGCTCAGGCCCTTGACCTCGAGAATCTTCTTCCCTACCTCCCGTTCGGGCTTGAATGCCACATAGGGAAATCTTCTGCTGGACGGCTTGATATCGTCAATGGTGAGCTTATCGATCAGTTTCTTACGGCTCGTTGCCTGTTTTGCCTTTGCCACGTTGCTGCTGAACCGTTGGATGAATTCCTTCAACTCTGAAATCTTCTCTTCCCTGCGCTTTTTCTGGTCCTTCATCTGCTTTGCAGCAAGCTGGCTTGAGAGGTACCAGAAATCGTAGTTACCGACATACAGCTGAATCTTGCCGAAGTCAATGTCTGCAATATGGGTACACACAGTGTTCAGGAAGTGACGGTCGTGGCTTACCACAATGACGGTGTTGTCAAAGTTGGAGAGAAACTCTTCAAGCCAGTGGATGGATTCAAGGTCAAGGTGGTTGGTGGGCTCGTCAAGCAAGAGAATGTCCGGGTTGCCGAACAGTGCCTGTGCAAGCAGGACACGAACCTTGATGTTGTCCTCAACCTCATTCATCATCTTCTGCTGCATCTCTGTGTTGATGCCAAGCCCATCAAGCATCTGTGCTGCCTGGGCTTCGGCTTCCCATCCACCAAGGTCCGCAAAATCACCTTCGAGCTCAGCAGCTCTCAGTCCATCTTCTTCGGTGAAATCTTCCTTCGAGTAGATGGCATCGCGTTCCTTCATGATCGAGTACAACTGCTCATACCCCATGATGACTGTCTCAAGCACGGAATACTCATTGAAAGCGAAGTGATCCTGCCTGAGAACGGCCATGCGCTGGCCGGAGGAGATGATGACCTCCCCGCTATCTGCTTCGATTTCACCACTGAGAATTTTCAGGAAGGTGGACTTGCCTGCCCCATTTGCCCCAATTACCCCATAACAGTTTCCCGGGGTAAACTTTATATTGACTTCCTTGAAGAGTACTTGAGTCCCGTAAGCGAGACCGATGTTTGCAGCTGTAATCATGATTGTGGTTCCTCTTGAATAGTATCCGAAAAAAAAGAGCAACCTGCAAGGCTGCCCCTTCCATATAAACTATAGTTCCTAGGGGAATCGAACCCCTATTTAGAGACTGAGAATCTCCTGTCCTAACCATTAGACGAAGGAACCGGTGCCTGGGATGGAGGGATTCGAACCCCCAAAGGCAGAACCAGAATCTGCAGTGTTACCATTACACTACATCCCAATGTCAAAATCCTGTCGTAGGATACGGAAATGTGTTTACTTTGTCAAGTACATGCAGGAATTTCTTCCTACTCTCCGTGATACTCCTGCAAAACGTCCACAGGATGTCCTTCAAGCACTTTTTCATAGTTCAGGAACGGTAACCCGATCACTCCCAGGAATCCTTCAACAAGAGCCCCATATTCCTTGAATATGGTAGCGGCTGCCTGCAAGGTACCCCCGGTTGCAATAAGGTCATCGACGAACAGGACATGGGACCCTTTTTCGATATCCACTTCCTGGACACATACCATGTCAGAGCCGTATTCGAGATCAAACCGTTTCTTGACGGTCTTGTTCGGCAACTTCCCGGGCTTCCTGACAAGAATCAAGGGAAGGGAGAGTCGTTCGGCCAAGGGGGCTGCAAAGACGAATCCACGAGCTTCGACGGCTGCAATGGCGTCAATCTTCCGTCCCTTACAGAGTTCCTCCAGGCGATCGATACAGTAACGGAAAGCCTCCGGCACTGCAAGAATACCAGTAATGTCATAGTACAGAACTCCCTGCTTCGGAAAATCGGGAACTTTTCTGATTACACTGTCCAGATCATAGTTAGTGTCCATAGAACCTCTCACTTGGCGTATTGTTTCTTAAATGCTGTAACCCGGGCACTTGGTGCCTCGGAAAAATCACTTCTTATCCCATCCTGGAGATACCGGTAGGCAAGGGCAGCTATCATGGCACCATTGTCGGTACAGAGCTTCAGTGAGGGGAAGGAGACCTCATAGCCACCCTCCTGCAGGGAGAGCAGTTCACTTCTCAGGTAGCTGTTCGCAGCAACCCCGCCCCCGGCACTCAATCGACTAAGCCCTGTTTCCTTCAATGCCTGACGTACCCGTTTCATCAACATATTCACAGCAGCTCGCTGGAATGATGCTGCAATATTCTCAGGGCTCTTCTCACTCTCTCCATCCCAGAAGCTGTCGAGCTGGTTGATCACGGCTGTCTTCAAACCACTGTAGGAGATATCATACGGATGGTCCATGACATTGAGCTTTGGGCCGGGAAACAAAAAAGCAACAGGATTGCCTGTCCTTGCCAAACGGTCAATGGCAATCCCTCCAGGATACCCAAACCCGTAGTGCTTGGCGACCTTGTCGAAGGCTTCCCCGATTGCATCGTCTATTGTTGTTCCCAGGACCTCAATGGTATCGTAGTCATCAACGCGGCAGATTACCGTATGTCCCCCTGAGACCAGTACCCCAAGATATGGATAGTCCAAGGGATGTTCAATCTGGGATGCATACAGGTGCGCCCTGATATGATCGATGGTGATAAAGGGAAGGTTCAGGGAAGCAGCAAAGCCCTTGGCAAAGCTTACCCCGACAAGCAGGGACCCCAAGAGTCCAGGACGGCTGGTAACAGCTACTGCATCAATGTCATTGACGGTGAGATGGGCCTTATCAAGGGCCGATTGCACAACCTGGCCAATCCATTCAGTGTGGAGCCGGCTGGCTAGTTCAGGGACAACGCCCTCATAGGGTTTATGGAGTTCAATCTGGGTTGCAATGATATTACTGAGGATGGTATGCCCATCCTCCACCAGGGAAGCACTGCACTCATCACATGATGTCTCGATACCAAGGACGATCATAGATCCTCCAAGTCATAATCATCATCAAGCAATGCATAGTCCTCCGCTGTGAAGTTGATTACTTTCTCACTGACCAACGGTGCAATATCCTTGAGCTCAAAACCGTACTCCAAGGCATTAGGAAACATGTCCAACAAAAATTGGGCGACATCCGGCTGCCACCCTACCCCAACTTTGGTACGTACTGCTTGTTTTTCTGTATTCAGCAAGACAACCACCTCCTGGGCGACAGCATGTCTGAACCGTCTCTCTCTATTCACCGTATCCCTCTTCACCCGCAAGCCTACTCGACATTAGCGCTCAAGGTCAAGGTAAAGATGAACAGGTATTTTATCCGCAATCCGTCTTTACCTTCTTCCCTGTTTCGGGTAGAATGCATCTGTTTTCAGTAGTTCATTGCCAAAATAGCTCAGCGGTAGAGCAGCTCACTCGTAATGAGCAGGTCAAGGGTTCAATTCCCTTTTTTGGCTCAAGAAGCGGTTCCTAAGAGGACCGCTTTTTCATATTGTTCGACTGTTAACCATGATGCTCATATCAACAAAGGGAATCTCACTTTGATTTGCCCAGATAGGCATACTTGATATCTTCATTCTCCAGAAGTGTCATGCCAGCTCCTGACAAAGTTATATTGCCTGTCTCCATGACATAGCCTTCATGGGCGGTGCGTAGTGCCACATTCGCATTTTGCTCGATGAGCAGTACCGTCACACCCGCCTCATTTACGCGCTTTATGATAGTAAATATGTCCCTCACCACCAGTGGAGCAAGTCCAAGCGAGGGTTCATCCATCATGATCATCTTGGGGCTTGCCATCAGAGCCCTTCCCACAGCAAGCATCTGTTGCTCGCCCCCAGAAAGGGTCCCAGCAAGTTGCCAATGCCGTTCCTTGAGCCTGGGGAACAAATCATATACTCGTTCGAGGTTTTGTTGTTCCTCTGCTTTATCCTGCAAGTACCCACCGATCTTTAAATTTTCCAACGTAGTCAAGTTGGCAAATACGCGCCTACCTTCGGGAACGAGAACCAATCCTCGCTCAACAATCTTACGGGTATCCATACCATTGAGTTTTTCCCCATTATAGGTGATGGTTCCACTGGTAACAGGAACCAGGCCCATGATGGAGCGCAAGGTTGTGGATTTACCTGCACCATTTGCACCTATGAGGGTTACTATTTGACCTTCTTGGACAGAGAAAGATATACCGTTGAGCGCTACGATACCACCATAACACACCTTCAGATTCTGTACTTCAAGCAAACTCATATCTCTTCATCCCCCAGATAGGCCTTGATAACCTTAGGATTGTTCTGGATTTCTGTGGCATTTCCTTCAGCAATCATCTTCCCGTAATCCAATACATAGATATGGTCTGAAATCTCCATGACCAAGTTCATATGATGCTCGATAAGAAAGACAGTAAGGTTGAACGAATTCTGTATCTCCTTGATGAAGGCTGAAAGCATCTCCGTCTCTTTTGGATTCATGCCTGCAGCAGGTTCATCAAGCAACAATAACTTGGGTCCGGTTGCCAGTGCCCTGGCAATCTCCAGCCTTCGCTGTTTCCCATAGGGTAAAGATGAAGAAATCTCGTCTCGATTGGACAGTAACCCCACCCTATCCAGAAGTTCTTCTGTATCCTGATGCATTTTCAACTCTTCCGACCGGTTAAGCCTGAACGTTGAACGCAACAAGCCTGCATTGATGTGGCAGTGCTTGGCTATCAGCACATTTTCAAAGACCGTAAGGTCCTTGAACAATCTGATATTCTGAAATGTTCGAGCCATACCAAGACGTGTTATCTTATCAGGTGTATTCACCACCTGTTCCGCATATGGGGTCTTGTATGTCCCGTTGTAAATCTTTTTCATCTTGCCACGGGGAAAGTTCTCTCCGATTACCATATCTTCAAAAAGCACCCTTCCATTCGTAGGTTGATAGCCTCCTGTTATTACATTGAAAGCGGTAGTCTTTCCTGCTCCGTTAGGTCCGATCAGCGCAGTAATTCTCTCTTTCTGGATTTCAATAGAGAGATCGTCAACAGCCACAACACCGCCAAATTGCATCGTTATATGTTCAGTCCTCAAGACCACATCGTTCATTTAAGTTTCCCTCCAGTACGTGCTTTCTTGCTGAACCTGGAAAACAACCGATCCCAACTAAACTCATTGGAACCCATCAATCCCCTGCGATAGATAAGCACTACCATCATCAACAAAAAGGAGAATATCACCATTCTGAAGCCAGTTTTGAACAGAGGAACCTCCCATCCACCAATGACCAGCGGTTGGTCAAAGAAGCGCAACCACCACTCTTTCGCCGCAGTTACCAGGAAGGCACTGAGTATTGAACCAGAAACACTCCCGATACCACCGATTACCACAATGAGCAAAATGTCATAGGTCAAGGTAATGGAAAAGGTCTTGGCTTCGATGGACCGCATGTACATCGCCAGAAGGCCACCAGCGATTGCTGAAAAGAAGGAGCTGATGACAAAACTCATCTCCTTATGTTTGAATAGGTTTATGCCCATAGCTTCCGCAGCAATCTCATCCTCCCTGATGGCCTTGAAAGCACGACCATATGAGGACTTAATAAGCATCACCATGAAAATAATACAAAAAGCCACTACAACGAATGGTGTGATCAAGGACGGAACAAGCCCCCAGAGCATAGCTGGAAAATTAGGAATCTTATTCAATCCGTATGATCCGTTTGTTATCTGGTCAAACTGTGGTGACGAAAAAATCGCCCTCACAATCTCAGACAGCCCAAGGGTTGCTATTGCAAGGTAATCACTTTTCAATCTCAGCACTGCAATCCCCACCAGTGCGGCAGCAAAGGCAGCCAACAGACCACCCAACAGCAGCGCGATGAATGGGTAGAGAATCTGTAAGGAAGCAGGGCTTGCAGCCATCAGTTCCTTCACAGCCCTGATTGCAGGATGCACCCCATTCATGTAATAGACCCCATCAAGGTTTTTCACAGGGATCAAGAGTATTGCTGTAGTATATGCACCGATGGACATAAATCCTGCTTGCCCCAGACTGAATAAACCAGTAAATCCATTGAGCAGGTTCATAGAAACAGCAACAAGGGAAAGAATCACAGCTTTGGTAAGAACTGAGACCAACATACCATTCTGCATTCGGTGTGCATCCAGCCAGTATAGAAATAGTGTTATCAACACCAATGTTACCAATGTAAGTATCTGGTTTCGACGGATTTTCATCATACTTTCTCCACTGTTTTCTCGCCGAACAAACCGGTCGGTCGAACGAGCAACATCACAATCAACAAAAGAAATGTGAATGCATCCGAATAGGTTGAATATCCCAAGGCAACAAGCAATGTTTCAACAATTCCTATAAAGAACCCTCCTATGACCGCCCCTGGGATATTGCCGATACCCCCGAACACTGCTGCAACAAAGCACTTAAGCCCCGGGAGTGTACCGGAGAATGGAGTTACCGACATACGATCGGTAAAATAGAGAATCGACCCTACACCAGCCAAGAATGAACCAATGGCAAAAGTTACCGAAATAATCCTGTTGATATTGATACCCATCAGTTTAGCCGTCTCAAAATCCTTACTTACAGCCCTCATCGCCATTCCAGTCTTCGTCTTATTGACCAGAATCATGAGGATGATCACCAAAAACAATGTAAGTACGGGAGTGAGCAACGTTACCAGGGAGGCACTGAGTGTTCCCAACTGGAATATACGCTTAAGAAAAGGAATTTCGGGATATCCCCTCGGGATTGCGGTAAAGAGGTACGTCGATAAATTCTGAAGGAGATACGATACTCCTATGGCACTTATCATGATTGACATCCTGGGAGCACTTCTCAGGGGTTTGTAGGCAGCACGTTCGATGCCAATACCCATGAGGGTTGTAACTGTCAAGGTTGTTATGATGGCGATAGGCCATGGAAAACTTGCCAAGGCAAAAATCATGAAATACCCGGCCATCATGAAGATATCCCCATGGGCGAAATTAATTAACCGCAGAATGCCATATACCAAAGTATAGCCAATGGCTATCAAGGCGTATGCACCTCCTAGAGAGATCCCTGTCAAGCAATGCTGCAGGATAGTCGTAATACTCATCAGCTGTTCTCCATGTCCAAGCTAAGCAACTGAAAGTTGCTGGTAAAATGAGAAAACGGGCATCGAAAAAAGGGTTTGGCCGGAAACCAATTTCCGGCCAGGAGAAAGAAATATTACTTTGCGATACTGACAGTTTTCAAGAACTTGAACTGCCCGTTTTCAACTACCTTGATGAATGCCATATCTTTATTTGCATCACCATTTTCATTGAATACGATTCGCCCTGTAACACCTTCAACATCCACATCTACCAACGCAGAACGAATGGCAGGTCCTTTTGTTGAGTTGGCTGCTTCTATGGCTTTGATTGCGGTTATATACGCATCATAGCCAAGAGCGGAAACAGCTGGAATAATATCGGGTTGCTTGTTTGCAACCAAGTACTTCTTGAAGCCTTCGATAAACTTTGCAGCTTCATCGGTAGCTGGGTCAGCATCATCAAAGAATGTGGAGAGAGCAACACCTTCTGCACTTGTGCCTGCATTTTCAATGATTGATGAATTTTCCCAGGTATCGCCTGCCATGATCTTTGCGGTAATGCCGAGCTCTCTAGCCTGTTTAATAATGAGCGGAGCAGTGGCAATGGAAGAAGGAGCAAAGATTACATCAGGGTCAGCTGCCTTGATGTTTGTAAGAATTGACTTGAAGTCTGTGGTATTGGTCTGGAAGCGTTGCTCACTGACAACCTGACCACCAAGACCAGAGAAGGCCCTACTGAAGAAGTTACCAAGACCGGATGAATAATCATCACCCAATTGTGTGATGACCGCCGCTTTCTTAGCTCCTTCCTGCCAAGCGTAGTTGGCCATCACGGTCCCTTGGAAGGGATCAAGAAAACATACACGGAAATAGTAGTCATTACCCAAGGTTACCTGTGGATTGGTGCAAGAAGCGCCAATAGCAGGAACTTGGTTATCGAGGAAAATATCTCCAGCGGCAATGGAAACTCCAGACCCATAGGACCCGAGAATCACAGAAGCTCCACTGGAAATCAGACTCTGAGCAGCAGTAACTGCTTCAGTCTTGTCAGACTTATTGTCTGCTTCCACAAGTCTAACATTGTAGGTCTCCCCATTGATTTGCACGGTGGGATAGACTTCATTCGCATACCGCATACCCAGTACTTCTTGATACCCTCCTCCACCATTCTCTCCGGTTTGAGGCTCGAACACTCCAATTACCACTTCTTTTACATCACTTGCTTGCTCGGAAGAACCATTGGCAAACATGAGGCAAGAAGCAATAAGGAGCACCAAAAAAAACACAGTCAGTCTTTTCATACAAGCCCTCCAAAATAATACATATGTAAACATTATTGCGTTTAGGACATAATAATTACAAGATAAATTTTTCGGAGTATCAATAAATATTTGATTGCATTCTACTTGCACTATTGAAAAACTGAGCCTTTCATTTGTTTTCTTCCGTATCAATAATATATAAGTAATATATTTTGTAATGTTATGAGATTTTAATGAATCTATGGAATTGTTACAGATTTTGTAAGAAGTGGTTCACCATACAAGGGTAAGGAGATGAGGATCTTATCATATAAGAACCTCCCACCGGAACAATTCCAATGGGAGGCATACAAATTGACATGAATAAAGCTGTTAAGCCTTCTTCTTTGCCTCAATCACAGCCTGTGCTGCAGCAAGACGGGCAATGGGAACACGGAACGGAGAACAAGAGACATAATCAAGGCCAACCTTGTTACAGAAGGCAATGGTCTTCGGGTCTCCACCATGCTCACCACAGATACCCAACTTGATAGAGGGATTAGCAGAGCGACCAAGCTTTACGGCCATCTCCACGAGCTTGCCCACCCCATGTACATCAAGGGTGGCAAACGGGTCATACTCATAGAACTGCTTGTCAGCATCATTGACATATGCACCGAGGAAAGAAGCCGCATCATCACGACTGAATCCGCAGGTGAGCTGGGTCAGGTCATTGGTACCGAAGCTGAAGAACTCTGCTTCCTTGGCGATCTCGTCTGCGGTGATGGCAGCTCGAGGAACCTCGATCATGGTACCGATCTTGAAGTGCACCTTGAGAGACTGTTCAGTGAAGATTCTCTCGATTACCTCGAGGGCATGTTTCTTGGTGAACACGAACTCCTTGTAGTTGCCTACCAACGGGATCATGATCTCAGGCAGTACTTCAACACCCTTGCGTTTCACGTTGATCGCAGCCTCGATGATTGCCCTCACCTGCATTCTCAGAATCTCAGGATAGATGATTGCGAGACGACAACCACGGAAACCAAGCATCGGGTTGAACTCATGCAAGGCAGAAGACTTCTGTGCTACTTCCTCAACCGTAATTCCCATCTGCAAGGCTAGCTCATGCCTGCTGGTGTGGTCATTGGGAAGGAACTCATGCAACGGGGGATCAAGCAAGCGGATGGTAGCCGGTCGGCCATCAAGTGCAAGGAAGATCTCCTCAAAGTCACTCCTCTGCATGGGAAGTAATTCAGCAAGAGCTTTCTCTCTCTCCACAATATTGTTGGCGAGAATCATCTTCCTGATAGACATGATCCTGTCACCACCAAAGAACATATGTTCTGTTCGGCAGAGACCAATGCCCTCAGCACCAAAAGCAACAGCCATCTGTGCATCATGCGGTGTATCGGCATTGGTGTACACACCCAGTTCCTTCAGGTCCTGGACGAATCCCATGAAGGCCTTGTAATCCTTGTACAGGATGGACTCACTCTCTTTCATGGCACCATTGAGCACCTGGACGATCTCAGAAGCACGGACAGGAATCTTTGCTCCATACACTTCACCAGTGAAGCCATCGATGGAGATAAAATCTCCCTCACTGAGCTTGGTACCGTTTACTTCAAGGAAACGCTTGGGTTCATTGATCTTAATTTCCCCAGCTCCACTGACACAAGGACAACCCATACCACGGGCAACTACTGCGGCATGGCTGGTCATACCACCACGGCAGGTGACCACGCCCTTGGCAACCGCCATACCACCGATATCTTCAGGACTGGTCTCGGTTCTCACGAGAATGACATCCTTCCCTTCTGCAGCCATCTCTTCTGCTTTCTCAGCAGTGAAGTAGATCTGGCCGCATGCACCACCAGGGCTTGCATTCAGACCACGAGTGATAACTTCCAGGGAGTTGTCCCTGATGTGCTTGCCATCGAGAATCGGGGCAAACAACTTGCCGAACTCACCAGAGGGGACACGACTTACTGCTGTCTCCTTGTCGATCAAGCCTTCCTCGACCATCTCGACCTGGGTGCGCAACCAGCTGAAAATGGTTCTCTTACCATTTCTGGTCTGCAACATGTACAGCTTGCCTTCCTGGATGGTGAACTCAAGATCCTGCATATCCTTGTAATGGTTTTCCAGGATGCCCCTGATATCAACCAACTGGTCATAGACCTTTTCATTGACTTTCTTGAGCGTAGAGATCGACTGCGGGGTACGGATACCGGCGACAACATCCTCACCCTGTGCATTCATCAGGTACTCACCATAGAACTGGTTCTCACCAGTTGAGGGGTCACGGGTAAATGCTACACCAGTGCCACTGGTCTCACCCATATTTCCGAATACCATGCTCTGGATGTTTACCGCAGTACCAAGGAGACCACGAATGTCGTTCATCTGGCGATACTTGTTTGCACGTTCATTGTTCCAGGACTTGAATACTGCATTTATAGCCTTGAACAACTGGTCGAGGGGATCAGTGGGGAACTCCTCACCTGTGAAGCGCTTGTACAGCCTCTGGTAACGGGCAATCACTTCCTGCAGATCCTTGCTGTCAAGGTCGGTATCGAGTTCAATACCACGAGTGTCCTTCACATCCTGCAGTGCACGTTCGAACTCATGATGGGGAACACCCATTACGACGTCACCGAACATCTGCATGAAACGGCGATAGCTGTCCCAGGCGAATCTCTCATTGTTTGTTTTCTTGATCAACCCCTGAACGGAATCGGGGGTAAGTCCCAGGTTTAGGATGGTATCCATCATTCCGGGCATAGACTGGGCAGCTCCACTTCTTACGGAGACAAGCAATGGATCATTATTGTCTCCCAGCTTTGCACCCATCGTCTTCTCGAGTCTGGCAAGGTGTTCCAGCACTTCTTCTCTCAATCCTTCAGGATAGTTACCTTTATTGGCACTATAAAAGGCGCAAGCCTCAGTGCTGATTGTAAAGCCCGGTGGGACAGGAAGCCCAATGCTGGTCATCTCGGCAAGGTTTGCACCCTTTCCTCCGAGCAGATCCTTCATCTGGGCAGTTCCTTCTGCCTTACCGGAGCCAAAAAAATAGACATACTTTGTGTTCTTTGTTGCCATACAAGACTCCTCTTAATTTTCACTATTACTAGACGTCCAAATCCTACCTGCTTAGCTCCTGACTGTCAATGAATCAAGAGTGTAAATGAAGCAGTTTGGGTACTTCCAATTTCTTATTAGATAAATATTTGTTAATATACTTTTTGGAACATTATTCCAATTTGGCCTCAGCATTAGGTATTGAGCTAGTCCTAAGACAAATCGTATTTTGCTTCTTCCTATCAGCTTTCAATATAATTTTACGTGTTCACGCAATTCATAATTGATATTTAATTGTATTCCTCATTTTTGCAACAAACAGCAACAATCATTATATATCTTCTCAGCCTTGAGCCAAAAAAATCACCCATATCCCCCGAAGAGAATATGGGCAGAGAAAAAAGAAAGAACTGATTAGGGCTGTTTGCCAATATAGGCAAGGATACCACCATCAACATACAGGACATGGCCATTCACGAAGTCACTTGCACCGGAGGCGAGGAACAAGGCAGGACCGGTGAGATCCTCCGTTGTCCCCCAACGCTCTGCTGGTGTCTTTGCAACAATGAATGAGTCAAATGGATGCCGGCTACCGTCGGCCTGCCGCTCCCGGAGAGGAGCTGTCTGTGGGGTTGCTATGTAGCCAGGTCCGATCCCGTTGCACTGGATGTTGTACTTTCCGTACTCACTGCAGATGTTTCGTGTCAACATCTTCAGTCCACCCTTTGCAGCAGCATACGCTGCAACCGTCTCTCTTCCCAGCTCACTCATCATTGAGCAGATATTTATGATCTTACCGCTCTTTCTCTCCATCATCCCAGGCAGGACAGCCTTGCTCACGATGAAGGGCGCATTCAGGTCGATGTCGATTACCTTGCGCCACTCCTCTGCACTCATCTCGTGCATCGGAACACGCCGGATGATCCCGGCATTGTTTACCAGGATATCAACAGCCCCTAGGTCCTTGATTATCTTCTCTGTGGTCTCAGCAACTGCTTTCTCATCGGTGACATCACACACATAGCCCTTGGCATCGATGCCTGCTTCCTTGTAGGAAGCAAGGCCCTTGTCCACCAAATCCTGGTTGATATCGTTGAATGCGATCTTTGCACCAGCAGATGCATAGGCACTTGCAATGGCAAACCCGATACCATAGCTGGCCCCGGTCACCCAGGCCACCTTCCCCTCAAGAGAGAATTGCTTTTCAATATATCCCATACAAATTACCTCAAATCCTTCGTTGCCACATGGTCCATGTCAGTGTAGGTTCTGTTCTCACCACACATTGACCAGATGAACGTATAGTTGCTTGTACCGACTCCGCTGTGGATCGACCAAGACGGGCTGATAACAGCCTGTTCGTGTGCACAATGATATGCCTTGTCTCACTTGGTTCCCCAAAGAAGTGGAACAGTGTCTGCTCTGCATCAATGTCAAAGTAGAAGTACACTTCCATTCTTCTCTCATGGGTATGTACCGGCATCGTATTCCAAACACTGCCCTCTTTCAATTGAGTCAGTCCCATGGAAAGCTGGCAGGTATCCAATACGTCGGGGTGAATATATTGGTTGATAACCCGTTCATTGCTCTCTGCCTTGTTGCCAGCCGGTACATGTTTTGCATCTGCAAAGACGATATGCTTTGCTTCAAAGGCATGGTGTGCAGGAGTACTGCTCATATAGAACTTTGCAGGCTTATTCCCGTCATTGCTTCCAAGGGTCACCTTCTTTGTGCCCATCGGAAGGTACAAACCATCAAGGCTCACCAAATCATAGCGCTTGCCATCGGCGACCACATAGCCATCACCACCGATGTTGATCATGCCGATCTCGCGGCGCTGCAGGAAAAACTCGACACCAAAGTCCTTCATCGGATCGATGTTCTTCTCCAGGTCCAACTCCCCTTTCACCGGCATTGCACCCATGGTGACAATCCTGTCGATGTGTGAGTAAACTCCACTCACTTCATCAGCGTGAAATATTCCGTCTACCAAGAATTCATCCCTGAGCTCCTGTGTCGTCATATGCTTGAATGCCTCTTTACCAGTCGAATACCTTGTATCCATATTTCAACTCCTTACAATTAATTATTCTTAATATCAATACCACCATCTAAATGATGGATGGCAACCACAAACTCAAAGCGGGGACAAAGGTTATCCCCACCAATACTATCACATTACAGATGATGAATGGGGCAGCAGACTTGAATACGCTTACAATGTCCATTCTACATATTTTGCTTGCCACATTCAAACACATTCCCACCGGCGGGGTCACCAATCCAATTGCCAAGCCAACGATGATGATAGCCCCGAATTGCAATTCATTCATCCCGAACTGCTGCATTACTGGCAGTAGTATTGGACTGATGAGGAGAATACAGGGAGTCACATCAAGGAAGGTGCCAAGCAGGAGAATGATGATATCCAGAAACAGGAACACCATCCAGGCGGGGATATTTGAATTTATCAGAAAGGCGCCGATGGCTGCAGGAACCTGCTCAACAGCAAGAATCCAAGTGAAGATCATGGTAAAGCCACCGATGATCATAATTGAGGAGGACATCATGAAGGTTTTCTTTAATGCGTTCTTCACCTCAGACCATTTCAGTTCCTTGTAGACAAAGAATCCGAGGATGGTTGCATAGAGAACAGCAAGACCAGCTGATTCACTGGCGGTAGCAATACCAAAGGAGACACTGACGATGATCAAGAGAGGCATAACAATGGCTAGCGAGCCATCTTTGGTCACTTTCAAAGCCTGTCTCCACTCGACTTTCTCCTTCTCAGGGTGGTAGCCCCTGCGCCGGGAGATGACGAAGGTCATGATCAACTGTGTTGCACCAACCAAAATGCCAGGGATAAGCCCTGCAAGAAACAGCTTTCCTACCGATGCACCACTGACCATGGCGTACATGAGCATGGGTACCGAAGGGGGTATGATCATGCCAATGGTCGAGGAAGCCACTGTGATACCAGCTGCAAACCCTTTGGGATACCCTTTCTTCACCATATCAGGAATCAGGATGGAACCAAGGGCTGAGGTATCGGCTACAGAGGAACCTGAGATACCACCGAATATCATCGATGCGACAACGTTCACTTCCCCGAGTCCTCCACGAACCGGACGCACCAGAAGCATGGAAAAATCAATCAGTCTCCTGGTCAGCCCACTGTGGTTCATCAACTCTCCAGTGAGCATGAAAAGCGGCATTGCAACTATGATGAAACTTTCGGTTCCCGACCATACCCGCTGGGGGAAGGTCAACAGGAATGTAGGATTGCTCATCAACATATAGATGATCCCCGAGGCCCCAATGGCATATGCAATCGGCACTCCAATGACGAGGAGGACAATCAAGGCAAAAAACATCAGTGAAAGTTCCATTATACGCCTCCTTCAGCATCAGCCATGCCCAATTCATAATCGTCCTTGTACCCTTTCACAGGCTCAGGGATGTCAATAAACTCTTTTAGGATATTTACCACACCATAGAAGGCGGTAAAGAGAAAGGATATGGGGATCATCGCGTAGTAGTACCCACGAGGGATTCCTGTTGCGGGAGAAGGAACCTTCCCCACCTTCATGATCATCCGGTAACTGTAATAGATCATTCCCATGGAAACCACGATAATCACTACCTGCCCAATGACAGCAAAAACCTTACGAGGCTTTGCAGGCATTGCCGAGACAAAATTGGAAACTGCAATATGCTCAGATTCCCTGAGACCGAGGGCAGCCCCAAAGAACGTGGTGGCCACAAAGACCATCGTCAACAACTCCTCAGACTGGACGAAGGCAATGGAAAACACATAGCGGAGTATCACCGAGATGATTACTCCTGTTGCAAGAATTGCGGTTAGGGCAATGCCTACCACTGAAAGGAACCGATCGATTCCCAGAATGAGTTTTTTCATACAAAACCACACTTATCCTTTAGACAGAAATCGCCCGTCCCCCATAGAAGACGGGCCCATAGCATATTATGTTTCGTTGACAATACTGCGCATCTCATCCAGTTCAGCCTGGGTGAAAATGCCCTTGTTCACGAAATAGGAGTACACCGGCTGACAAGCATCGATGAACTGCTGGATTTGTGCATCTGTGGGTGAATAGACAGTCACTCCACCATCAACAATCATGTCATAGTAATACTCGTTGAGCTCGCGGCGAAGCTTGTTCTGCTCATCGGTATAGATCCATGCACCGGCCTGAAGAACTTCCTGCAGATCACTGGGTAGAGAGTTCCATACATCGAGGTTTACATCAATCGGCTCTGGATGGAATTGATAATCAATCATGGTCATGTACTTCTGCACTTCGAAGAACTTCATATCGCCGATATTGGCCAAGGGGTTTTCCTGGCCGTCTGCAACACCGGTCTTGAGTGCCATGTAGGTATCGCCATAGGGAATAGAAACAGGATTTGCTCCCAATGCTTCCATACTCTTGATGATGGACTCAATCGGTGGGGTCCTGATTTTCAAGCCCTTCATGTCAGCAGGGGACTTGATAGGACGAACGTTATTGGTAATCTGGCGGGAACCACCGTCGCCAACTGCCAACATCTTGATCCCATACTCTTCTGCGGTTGCCATGATTTCAGCACCGAAATCACTACGGGAAACCTTCATCAGGTCTGCCTGAGTGGGGAAGAAGAACGGCATCAGGAAAATCTCAAGTTTCGGGGTCTGTGAAGCAAAGACACCACCAACGAACATTTCCTGGGTACCGAGTTTCATCGCCTCAATCATGTCAGATTCATTTCCAAGGGTTCCTGCTGGATAGATTTCTATCTGCAAGCGGCCATCAGACTCTTTCTCAACATACTCTTCCATTACCAGCAAGGCCTTATGCCTTGTTGATTCCGTTGTCGAAGCGTGTCCCAATTTCAACGTAAACGTCTTCTCCCCTGCTGCCTCTTGTTGTCCTTGTGCAAAGACTGCAGAGAACACAAGCAACATACAAAGCACCAAACACACAGTTTTTTTCATGCGTTCCTCCTAAATTTATGTTCCATATCGTGGAACCTCTTTTCATATTGAAGAATTAATATATGATTATGTACACATATTTCTCAATATTTCCAGTTTTGTCCCACATGGTGGAATCTAATTCCATTATAAGACACCAGTCTCTCTTGTCAAGGGGAAATAAATGGAATATATTGCAAGAACAAGGAGGATGAGAGGTGCCATCAGAATTGAAAGTACAATCACTTGATCGAGCCTTTGACATCTTGGAGTTATTGGGTAATGAACAATATGGCTACAACCTGATACAGATTTCTGAGATGCTCAAGCTCCCGAAAAGCACGGTTCATCGTCTTATTGGAGTGCTCATTCAACGTGAATATGTGAGAAAATCAGAAGATACCGGCCGATATCGTCTCGGCCCAGGGTTCATTTCTCTTTGTAGCAACTATCTCAACAACCTTGAACTGAAGACTGAGAGCTCCCCTGCCATGGACGAACTTTCCGTTTCTACAGGCAATGTGGTCTTTCTTGCCATCCGACAGGAAGACAAGATGGTCTATGTGGATAGCAAGGAACAAATCAACAGCCTTCGTAAGTATGCGATAGTTGGCCAGAGAAAGCCTCTATACTGCACATCACTTGGAAAATCCTTGTTGATGGGTTTGAGTGACGAAGAAATTCGGGCCCTCCTCGCCCATGAAACCTTCTCACGCCGTGGACCGAACACCCATACGAATATCGAGAGTCTACTCCAGGACATTCGCGAATGCAGAAGAAGGGGATGGTCACTTGACGACCAGGAGGCGGAGCCTGCCATCAACTGTGTTGCTGCCCCTATCCACGATTATCGTGGACAGGTCATTGCTGCTGTCTCTACTTCCTGGGTATTGGCCCAGCACCCAGAGATGAGGCCGGAGACAATGGCTGTGTTGGTTATGCGTTGTGCAGCTACCATCAGCTTTAATATGGGCTATACAGGGAAATCCAATCGTCCAGAATTCTAGCAATGTATTTACAGGAAAAGCAAGAAACAGGAGACCGAGTAAATCAATCTCCTGTTTCTTTTTGTTGTCGGACTCACGTATCCACATATGAATGCTTCCGCTACCGAGCCTTTTGTCTGATTGGGCTAGAGAGGGAAAAAACCGGACAGCCTGTGCCCGGTTTTTCCAATATATATAGATACACCCTTTTGGTGCTGTTATGCGATGTAACTCTCAACCATCTTTGATCGGGAGGGGTTACGCAATCTCTCGATTGCTTTCTTCTCGATCTGACGGATTCTCTCCTTGGTCAGGTTGTACAGTTCCCCGATCTCCTTGAGAGACATGGGGTTCTTTCCTTCAAGACCAAAGCGCAACTCTATAATTTCCCGCTCCTTGTCACTCAAGGTGGAAAGCAGCGAACGAACGTCCTCTTCCAAGGAGTGCTCAAGAAGACTGTCCTCAGGACTCATCTGGGTCTCATCCTCTATGAAATCACCAATATTACTTGCACTTCCATCATTGAAGATGGGTGCATCGAGGCTAACCATGTCCCGGCTGATGGCAAGCAGGTTACCTACATGCTCAGGATCGAAACCGGTAAGTGCTCCGATCTCCTCCGCACTCACATCCTCTGAGTTGGTATCCTTCATCAGGGCCTTCTGGGCCTTCTGGATCTGCAACAACTCATTGGTCCTATTGAGTGGGAGACGAACCGCCCTACTCTTTTCATTGATTGCCTTCATGATTGCCTGACGGATCCACCACACAGCATAACTGATAAAATGGTATCCTCTCTCAACATCAAATTTCTCAAGAGCAGTCATCAGACCAATGTTTCCCTCATTGATCAGATCAACCAATGGCAGTCCCTGGTTCTGGTATTTCTTTGCCACATTCACAACGAAGCGTAGATTTGATTCAATCATTTTCTTTCGTGCAAACTCTTCGCCCTTCTGCGCACGTTTTGCAAGTTCTACTTCCTCTTCAGGAGTAAGCAAGGGAATCCTGTTGATTTCCTTGAGGTACATGCTCAGAATGTTTGCGTCATCATACGCGTAGGATTTTTCAACTGCATTCAACATCGTTTGGTTTCTTTTCATTATGTACCTTCCTGTTTGGTCGTTGGAAAGGTAAATGCAACTAGCGTGCCAACTTATAATATTTATTTTTAATTGCTTTTATTTTATATACTTACATATTCTTTTCAAGATAATACAAACGAAAGAAAGTTTTATTTGACAGAGGTTGCCAGAAAAAAGTGTCATTTTGACTCATAAAAAAAATATCCCAGGATTTCCGGGACATTCTGACTCGAACCAAGCATAAGATGGCAATCCATCGTTACCCAACTGACCATTTTGGCTCAGATTCAGTAACCAACCAAGGGAAATCAAGCTCGAGTGAAGCAAACCATGGGGCAAGGCATTCTCCTTTGAAAGGGATCTCACTTTCGCTGAGTTCCTTCTTGATCTGCTCATATTCCATCTTCAGGAAATCGTGGATCATATCACCTTCACTGAGGGAACAGGAGATTCTCTTTTTCCCGAAAAGGTAGATGGCAAACTGACGCCTGAAGAAATCGAGCCAGTCCTTGTCTGGATTATGCATCTCATTTCCCCTGATCAGGAACACATCGATGAAACAATTGAGACTCCTGTCCAGATCCTGTGAACGAGCGAATAGACAAGCAAGACGATAGAAATGCCTCCAAACCTGCTGGGTTCCCCAATCTGCAGGATTGTCTTTGAGGGCCAGAGGATAGTTACTGTCTTTTTGCCTGTTCTCCATACCTGTTTCCTTCTTTTTTTGCTTCGCACTGAATATAGTAATACTTCCTACGAGCGGCAAGCCTCTTTTGCACAGTGAGAAGGATCTGCACACTGAAGAAGAATCAGCTTGCCCCTTCTTCTTCTTTTGACTATATTATCTCCAGCGAGGGTGCATCCCTCTCTATTACACTTTCACATTCATATTTTGGTTGGAGGAAGATACAATGACCATTAAGCCTTTGGCAGACAGAGTATTGGTAAAGATGGAAGAGCTGCAGGAGAAGACCGCAAGCGGTCTCTACATTCCCCAGACAGCACAAGAAAAGACCCAGATCGGAGTGGTCGTGGCAGTCGGCGAAGGAACCGAAGACGTAAAGATGAACGTCAAGGAAGGGGATCGCGTCATGCATGACAAGTATGCCGGAACTTCTGTAAAAGCCGATGGCACCGAATACCTGATTCTCAGCATGAAGGATATTCTTGCAATCATCGAGTAGTTGATAGCATCAAATCAGAAAAGCTGTTTCCAGGCATCTGCCGGGAAGCAGCTTTTTATATATCATCCTCCGTAGAGGAAATTCTCTACCTTGTCTGATAATCCTGAAGTCTCGCTTTCGGGGTGATAACTCTCAGGCAATGAACGAATCATGTACATACCATAGTTCTTGCTCACTACCCTGCTGTCCAGAATGAGGACCACACCACGATCGCAGGCTGAACGCAACAACCGCCCAAATCCCTGCTTCAATTTCATGGTTGCAGACTGTAGGGCAAGTTGGTAGAACCCACTTCCCCCATTGGCATCTATTGCCTCACAACGTGCCTTGAACACCGGGTCAGATGGAACAGTGAATGGCAACTTCACGATGATTACCATACGAAGGGTCTCCCCTGGTGCATCAACCCCTTCCCAGAATGAGGAGGTAGCGAAGAGAACACTGTCCTTCTCACTGATGAACCTGTTGAGCAGTGTATACCGGTCATACTCCCCTTGGCAGAGCAAGGTCAAACCCTCTTTCTCAAACGTTTCATTGAGTCTGTGGTGTACCTTCTTCAGCATGGAGTAGCTGGTGAACAATACCAGTACTCCTCCACCTGCTGAAAGTACCGAGGACATAATGGTATCTACAAGATATGCCTCATATGCCTCTTCCTTATCCTTGCTGTACAAAGGAGCATCACATGGGGTTAGAAGCAACAATCGGTTTCTGTAGTCAAAGGGAGAGGAAAATGCTCCCTTGAGGAAGGGCCGTTCCTCATCATAGGGCAGTCCAACGCGGCTGGACCAAAATGCAAATTCATCATTCAGGTCGAGGGTTGCAGAAGTACATACCACGGTATCGAGTTTCTGGAACACCGCCTCTACAAGCAGAGGAGCAATGGAAAGGGGTGTTATGCATACCTGTACTTGTCGGTGGGTACCGTAGGATTCAGCATTGAACCAGTGCACCTCATCTTGCCAGAGTGTGAAATTACAGAATTTGGTCAGTACCTCACTCATCATGGCAATCCGGGTACCGCGTACCTTCAGCTCATTGATCTTGGCATCAAGTTCCTGGGGAGCCTTGTTCTGTTCTAGAAAGGTATTGATCTTCGCAGCAAGTCTCCCGCTTGCCTGGGACACACTGGAGGCCGCCTCAACAAACTGCTGCAAACGACTTTGGTGTTCCGATTTTATCAGCACCGGCTGGTAGTCGTTCTTCTGGAAAACACCAAGCAGGTATTGGTCGAGCGTGCCCACGTTCTGGGTCAGAAGATGGATGTCATCCTGGATTCGATCGATGATATCAGCTTCGCTGCTGTATTCTCCCAATTGCTCCAAGAGACTTTTTCCCCGGAACCGCCCGGAGCGCTGGATCTTCGAGATCTGGCGCAACAATTGCTGGGAGTCATACACCTCGGTGAAGTACTCGGTTGCATTTGACTCGATATTGTGAGCCTCATCGATGATCAGGCGATTGAATGGAGGAAGAATCATCTCCTCATCATACCCTACATCACTGATGAATCGGCTCTGGGCATCAGTAAAGAGCAAATGGTGGTTGCTGATAATGATCTTCGCATCCTTCGCCTTTGCCTTTGCCTTGAAATAGAAACAGTCACGAAAGTATGCACAGGCGTGGTTCTGGCAGAGATCCCCGTCACTGCAGATCTCCCCTTTCAGTTCTCCACTCAGTCGCCCAGGAAAGTCGGCAAACAGGCCTGTCTCGCTCTCCTTGATCCACTGCCCCACCTGATAGAGTTCACTGGCCGGGTCTTGGGCAAGCAGGGAGGAATCGGCCTTTGCCTGCATGAAGCGGTTGATACAGAGATAGTTACCCCGGCCCACAGCAAGTGCAATCTTGCAGGACAGGCCGAGAAACTTGAACAGCATGGGAATATCCTTCTCATACAGCTGTTTCTGCAGGTTGATGGTACTGGTTGCAACCACCGTTCGCTCATCAGGGGATTGCATGGCTGCATAGAGGGCTACCGCAAGATAGGCAAAGGATTTACCGATACCGGTCCCTGCCTCTATTGCTGCTATGGCATTGCGTTCAAAGCTCTCCCTGACAAGGTCAGCCATATTGAGCTGTCCCTCGCGATACTCATAAGAAGGGAAGTTCTGCTCCAACAACCCATCCTTGTCAAAAATCTGATAGATGTCATGCTTGGTCAATGTGATATTCCTGTACTTTCCTATGCAAGGTTTTCCTTCCAATACCCAAGACCTCTGCTGCCTTGGTTTTGTTCCCTCCACACTGTGCAAGGGTGCTGATAATCAACTGCTTTTCCGCCTCAGCCAAGGTTATGCCGACATCGAGGGAGAGATTCTGTGAATTCTCCGCCTTGGTGACACTTGGAGGTAGGTCATCATACTCAATGACCGATCCACGGGCAAGCACAACGGCGCTCTCTATGCAATTTCTGAGTTCCCGGATATTCCCCGGCCAGTCGTAACTGAGCAAGGCGCGTTTTGCCTGAGGGGAAAACCCTTCAATACTACGGTTGTTCTCCTTGCTGAATAACGTAAGGAATGAGGTCATCAGGAGTGGAATATCATCTTTCCGTTCCCTAAGTGGAGGAACCTCTAGATGAACGACATTAAGTCTGTAGTATAGATCCTCACGGAAATTGCCTTTCTCAATCTCCTTGAGCAGGTCTCTGTTGGTTGCGCACACGATACGGACATCGACAGAAATGGGTTTCTCTCCACCTACCCGCTCAAACTGCTTCTCCTGCAACACCCTCAGTAGTTTCACCTGGGTGGCTGCATCAATCTCCCCGATTTCATCGAGGAAGATTGTTCCCCCATCAGCTAGTTCGAACCGTCCACGTTTCTCTTTCACCGCCCCGGTAAAGGATCCCTTCTCGTGTCCAAACAACTCACTCTCCAGCAAGCTCGAAGTCAAGGCAGCACAGTGCACTTTCACCAAGGGTCCCTTGCTTCTATTGCTCAGTTCATGGATTGCATCGGCAACAAGCTCCTTGCCTACACCACTCTCCCCGGTGACCAGCACCGAGGCTTTTGTTGGTGCAACCTGGCTTACAATGTCCATCAACTCCACCATTTTCTGGCTCTTTCCGATGATTCGGTCATACCGATTACGAGCCTTGAGCTGGGCAACTTCCTCTTTCAGTCTCTCATGTTCTACATAGAGATCATTATTGGAGAGTGCTTTCTTAACCACCAGGGTCAAGCGGTCAAGGTCCACTGGCTTGGTGAAGAAATCGATTGCTCCCGAGCGCATTGCCTCCACTGCGGTCTCAATGGTCCCATGCCCGGTGAGTACAATAACCGGCATGCGGGGATATGCACTGTTGATCTTCTTCAGCAATTCCTCTCCACTCATATTCGGCATTCTCAAGTCAGTGATGACAAGATCAACCGACTGCTTGTTCACCATATCCCAGGCTACCTTTCCATCCTCTGCCTCAAGGGTTTCAAAACCTTCAAGCTCCATGGCCAAGGCTAGGCCGTTTCTGATATTTCTCTCATCATCACAAATCAGGATGTTACGACTCATAGTGCACCTCCGCTACCGTATCCCACTTCAGTGCAAGCCGTTCACTCTTGGGAACCGGGAATGTAAGGGTAAAAACAGTTCCCTCTCCAAGTTTGCTCTGCACCGTAATATCTCCCTTGTGTTCTTTCAAAATCTTGTAGACCACAGTCAGGCCAAGCCCCGTACCGGTAGCCTTGGTCGTGAAGTAGGGTTCAAATATCTTCTGTTGCGTCTCCTCATCCATACCAATACCGGTATCCTGGATCTTCAACACCACATGGTCCCCATCAAGCCTGGTCTGGAGAATGAGTTTACCCCCACCCTCCATGGCATTCATAGCATTCTTTATCAGGTTGAGTACTGCCTGCTTGAGGAGATGTTCATCATATTCCAATCGGGGAAGTGAAGACGCAAAGTCCTTGATCAGATGAACGCTATGCTCTTCCAGTTCCGGCTCCACAAACGAGCAGATATCCTCCAATGTCTTGGTCATCTGAGCAAGGCGCAGGCGTGTATCCATGGGCCGTACCGCAAAAAGAAAATCCACCACAATACCATTAAGGCGGCTGATTTCCTCTTCCAGGACAGAAAGATACCGCTCTGCATCACCAAGGGTAAGTGACTCCTTCCTTTCAAATGCTTTTTTCAGGAGTTGCAAATGAATCCCCATAGCTGCAAGCGGGTTCTTGATCTCATGGGCTACCCCTGCGGCCATAGTGGTCATCGATGCAAGGTTCTCACTCCTGCGAAGTCTGGCTTCATTTGCATTATGCTCCGTGACATCACTCAACATGATCACAAAGGAAGACCTCATTCTCTCCGAGCTATTCAAGTAGGAATAGACCGTCACAGCGATGGTCTGCATCTTGGTTCCTTTCTGGAACGTGAACTCGTTTTCTTCATCCTGATGCTTTCCCTTGAGTGCCAGCATAATATAGTGAAGGACATGTTCATCCTCAATGACCCTGGAAAGGGCCATCCCTTCATAATTTCGCATTCTTGCCATGGGAATAAGGGTACGGCATCTGCTGTTTGCATAGTGAACAATCTTTCTCTCGTCGGTCAGGATTACCCCATCCTGGATTGACTCAAGCACACTCTCCAGCATCTCAAGATCACTGGATTGGCTCTTGAGGATCTCCACTATCTGATTGGAATCAAGTTGGTCAATCTTCTGGATTGCCCTTTGGACAAAGTTTTTCATGCTTCCTCCATCATTTGATAATACAGGGATTCAAGCATCAGACGGTTGTTCTGGTTGTAGAGCTGCGCCCTATTGTAGGTGGTATTGACTAGTGAAGAGAGTGTAATCAGTGACCTGGAAGGCATCACCCGCCTGAGCGATTCAAGCATTGCCTTCAATACAAACTCATACCCTTGCATATCATCGATTTCCTTAAACAGTGAGGCAATCTCACTGCTCTGCAGGTATCGTTGCTCCTGTATTGAAGCAACGAGAAGCTCTGCAATCTGCCTGGCACGGACGAGATCCATACCACCACCTTCAAGGAAGAATGACTCCAGGGAGTCATACTGTTTGTCGTGAAGATAGAATGGTTGGAGGTACTTATCCACCGCCTCCTGAGAGAGCGGAGGAAATGCGTACCTGCGAACCCTGGAAAGGATTGTCTGCATAATCCGGTTTGGATACTCACTGATCAAGAAGAAGTAGGTATCCTTCGCTGGCTCTTCAAGCATCTTCAGCAAGCTGTTACGCGCAGAGCTGTTTGTCATCTCCATCGCCTCCAGTATGATGAATCGCTTCCCATCCCCCATGCTGGTCTGGCCACTCCAATGTTCCAGTGCCCGCACCTGGGAGATGGTCACCGTGGAATTCTTCTTGGCTGCAGTGAAGAGTCCTTTCAGTGCACTTCGCATCTCCTTTGCTGCTTTCTTGGCCTGGGTGGCATTCCCTATCTCCATCCGTGCAAAATCCACCAGAAGGTCATTGACCTGACCTGCAAGGGCCGCAGTTGCATTCTGACTCTGTGTCTGTGAACCAGCGAGCAAGGCCGGATGATACTGCAACAACATCCGCCGGATACTCTGTATGACGAATTGCCTGGAAAAATCATTAAAAAGCCTTTCAAAGGTGGAAAGACTCGTCTCGATGACGCTTCTGTGGTCCCTCTGACTGATGATAACTACATTTGAGACGGTGAGATTTCTGAATTTCCGACAACTTTCACAAATACAATGATCATCTCCCCCTTGATTACAGGAGAGCACCCTTGCCGTCTCAAGGGCAAAACTCATTCTGAGGCTGTACCGTCTTCCCCCAAACAGGTTTACCTGACTCAGCGTACCAGAGGTTATCTGGTCCTGTAGTTGCTCAGCTACTCCCCTCTGGTATTCCTTCAAGGCTTCAAACATTAGGGGCCTGCACTGTTGACGCGAACCAGTTAACGGTCTCTGGAACCAACGGTCTCACTACATTTAGGGTGAATTGGCTTTTATTGAATACAGCAGAAAGGTCGAAGACTGTCTGGAGTTCCAATACATAGATAACCAAGGCGCACACGATACCCACTTCAAGGACTCCCCACAGAAAACCAAGCAGGCCATTGACCGAACGGAGGCCGGTTGCATTCAGTGCTGTTTCCAAGAGATTTCCCACAAACCGCATCAGCGCATAGCCAATCAAGAACAGGATCACAAAACCGATAAGACTTGCAAGCAGACTGGGAAGTGCGAATGATTGAACCAACAGTTCAGCGATCAGCTTGGTGAACATCAGAGCGGAGAAAAACCCGACGATATAGCCACTGCGATGGCTGAATGCATCAGCAAATCCACTAAGGGTGTCGGCGATTCCTCCAATGATTGCAAGCGAGAATACGATGATATCGATTGAATTGAAATATACAGAACCTATGGTCAAACCCCACTGCATGTTGACTCCTTCACTGTTTTCAGCACAGTTGCTATATGTTGTGCACTTGTTTTATGAGCAAGCTTTCCCAGATTGTCACGCAACCTCGATTGAAGCTTCTCGTCAGTAACCAAGGAAGATACACCTTCCAGAAATTGCTTCACATCCAAGGTGTCTGGATAGAGCACTGTTGCCGCTCCCTTCTGCTCAAACAGCCGAGCGTTGTCTATCTGGTCACCTCTGCTTGATGCCCCACCCAAGGGTATGAGAAGAGAAGGACACCCAAACAACGCAATTTCAGCCAAGGTATTCGCCCCTGCTCGGCTGACTACCACCGTGGCATGTTTCAACAGGAGGGGCAACGCCTCATCAATGAACGGCACCTCCTGATAGTGGTCATGTACTATGTGCTGTATACCCTTTGCCCCGCACTGATGATAGACATACCCCATCTTTGTGAGTGAATCAAGAGAATCTCTCACCAATTGATTAATTTGTGCTGAACCACTGCTGCCACCCAGTACAAGAATCAAGGGTTCCGCTGGTTCCAGAAATGCTGGCCTTTGCAATCCATTTTGTTTTGATGCGAGCACGAGAGATCGACGTACCGGGTTGCCGGTGACCACCAGCTCATGCTTCTTCAGTGATGTGAATCCCTCGGGAAAAGGAACACAGATACGTGTTGAAAACCTTGCATTTATTCTGGTCGCAAGACCGGGGGTTGCATCGCTCTCATGACTTACCACCGGGATACGCAAGACTGCCGCCGCCAAGACCGGGGGGACCGAAACAAACCCACCCTTGGAGAAGAGTACCTCAGGTCTCTGGTCTCTCAGGATACGAAGTGCCTGGAAGAATGCAATACAAATATTGCCGATGTCGAGAAAGTTCCTGAAGGACCAGTAGCGACGAAGTTTTCCCCATCGTATCGCAAAAAATGGAATGCCATAGCGCCCAACAGCCTCCTTCTCGGAGGCTTCTTCACGCCCTATCCAAAAACAGCGGTAGTCCGGCAAAAGAGCCAACTCCTCATGGACAGCCAATGCTGGAAAAACGTGTCCGAGGGTTCCTCCCCCTGTGTAACAGACTACCATGGCATCACTATAGCACAATGAAAGCAGTTGCTCCAGCACAATTGTATCACTTTGATACACCATGGGTATAATTGTCCCATCTTTTCCAGACACTTATACTTTTCTTGCAACTCCAGTATGAGTATACTTACAAGAAGGGGCCAAGCCCCTATATTTGCAACAAGAGAGAAATTCATGGGCACCTCACTATTTACAAAACTGTTCGGAACCAAACAAGATAAGGACCTCAAATCCCTCAAGCCACTCGTAGAGCTGGTCAACAAGGAATCAGCCTGGGCAGAGAGCCTCAGTGCTGAAGAGGTGCGCCAGCAAACCCAAAGATTCAAGGATCAGGTGGCACAAGGGACAAGCCTTGATTCCCTCTTACCCAAGGCCTTTGCCTTGGCACGAGAAGCCGCAAGCCGTGTATTGGGTGAACGACACTACGATGTACAGATTATGGGAGCGGCTGTGCTGCATCAGGGAAAGATCCTGGAAATGAAAACCGGTGAAGGAAAGACCCTTACCTGTGTTCCAGCCGCATATTTGAATGCGCTTACAGGAAAGGGCGTCCACGTAGTCACCGTCAACGACTATCTCGCCGGTCGTGATGCCTCCTGGATGGGTCCTGTGTATGAATACCTAGGACTTTCTGTGGGTGTCATCCTCTCATCCATGGACAATGAGGCAAAACGGAGTTCCTATTCCAAGGATGTTACATACGGTACGAACAATGAGTTTGGGTTTGACTATCTCAGGGATAACATGAAGTGGTCTGAGCAGGAAAAGATACAGCCAAAACACCACTACTGTATCATCGATGAGATTGACTCAATCCTTATTGATGAGGCAAGGACCCCCTTGATCATCAGCGGACAGAGTGAGGATGACTCTGCACAGGTACTGGGAGCAGCAAAGATAGCACCTCTGCTCACTGAGTGTGAAAAGAATCCTGATACCGGTGATTACTATGAACCCGACCCACTTGCACGTTTCGACCGCAAGGCTCCCGTATTCGAGGAACATGGGGACTACAAGCTGGACGAGAAGCAAAAGCGGGTTTCTTTCACCAACCAAGGAATGAACCATATTGAGGAATTACTGAATAAGTATCATATCATCAACGGTTCACTCTATGAGGATGAGAACTTCGAGTATGTACACTATGTCACCCAGGCAGTAAAGGCACTTAGGCTCTATACCGCCGATGTAGACTACGTGGTCGTAGAGGGACAGGTACAGATTGTTGATGAATTCACCGGCCGTATACTCCATGGCAGGCGCTACAGTGAGGGGCTCCATCAGGCAATTGAGGCAAAGGAAAAAATCAAGATCCTTGGACAGAACAAGACTCTCGCCACAATCACCTACCAGAACTTCTTCAGGATGTACGACAAGATCAGCGGCATGACCGGTACCGCAGATACCGAAGCTCCTGAGTTCCTCAAGATCTACGGCCTCGATGTTGTGGTTATCCCCACCAACAAGCCGATCGTCAGAAAAGATTATCCGGACTTGGTCTATTATAATGAAGAGTTCAAGTTCAAGGCCATCTGTGAGGAGATACAGAAGGTACATAGTACTGGACAGCCGATTCTGGTCGGTACCATCAGCATTGAGAAAAGCGAGTTGCTCTCAGTCCTGCTTCGCAGGATGGGCGTAAAGCATGAGGTACTCAATGCCAAGAACCATGCACGAGAGGCATTGATCATCGAGAATGCTGGTGCCAAAGGTGCGGTTACCATTGCCACAAACATGGCAGGACGTGGAACCGATATCAAGCTTGGTGGCAGCCTTGATGGTAGAGCAAGAGCCATCTGTGGTGCTGATGCTACTGCAGAGGAGCTTACTGAGGCAATCAAGAAAGTATATCCCGCATGGAAGCATGATTATGAAGAGGTAAAGGAGCTCGGTGGACTCTATATCCTTGGCACTGAAAGACATGAATCCAGACGTATCGACAATCAGCTACGTGGTCGAAGTGGCCGTCAGGGTGACCCTGGTGCCAGCCGGTTCTTTGTCTCCCTGGATGATCCCCTGATGCGCCTGTTCGCCTCTGAAAACCTGAAGACCATGCTCGGCAAGATCGGCATGCAAGATGGGGAGCCCATTGAACACCGTATGCTGAGCAATGCAATCGAGAAAGCCCAGAAACGTGTAGAGGATCGCAACTTCGAAATCAGGAAACACCTTCTTGATTATGATGATGTGCTCAATGAACAGAGAAACTATCTCTATGATGAGCGCGATGCAATCCTTCGTGATGAGCACCTCCTTGAACGTGTCAGAGGCATTTGTCACGATATCAGCGATGATATAGTTGACCAGGTATTCTCCGATGGCAAGGAGGACAAGAAAGGAATCAAGCTGCTTGAGGAGATGCTCACCACATTTCACCTTGAGATCCCTCCCCTTCCCGAGCAAGCTTCTGCAGATGAGTACAAACAACAACTGCGGCAGTATATCGACAAGGAGATTGATGACAAGGTTGCCCTCACTGGTGAGAAACCATTCAACGATTTCCTCCGTTTCAACTACCTCCGTCAGATCGATCTCAGATGGCAGGACCACCTCACCGCTCTTGAGGATCTTCGTGATGCAGTGGGCTTGAGAAGCTATGCACAACGTAATCCGTTGGTTGAGTACAAGGTGGAAGGATTTGAGATCTTTACCGAGATGCTTGAAGGAATCAAGGTTTTCATGGCACAAACCCTGGTAAGGGTGAAGATTACCAAACCGGAACAGCAGTACCGACAGAAAGCCAAGGAAGCCAAGACGGTGGAGAGTCACCAGGCACAAGGAGCTTTCAGTAGTGCAAGCCAAGGTCCCAGACGAGTACAAGGTGGAGGGGACACAGCACCTGTTACGGTAAGAAGGCAGACCCCAAAGGTGGGAAGGAATGATCCATGCCCATGTGGGAGCGGTAAGAAATACAAGCATTGCTGCGGAAAGAATACTTGAGGATTTGCCCAAACATGAAAATGGAGACTGCATTTGAAGTCTCTATTTTTATCATGCATTGAGAACGATTGATCTTAGAAGAATTGCATGGGATCAAGCGCAATTCCAGATTGCTCGATGCTGAAGAAGAGCGTCGGTTGCTCATAATCGGTACCACTGGTTCCGATACTTCCTATAACCTGTCCCTTTTCGAGACTTGCACCGATGCGCACATCACTACTTACATTCTCCAGATGGTAGTAGCTGCTTCGGTAACCTCCCTCATGGCTGAGGATTACGAATCTTCCCCTGCCCTTCTGCTCATATCCTGCATCCACCACCTCACCCTTGGCTGAAGCTACAACAGCTTCTCCCCAATCTCCTTCAATGAGGATTCCAGCGAGAATTTCACTGGCCCCGGTTGTCGGGTTCTTATAAGACTGTCCAAAAAGCCTGCTGATGGATCCAGGGGACGGTTTCTGGAACTGGACGGGAGAAACATCGGTAAGCTGAGCAAGAGAGGATGATGAGGTATCAGGAATAAAAAGCTCCTGACCAACGAAAATTCTCTCATTCTTCAGGTTATTGAGCTCCTGCAAGGTCTTCCAGCCCAAGGTAGGGCTGTACTTTCGGGCGATCGTGCTGAGCATATCTCCCTCTCTGACTGTATAGAGTTGACCATCACGGTCGGGAATGGTAAGAGTAACCCCTTCCTTGACAGCTTGGATATTCCGGATTTTATTCACACTGATCAGGGTCTGTGGCTTGAGACTGTATAAATCGGCAATGGAGGCAAGATCCTCTCCCTCCTTGACCAGATGATCTGCATACTGGATGGAAGCACTACTGGTGGTGGGTGTTCTACGAACCTGGGGAGACTCATCAATTGCCCGGGCGCTCTCCGCATCCACTACAGGGGCATCAGCTGGGGATACAGTTCCTTCTGGGTTCTCATCACTGCTAATTTGCGGTGCATCGGCAATTTCCTTCACCTCGGGCAGTACTTCCTCAATTACTGCAACTTGGTTTTCAGGACCTTGATTCTGTGCCGGAAAAAATTGATACCAAATCACAATTACCACTACACAGATAGCAATACCCAGTGCAATCGTCCAGATCAGCCCTTTACTCGGTCGATTATTTTCAGAACCATCCCTTCCTGAACGCCAAGAAGGTCGCTCCTGCATGTCATCGTAGTAGTCTTTTCCCATAGCTCGACATTACCTTTCCTACATAGTAGTATAAATCAATCATGGCTACCAGTCCAAAATATACATATATCAAATTCTTCACCGTTCTTATTTCCCTAATTCTTGGGATTTTTTTCATTAGATTGGCCTCTCTGATGCTTTTTGACCAGCCACAGACAAAAACATACCACAATCCAGATGTGGCCGAAAGTGTGGTAAGGGGTACAATCTATGACCGAAACGGGAGAATTCTCGCCATTGAACGTCCTTATTGGGGTGTTTACCTTCATCTTAATAAGATTGAGGACCTAGCTCAGGTAAGCGAGGTCATTGCCCCTTTTGTGGAGATGAGCCCTTCAGAGATACAACAGAAAGCAAGCAACTACACCACCTATGCACAGATCAAGAAGGAGATAGACGACAGACAGGTAGAACCCCTACGCAGCCTCCTGCAGCAACATGGCTTACAGAACCAAGTTAACGTGGAGAAACGGATTGGGCGAACCTATCCTGCACAATTTCACGCTTCGCAGACCATTGGATTCACCAATGTAGAGATGGAGGGAATTGAAGGAATTGAGCTGAGTCAGGAAGAATTCCTCAATCCTTATCCAGAAATCGGGAACGGTGGCACTACCTATGGGGAGGATGTCATACTCACCTTGGATGTAGATATTCAATACGCCTTGGATGTACAGTTGCAGAAAATTGCTGATGAATTCAACCCTGATTATGCAATGGCGCTCGTACTCGATGCTCAAAATGGTGATATTCTTGGCATGTCCAGCTACCCTTGGTATGATATCAATGCACTGGGTCGTAGTGAGGAAGAACAGAGAAGAAACAATGCAGTGAATCTTTTATATGAGCCAGGTTCAGTTTTCAAACTGTTCAGTATGGCCTCCATCCTACAGATTGGAGGGGCCCAGACTGAAGAACCTTTTCTCTGCGATGGATCCTACACCTTCAATGCAGGGGCCAGTAATGTGACAATCAACTGTACCTCAGTCCATGGTGAAGTTGATGTGGAAACCATGCTTGCAAAATCATGCAATGGGGCAATTTCGCATTGGGCACTCCAGACTGACCCCATTTCTTTTTATTCAATGTTGGAACAAATGGGATTCACCTCCAGCTATGATATCTCGCTCCCCTCAAAGGCAAAGGCATATATCGCAAACCCATCCCAGTGGTCTGGGAGAACCCTCCCAACCATCGCCTTCGGACAAGAGCTCTTGGTAAGTGCCTTACATCTCTGTACTGCAGCTACAGCACTCTCCCCAAGTGGGGAACTCATTGCCCCACATCTTATCCTTTCCCGTTCCTCTCCCGTGAGCGGAGAGAAAAGCTACCAACGGGAACGTACGTTGATCTCACAGGTGCTGGAACCTTCGGTCACTGAACGTATCCGTGAAGGAATGCACCGCGCTACACTTCCAGGAGGCACGGGAATCCAGGCAAGTGTTGAAGGTGTGGACCTAGGAGTCAAGACAGGAACAGCCCAACTGTTCAATGAGGAGACCAAAAGTTATGAGGATGGAACCATACTTGTATCTACACTTGCCCTGGTACCGATTGATAACCCAGAATATATACTCTATGTTGGAGCAGGTAACCCGAAAGGGGCTTCCCTGTATGGATCAAATGTAGCAGCACCAGCGGTTGGTGCCATCGTCAGGACGCTCATAAGCCAGGGAAAACTGATCGCAAAAGATACTCCCATCCTTTAGAGTGATGGGAAGAATTGGTCAAGCTCAAGAGTAAATCCACGCAATCGGGGAACCAATACCGACGCATCGGCACGATGAAAATCCTCAGGCACTCCCTGTCCATCAGCAAGGAAAGAGAGAGGAATCCCAGCCTCCTTGGCAAAGAACAGGATATTGCCTATACCTTGTGTCTCATCGAGCTTGGTCACCAGTAATTTTCGTAGGTTATACTCACTGAACAGTTCAAACTGTGCAATAAGGTCGGTGAATTTGCTGCTTGCACTGACCACCAAGGTGTATTCACGTTCCTCGTCATCAAATGAGGAAAATAGATCTGAAAGAGAAGCCCTGAGCATCACATCCTTGCTGCTGTGGCCGGTGGTATCGACCAGAACATGGTCATAGGTCTCCAGGACATCAAGCAACCCAGACAACACTCCTGCATCGGTGGCCTCATACAGCGGGAGGGAGTATTCCTTTGCAAAGAATCGAACCTGTTCCAACGCACCAGGGCGATGGACATCGAAACTGAGTAAAGCTACTTTCTTTCCTTCTTTTGCCCTAAGTTGGATTGCAAGTTTCACCAGACTGGTGGTTTTGCCCACCCCGGCCGGTCCTACCAGCACAATGTAGCGTTGTTGGACAGAATCCTCAAACTGCAAGCCTTCAAGAAGGTACTGGAAAAACTGGACTTCAAGCTCTGCTTGTCCCAAGGTCTTCTCATCGGAGAGCAGCATGCTCTTGATATGTTCAATTCTCGCCGGGGGAATCTCATTCTGTTCCATAAGAAAGGATAAATGGTCCTCTGCATGGAATACAGGAGCTTCTTCCACCCTCTCATCAACGGGTTCTGTCTCCTCCACCAGAAAGAAAGTGATACGGCAACGTTTTTCCTTACGCATCCCCTTCTTCACTTGGAAATCCTTACGCGTATGAACACGCACTGCAGTACCCCACTGCGAGCGGGCTTCTTTCAATACATGTTCATAGTCTTTTGCCTCGAGCGTTAGGAATTCCAAATTGCCTCCTTAGAGAATGAACTTGGAGAGGTCCTGATCCTGAAGGACATCACGCAATCGCTCATCAACGTATGCTGCAGTGATGGTGATGGTCTGCCCTGAAAGCTCATCTGCACTGAAGGAAAGTTCTTCCAAGAGCTTCTCCATGATGGTGAACAATCTCCTGGCACCTATATTATCATTCGTTGCATTCACTTCATAGGCTATCTCACTGACTTTCCTGATGGCCGCATCATCGAATATAATTTCCACACCTTCGGTCTTGAGCAACTCATGATACTGCATGGTCATCGCATTTGCAGGCTCTGTAAGTATCCGGTAAAAATCGTCGGCACTCAGGTCATCCAATTCAACACGAAGCGGGAAACGTCCCTGCAACTCAGGGATCAGATCACTCGGTTTGGAGACATGGAATGCACCACTGGCAATGAACAGGATATGAGTAGTATCGATCACGCCCCATTTGGTGGAAACGCTGGTTCCCTCAACGATTGGGAGGATATCACGTTGTACACCTTCCCTGCTTACATCAATGCTGGATGAGCCACCGCCGCTTTTAGCGACCTTGTCGATCTCATCAAGGAATACAATCCCCATCTGCTCGACCCGTTCCTTGGCCTCATCAATGGCGCGGTCATTGTCCACAGCCTTCTCTGTCTCTTCCTCGGTAAAAATCTCCCGGGCACGTTTAACGGTCAACTTTCGGTTATGTCCACGGCCATTCCCAAAGATTGAGCCAAGGCTCTGCATTGCATCCTGCAACTCTTCCATATTCGGCTGGCCAAGGACCTCAATACCGACCCGCTTTCTGCTCTGTACATTGACTTCTATCTCACGGTCATCGAACTTACCGTCCCTGAGCATCTCCCTAAAGCGTTCACGGGTTGCCTTCTGGCTGTCGGTGAAGCTGCTGCCTGCAGGTACCACATCACTCTTCTCCTCACCCTTGGCCTGGGGAAGCAACATATCAAGCAGACGTTCCTCAACCCTACTTGCCACCTTTTCCTTCTCAGCTTCGGCAAGTTCAGCTTTCACTTGCTGGACAGCGATACTCATGAGGTCCCTGATGATTGATTCAACATCCCGCCCGACGTACCCCACCTCTGTGTACTTGGTAGCCTCTACCTTGATAAACGGAGCGTTGGACAGCTTTGCGATACGTCTTGCTATCTCGGTCTTTCCCACTCCAGTGGGTCCAATCATGATGATGTTCTTTGGAGAGACTTCATCCCTGATTCCCTCAGGAAGCCGTTTTCTGCGAGTCCGATTGCGAATCGCTACCGCTATGGTTCGCTTGGCTTTCTGCTGGCCAATGATATATTTATCTAGTTCTGAAACAATCTGAGAAGGCTTGAGCTCATCAAGCTTCCTGCTTGCTGAATATCCCATATGCTTATAGTACCTCTACGTTTATCTGATCATCAGTGTAGATGCAGACTGATGCTGCTATCTGTACACTCTTTCTGGCAATCTCCTCCGCTGACATGGTGGAGTCTGCCTCTAAATATGCCAATGCAGCACTGAGTGCGTAGTTACCCCCACTTCCAATGCCGATTGCATCCCGTTCGGGGTCAACCACATCCCCTGCTCCATTGATCAGGAAGATTCTCTTCCCATCGCTTACAAGCATCATTGCCTCAAGTTGGCGCAGCTGCTTATCGGTTCTCCACTGCTTTGCCAGTTCCACTGCAGAGCGGGTCAGATCCCCATTGTACTGCTTCAATTTTCCCTCAAAAAGCTCAAAGAGGGTGAATGCATCGGCGGTTGTACCAGCGAAGCCGGTAATTACCTTGCCGTCATACAGTGTACGCACCTTATGCGCATTTGACTTCAGAATCGTATCTCCTGCAGTGACCTGACCATCGCCCGCTATGGCGACATGTCCGTTTCTTCTCACTGCAACGATGGTTGTCCCTTTAAAGCTACTCATGTTCCTTCCTTCCATGGGGATGGCAGGATGCATATACCCGTGCCAGCCTCTCTTTCGATACATGGGTGTAAATCTGGGTGGTAGAGATGCTGGCGTGACCAAGCAATTCCTGTACCAATCGGATATCTGCCCCGTTGTCAAGAAGATGGGTTGCATAGGTATGCCTCAGTACATGAGGCGTAAATTGTTTTTGCCACCCGAGCCTTCTTCTATATGTAGCAAACATACTACCAACAGTGCTCATCGGCAACTGTTTTCCCTGGATTGAACAGAACAAGAAGGGGCAATCAAATCGCTCTCTTTTCATACTTAGGTAGGTTTGCAGGACATTCCTGCAATGGTTGGTGAAAAAGACATAGCGGCTCTTTGATCCCTTCCCCATCACCCGTATACGTCGTTTATCCCATTCAATCGACTCCTCTTTGATACCAAGCACCTCACTGATTCTACAACCAGTGTCATAGAGCAGGGAAAAGAGTGAAATAGAGCGAGCGGAGCGGAAATCATCATAGCCCTGGCTGAGCAGCTGAGCCACTTCCTTGACAGTAAGAACAGTGGGAAGGTGTTTCTGGCTCCTATGTGTTGCCACAAGTGAGAATGGGTTCACGGAGCATACTCCATGTTTACATAGTGAAGTATAGAATGTTCTTACACAGCTGATCTTTCGATTCACTGTAGTATCACTGTAGTGGTTGTCGAATTTCAGGAACCGAAGATACATCCTCCCATCCTCCCTGCCAGCCTCTTTCAGTCCAATCCCAAGGGAAGAGAAATAAGCTGACAGCTGTTCCAGGTCCCTCCTGTAGGCAAGCAGTGTATGGTCACTGAGATTACGGATTTGTTTTTGGGTTTCCAGGAACTCCTGGATCAAGGGTTCATGCATACTCTAGACTATACCATGCCCGTCCAAAACGGTACAACGTACCCGCTCCCCCTCTTCTCTCTTCCACCTTGCATGGACTCTCCCAGCAGAGAAGGTAAGCGAGTTCGCGGAAGGAGGCAACATCAGTGGCTCCCATTCGTGCAAGAGAGGCAATGCCTCCATCCAGCGATCCACCACGGAGTCCATCAGTGTGTACAAATACGTCCTTTCCCTGATCCAATGCAGAGGTGGCACAGTGCAGGCATCCGCTTTTCTCAGGAGACTGTATAACCATCGTAGCATTCCCAATCGCAGTCGAGAGCATATTACGACTCAGGCAACGGGAAGGAAAAGCTGCATCATCAGGTTCATAGGGGGAGAGCAAAGAGACGAACGGTAAGGCATGATATGCCTTGATGCGATGTGTCGCCAATCCACAGTCACAGATGACGAATGCATTGGCTTTCAAGTCCTGGCTGGCATAAAGCGCAGTCCTATCAATCCCTCGGCTGTTGCTTGTCACCAAGATGGTGTTGTTGGCACAGGCTTCCAATGCAAACCGGTATGCCCGTTGAGCACCGTTGCCATCTGGATAGCGGGTTCCGCAGAGGGTAAGCAGCTGGGAAGCAGAATCAGGCAGAAGCTTATTATACATAAGCCTGAACGGAGGGTTTTCCATCTGGTAAAGCGCAGATGGATATCCTTCCATTCCCCAGAAACAGACTTTGAGTGATTGCTCTTCATGAAGAAATCTGAGCATCCTCTTCACCCGGGCCATGCTTGCTCCACGAGTTACGAGTTCCTGCAATGTAACACCAGAATGAGCCAACCCTATTCTCTTCTCACATGAGAGTGGCAGGAGACTGAGTGCCAGTAGTATTGAAAGTTTCATATCTCCTAAAGGCAGGGAAATTGGAGACTTGCTTCAGAACCGTTCAACGACAACCTTGATGAGCAAGAGGGAGAGTACCAGCAACATGACCGGTTTCACTACCTTCTGCCCGATTTTCAATGCCAGGTGGCTGCCGATGTACCCACCAATGATGGCGCTGATGGCGCATGGAATTGCAATGGAAAAATCGATCACACCATGATAGAGAAACATGGACAAGGCAGCGATATTGGAGGCAAGGTTCACTATCCGTGCAGTTCCACATGCCTTAAGCAGGTCCAGACCGAGTACAGCGGTGAAAATGATGGTAAGGAACATGCCCGTCCCCGGCCCAAAGAAGCCATCATACATCCCAACTACCAATCCTGTGATGCCGCTGAGGGATAGGGTGAAAGCCCTTCCCCTTGGTTGGGCCTTCCCGAAATTCGGGTTTACCAACATAAATACGGCAAGGGAGGGTACCAGGATAATCAGGAGATAGGAAAGATAGGTTGCTGCATATTGTGTAGCCAGGTAGGATCCATAGGAAGAACCTATGAAGGTTGTCACGATGGCTATCCCCCCTACCAGAAAGCTGACCTGCTTATTGGCCAGATACTGGATGGTCGCAACCAGTGTGCCGCTTGCAGAGGCAAATTTATTGTTCCCCAGGGCGGTGGTTGGCGGAAGCCCCACTGCTACATAGGCAGTCAGGGTTATCAGGCCACCACCACCAGCGATGGCATCAACAGCAGAACCGAAGGCGATGATGGGACAGAGAATCCATAATACACTCACGCTTACTCCTCACTCACCTGCTCGTCATGGTACGCATCATATGCATGCTGCAGGGAGGCAGTATCCACATGGGTGTAGATCTGCGTTGTCTTGATATCTGCATGTCCAAGCAACTCCTGGACACTTCTCAGGTCAGCCCCCCCCTCGAGGAGGTGGGTGGCAAAGCTGTGGCGAAGGGTATGCACCTTTGCATCAAGGCCACACTCCTCACAGTAGCTGACAAAACGTTTATAGATAGCCTGCCTGGTGAGCTTTCTTCCTCTACGTCCGATAAAAAGGGCCTTGTTGGCCAAGCGCATACCAATAAGCTGTGGACGGATATCCTTGAGATACTCATCCAGGTAGTTGGCAGCAATCTCCCCTACAGGAACAATACGAAGCTTATCCCTCTTTCCCAGCACCCGCAGTTTTCCATCCTGAAAATCGGAAACCTCAAGATTACATGCCTCACTAATTCTCAATCCGCAGGAGTAGATCAATTCAAAAAGGGTCCTATCCCGATATCCCAGAGGGGAGCTAATATCAATACTCTCAAGCAGTACATCAATCTGCTCCACGCTTGCCACCAGGGGAAGTGTGAGCGGTTTCTGTGAATGACTAATCAGGAGTACAGGGTTATCCTGCCTTATCTTCTGGAGCTGAAGAAAGGAAAAGAATGACCTAAGTGCACTGAGCGCCTTTGCAAGACTTGCAGGACTGAGGTTACGCTCCTTTCTCTCCCCGATCAGATAGGTTTCCAGTTGGGTTGCATCCACTCTCTCAAGCGGGATGGCTGTTTCCAGCAAACGAGACACTTCGTATAGATAGACCGACAGCGTCGCCTGTGATAGACGACGCTGTATCATCAGATAATCCTCGTACTCTTCTAACAAGAGCTGGTCAACGGGGAGAACCATGGTTATTTCTCTTCTGCTTTATTCCTGGAGTACCTCAGTACGGCAGGGATGGTATAGTCGTTGGAATTACTACCCGGCCCCTTGCCCAGTTGTTTCTGCAGATCCTGCCAACGATTTACCTGGATAGCAGGGATTGGTTCCTCATCCTCCTGGGTGTTTTTGGCTGCAGGGGATTCTTCTTCCTGTCTCTTCTCGTCAACCTTTGCAGCGGCATAATGTCGTTTGACCATATCCATCTCAGGCACTTCAGCACCAACGACCTCTTCCTTCCGTTCAAAGCCAGTAGCCACCACTGTGACCTTTATCCGGTCACCCAGTTCAGGATTGAAAGCCTGACCAGCGATAATCAGGGCATCATCACTGCACTTGTCGGTTACCAACTCAACGACATCCTGGTACTCCTGAAGGGTAAGGTTGTCACTGCCCGAGAGATTGACCAGAACACTCTTGGCCCCTTCTATACTTGCATTTTCCAGGAGGGGGTTGTTGATTGCCTGGCGAGCAGCATCGACTGCACGGTTGGCACCTTCACCAAACCCGATACCCATGAGCGCATCACCCTTGCCTTTCATGACAGTCCTGACGTCTGCAAAGTCAATGTTGATTTCACCTGGTTCAGTAATCAGTTCGCTGATTCCCTGTACACCCATATACAAGACTTCATCCGCCATCAGGAAGGCTTGCTTGATAGGGGTATTGTTCTCCACGACCTTCAGCAAATATTGGTTGGGGATGATGATAAGGGTATCCACCTGCTTTCGCAGTTTCTCAATTCCGGCCTGTGCCAAGAGCAATTTTTTCTTCCCTTCGAAAGCGAACGGGGTGGTTACCACCGCAACGGTGAGGGCATTGCAGCTCTTGGCAATCTCAGCAACGATTGGGGCTGCACCGGTACCGGTTCCCCCTCCCATGCCGGCAGTAATAAAGACCATATCGGCATTCTCTATCTCCCGACGGATGTCTTCCTTGCTCTCCTGGGCGGCTTTCTCACCAACCTCGGGGACGCCCCCAGCGCCAAGCCCTCCGGTCAACTCCTTGCCGATGGGAAGACGGACCTGTGCGTTGGATCGCTGTAAGGCCTGCATATCAGTATTCATGGTAACGAACTGCACCTTTTTCAGGCCACTGGCAATCATACGATTAACCGCATTACCCCCAGCACCTCCTACCCCAAGCACCTTGATGACCGTGGCAGTGGTTTGTTCATCCTGAACCATATCCTCAACTTCAAACATTCCAAAATCCATACTCTATTCCTTCGCCATTCGGCACGTTTAAAACAGTGTCCTGAAAAAACCTCTGAGCTTCGATACAGCCCCACCTTCCTTGCGACGCGTCCGTTCCTTGCGTGAACGTGTTCCGGTAGCAGTGTCCTTTACCCTACGAGCTTCACTCTTCATCAAGCCGAGCACCGTGGTGTACTGGGGACTGATATAACTCCGATCCAAGCCCCCGATAGCCTCAGGGAACCCGAGGCGCGCTGGAAGCTGAAATATCTCACTAGCCAGTTCGGTGACCCCACTGAGCAAGGCCCCGCCTCCAACCAATACCACTCCACCACCAAAGGAACCATGCACCTGGGCCTTCTCCAAGTCACTCTGCAATCTACTGAAGATTTCAGCCATTCTTGGTTCGATGACCTTGCTGAGCTCTTTCTTCGGCATTTTGATGGGAGGAAGGCCTCCCACCTGAGGGATAAGTACCATGTCTTCACTACTGACAGAAGGTACATAACTGTGACCACTTTCACATTTTATCTGCTCCGCAGTTCCCCGCGTCTTATTCAGAATGTAGGCAATATCGTTGGTGACAGCATCTCCTCCAAGGTTAACCCCACCAGTATAGACGGGAGCTCCATTGGTATATGCTATCATATTCGTGATACCACTGCCGATATTGATAAGTATGGTACCCATCTCTTTTTCCTCACTGCTGAGCACAACCTCAGCATCAGCAAGGCTCTGTAATACCATTCTCTGCACGCTCAAACCAGAACGCTGGATGCACTTTCGCTCATTCTGGCAAATAGCTGAAGAAGCAGTTACGATCAGCACTCGGCTCTCGAGCCGATGCCCAAGCATATCGATTGGATCCTTGATACCCATCTGGCCATCAATCTGGAAGTCCTGAACCAAGGTATGAAGAATCTCTCGGTCCTGGGGTAGCTCGAACGCCCTGGCAACCTCAAGACTGCGAAAAATATCTTCTCTTTTTATCTCCTGGTCCTTGCTATTGATCCCAACCACCCCGGTGCTGGGAATACCCACGATATTCTCCCCACCGATTCCGATGATGACCTCACTCATCTCCGCTCCTGCCTGGAGCTCTGCTTCGTTGATCACCGTTTGGATGGTCTTCAAGGTCTGCTCAATATTAACGATGGAACCGGCTCGGACTCCTTCACTGGAGTGCTCACAGATGCTGTCTACCATCAACTGGCCATCCCGGCTCACTGAGCCGATAACGCATCTAGTTCGGCTTGAGCCTATATCCAGTCCCATCAACATCTTATCACCAGCCATTACAGCAACCCCCTTCTGGTCGGTCTCATTACCTACGCACCAAACCCTCTCGATAGAGGTCATAACGCTTGTCTTCCGAGCTGAGGAAGGAGAGTGTATCCTTCTGGTCCTGTTGGGCCAGTGCTACGGCCGCTTGTATCTGGGCCGTCCCTACAGGCTCTCTCACCCAAATCTGGGCATTGAGAGAGGAGATTTCCAAAACCATCTTTCCAAAGCTGTTACTACTATTATTATCGTATTTTATACTTGTTATCAAGGTAGTTTTCTCTCCAAGGGAATTTGCCAATTCCATAACCTGATGAAATGAGCGGTCAAGTCCATATGTTCTGAGCATCTGTGCATAAGATGGAGGTACCAGTATGGTAACCATCTCCTGTTTCCATGCATCAATATCTTCGGCAGGCAATCTCACCAATGCATTTCCCTCAACCAGATAGGTCTCTAACCCATCAGTGGTCTGCACCAGGGCAGGACTTTCCACCAAGGAAACGGTTGCTTCCAAAGAGGAAGGTAATGCTCTTTTTAGCTCCAAGGATTTGATTGTCGGGTATGAGCCCAACTCCCGTTCGAGACGATTGAAATTCAGTTCAAAAAGAGAGAGTCCAACAAAGGTTGTCAGATGTTCCTTGAGTGAAGCGGGAATTCTTTCCCTACCACTTTCTGAAACAACCTTGATTGTGGTGATCTTGAACTGCGGGACTGTGCGCAGTGCAATGAATACAAGAAACACAACCAAGGGGAGAATCATAGCGGTCAACTTCACCCCAATCGGTATGCGTCTCATTCAACGCCCCCTTGGGAGGGAAACTGAATCGCTGCTCGCTCCTCTTTGCCCAAGGAACTCTTGTACAGTGGTATCCTGCCACTGCTAATCAGTAGAATTCGATAAAGCATCGCACAGCTCAATAGTACCACCAGGATGTTTGTTCCCCCTTGGCTGAAGAACGGCAGAGGGATACCGGTGGGCGGCAACAATGCAGTTACCACTCCAAGATTCAGGATAGCTTGGAAGAGGATCATACTGGTCAAGCCAAAGGCCATCAAGCTGAGGAACCGATCCCTGTCCTGCATCCTGCGACTCGCATGGTATCCAAGAATCGCAAACATGAGAAAGAGTGCAAGAATGAAAGCTCCACCCACAAGGCCCAACTCCTCGCAAACTGAGGCAAAAATGAAATCACTCTGGACCTCTGGCAACAGTCCAAGCTTGTAAGAACCATTTCCCAGACCCACACCGAACAGTCCTCCTGACGAGATTGCCTTCAACCCGGTACTTACCTGATAACTCATCCCACTAGGATCGAGGGAAGGAAACAGAAAAGAGAAAATTCGTTTGACCCGGTAGGATTGACTGAACATCGCAACAATCGCTGGGGGAACCAGGAAGGCAAGGAGAATGACCATATGAAGAATCCTGAACCCACTGGCGATCAACATGGCAAAACAGATAAACAGGAACAAGATCGCTGAAGAGTAGTCCCGCTGAAGAAAGATCAGCAAGGTAATCACCAAGCTGATCACTATGGGCAGACCGTGGCGAAGCAACATGGATTGGCCGCTGCGATCCTTCCTATGGTAGGCAGCAAAGAAAAGAATGATCCCTACTTTCGCAAACTCTGAAGGCTGGAAGGATGGAATAGGTCCGATCTGCAGCCAACGCTTGGAACCCAGACGCTCCTGACCAAAGGGAGTGAAGAGGGTCATCAGGAGGAGAATCATTGATACAACCAATATGAAATAGGAAATATTCTCTATCCAGCGAAGCGGTATAAAACGAATGACAAACCATCCAACCACTGCCAAGGCTACGAACATCAATTGTCTTGTAAAGAAATAGTGATGAGGAAGCCCGTGTACCAATGCTTCATTGTATGAGGCGCTGTAGAGCATGATAAGCCCAAGAGAGGTGATTAGGATGACGACGCAAAGGAAAGTAAAGGCACTCAGGTTCCTACCGCCTTCCTCAAGTGGTGTTTCTTCCTGCCGCCAATCATCAAAATCTCTTCGTATATCCATGGCAATCACCTACTGATCAGCAGTGAGACTGCCGCAAACAACCAAGATACCAAGGTGAAAGCAACCACTATGCGGCTCTCTTTCACACCCTTAAGTTCATATGCATGGTGCAGTGGCGCGATGGTGAATACCTTTCGGCCAAATCGTCTGATGGAAATGATCTGAATCAGGCTGGAAGCCAGTTCAAGCAGGAATAATCCACTGGCAAGAAACAGTACCAGCTCAGAGCCCATCAGCAGAGCTGACATTGCGATATATGCCCCAAGCGCATGGCTGCCACAGTCTCCCATGAAATAACGGGCAGGAGGAAGGTTGAAGATAAGGAAGGCAAGCAAGGAACCAAGCAATGCACTGGAAGCCATACTCCCCGACTTCAAGGAAAGCATCACCAGCAAGAGAAGCATTGGAAGACTGCTTCCTGCAGCCAATGCATCAAGCCCATCGGTAATATTCACTGCATTCACGAAATAAAGGATGTACAGCAGGGCAAACAGGTAATAGCCAATACCCAGATCAAGTTGGATTACCACCAGATCGATATGGGTAATGAGCAGGTTCTGTCCCTTGGCCAGAACCAGAAGCAAGAGGGCTCCCTGGATCTGCAACAACAGTTTCACTAACGATGGCAAGCCATCGCCATTGGAGTGTTTGCTCTTCATATGGTCATCCAGGAAACCGATACCGGCAAAGATAACCAAGGCAAGCAAGGGAAACAACACCTGCGGATTGGAAAGCGAAGGGTCAAAGAGGGAAACCAACAAGGTTCCCAAGGTGAAAGCCAAGCCTCCAAGGACGGGAGTCCCAGCCTTTTGCTTCTGAAAGGCCCTCAGCTCCGGTTTGACCGCAATGTCGCTCTGTTTTACAAAAGATAACAGAACCTTCGAGATAACGAAGGTTACGACAAAGGAGAGCACAAACAGGAGCAACAACCTATCAGGCATACCTCATCGGCCTCCTTGCAGCATATTCAGTGAGGGACGGAATAAGCCGTTCCATACCAACTGAGCGAGAGGCCTTGAGTAAGAACAGGTCACCCCGGTTGCTCTGCCTCCCAACAATATGTTCCAACTCCTCGAAGTTCTCAGTAAATGAGACTTTCTCTGCATATCCTTGACGTCTAAGCTGGCTTGCCGCCTCTTTCATTTCACTTCCATAGAGGTAAGCCTTACCGAAGGAAGACTTTGTAAGCAGATTTGCAACCGATCGGTGAGCAAACCGGGACTGTTTTCCCAGTTCCTTCATTGGACCGAGCACAACCTTCTTCTCCCCCTCCCACCTGAGGCTGGAGATATAGGAGAGAATACTCCTGGTGGAATCCAAGCTGGCATTGTAGGAGTCATCGATAATGGTGATGTCACTACGGTATACCGAGCTTCTTCCCTGCATCGGGGTAAATCCCTCCAATGCGTTGGCGATTTCCCTTGGACTGGCCCCAAGATAGGTTCCTATGGCAATTGCACCAACGACATCTTCAAGCAAATGCTTTCCTACAGCCCTGATCTGGAAGGTTTCCCCTTCATAGGTCACCAACCAGCCTTCCAACCCAAGGTCAACAGCCTTCACTGCTTCACCATCATAGCGGAGCAGTGTTCTTGAGGCTTGTTTCTCAATGCTTGGCAGATGCTTGCAGGAACGACTGACAAACCCTGCTTCGATCCCTGGATGGAAAATCTTGGCCTTCTCCTGGGCGATAATCTCCTGGCTCCCAAATTTCTCAAGATGGGAAATCCCAATATTTGTGAGAAGTGCAATATCGGGTTTGAGGATTGAAACCATTCTATCCATCTCCCCGACATGATCGATACCCATCTCAAAGATCCCATAGCGGCTTTGCTTCTCCAAAGAGAAGGTGCTCAGGGGAAGTCCATACTCACTGTTGAGATTCCCAGGGGTCTTTGCTGTCGGGCCGAGTTGCCCTGCAATGCATGCAATGGCTTCCTTGGTGGTACTCTTCCCGCAACTGCCGGTGATACCCACCGTTTTTAGTTGGGGGAACAAGGAGAGGTAGAAACGGGATAATGCATGCAGACTGGCAAGTACGTCTTCACTGGCTAGAACTGCACAGTCACACAAGTGCAAGGCTTCCTGTGCACGTTCAGTAGGCACAACAACTGCAGCAGCCCCTTTATCTGATACTGACTTGATGTACGTAAAACCGTCGGTACGTTCCCCTTTCAAGGCAAAGAACAAGCTTCCCTTGCTGCAGAGCCTGCTGTCAATCTGCACATCAATAATGCGCGAGGAACCACCTCTGATGCATGTTGCCTGACAAAGGGGGGAAATGGATGAAGGAGTAAAGGAGAACTGGTCTATATGTTGGTAGGTGTTCATTGGCTACTCCTTGAGATGGGGAGCATTGCCACGGCCTTGATTGGTTGGAATACAATTCCCTCTCTCCAGGCACCGTCAGCCAACGACTCGGGCATACTTAGTGAGGAAATGCTGGCACGCAGGACCTGTTGTTCCTCTTCCAATGCCTGGCGATTCTCCAAGAGTGTCTGATATTCCACTTCAAGCGAGCGATTGATCCCCCGCTGCCAGAGCGGCAGGAAGATTGCTACCATCAGGAGAAGTAGCATGACCAGAATCATGGCGTGCTGAAGGCGCTCAGCGTAGCGAGGTTTAGCAGACGGCTGTCTGTCAATCTCCACGGTGTACCAGTCATGTACCATAGCTCGCCTCCTTTACAGCTTTTCTATGATTCTCAGTTTTGCACTCCTGCTTGCTGGATTCTCACTTACTTCTTGCTCACTGGGTATCAGGGGTTTTTTTGTAAGGATCTTTATGGTTGCCTCACTCCCCTCTGCCATTCCCTTGAACAACCACTTCACCGGCCGGTCCTCCAATGAATGGAAGCTTATGACTGCAAGTCTTCCTCCACTCCTCAAGGCCTGTACGGCACCTTTTAGTGCCGGTTCAATTCTATCCAGCTCGCGGTTCACCTCGATTCGGATAGCCTGAAAGCTTCGGGTGGCTGGATGAATCCTTCCATAGCGATAGTTGGGGGGAACTGATTTGTAGATGATGGAAGCCAGTTCCTCACTACCGGTTATCCTATGGAGCTTGCGTGCCTCTACGATTGCCCGGGCAATACGACGGGAGTATCGTTCCTCGCCGAATTGATAGATGACATCAGCCAGACGTTTTTCCTGGTATCCGTTCACCACATCCTGGGCACTGATGGGGGCATCCTTGTCCAGTCTCATATCGAGCTCTTCACCCTTCCTGAATGAGAAACCGCGTTCGGACTCTTCAAAGTGAAAGCTGGAAATACCCAGGTCAAAGAGAACCAGATCCAGGTCCTGCTGCCCATATTCAGAGAAGAAATCATCAAACCAGATATTCCTGGGGGTAAAACGTTCACCAAAGGGTTCCATCCGCTTGATCGCTTTCTTCTGGATTTCACGGTCACGATCCAGTCCTGTCACTTCCAGGTTTGGGTATTTGGAGAGGAAGAGGAAAGTATGTCCGCCTTCCCCACAGGTACAGTCGACCATCTTCGCCGGCCGATCATTTGGTGGTACCAAGTACTCGAGGATTTCTTGGGTCATTACCGAGTAGTGAACGTACTCCATCAGAAGTCCTCCCTGATCATTTCGCTGAGCGACTGTGCAGCGTCAAGGAACTCGTCCATGCTTGCATGCAAGTATTGCTCATAGGCACTTCGGTTCCAGAGCTCCAGATAATTGCCGGTGCCTAGGAGTACAGACTCCTCTTTGGCTGCAAGGGAGACACTCTCCCTGAGGCTCTGTGGGATGTTGATCCTCCCTACCTTGTCGAACTCACACAACTGCGCCGGGGCAATCATACCGCGTTGCAGAATCCGGAGCTTCCGGTCGAACATTGCACCGGGACCGTTCATGATTGTGTTCTTGAGTTTCTCAAAATCGGTGGGAAGCATCAGCCAGAGACAGTTCTCCAAACCTCTGGTCACATAGAGGGCCTCCCCTTCCAATGCGCTCCGCAATCGGGAAGGGATGAGTATACGACCCTTGTCGTCAATGGTGTTGTAAAATTCACCAGTCAACATGACCAGGCTCCTCACCTTTTTCATTATTTGGGATTTTTTCCCACTTACATCCATAAATGTACACTTCTTACCACCACAGCACAACCGAACTTTTCCATCTTTCCACCGGTATGATAGGTAAAAATGTCACTCACTGCTTAACAAGCGTAGACCTTTTCGTGATATTTGGGGGCTTTTGTCTGGATACAGAGAAATCCCCCTCCAAAAAGGAAGGGGACCAAGTAATGAATAATTTTCTAGTTATTTTGGCTCAATCATAAATCCTGTGGGATTTTCTCAGCCACAGGGTTCCTGACATAGCCTTTCCTGCTTGCATCAAAGAGCTTGAGGAAGAAATAATCGTCATCAGGGTAGCCGTACCCTTGCCTTCTCAAGGTCTTGATTTTGTGATTGATCCCCTCGATCTTCCCTGCTGAGATGTCATAGGTCGCATGGGCGATGATACCCTCGAAGTGGTTGTCCAGCAGTCTGCTGAACCAGAGCAGGTGCTTGTTGCCTGTAGCCATGCACATGTCCATGATTTCTGTGATAGCGCCGGCCATGGATGGCTCATCGGTCATCTTGTAGGCCTCACAGAGTTTCTCCTTGATCAAGTCCAGCGTGAACAGGAGCTTGTTCTGCCTGATGAGATCCTCATATCTGGCTAGATGTCCGTCCTTGCGGACTACCTGCTCCTTGCTGAACAGCGAGCTTCCCTTGCTAAGAATCTTCCCATCCTCTGCCTCCTGGTCCTTCCTTGCAAGGGTCTGCTTGGAAGAGGTAAGGATATATCTGCTTCCCTTGAGGGATTTTGCAGCCTTCTCATCCCCCTCTGCAATGAGCCGTCTCTGCTCGTCCTTACGGATTTGGCCCACCACCTTGTCGTTGAAGTTCTTGACGATATGAAAGTAATCGAAAACCGTCTGGATGTGGGGACAACGGTCTTCAAATGCCTCCTGGAAGTCGCTGTTCATGTCGCAGGCGACCGCCTCAACCCCATCCATCCAATCCTTTCCCACGTGCTCGATGAACGAGTATACCGAGGCCTTCTTCTTCCCATGGGCGAGCCAGAGGATGTGGCCGGTCTCCATGTCTATGATGATCACTGCATACTTGTGCCCGTCATGGAGCTTGAACTCATCGATGCCCAGGTACCTCGCCTGCCGCTCGGGCTGGATGAGACGCTCTCCGTCTACGGTGTACTTCTCTTTCAGCCGCTTAAGGTCGATGGCCTTGACGGTGTTCTTGCCGAGGCCGGTTAAGTAGGCAACTTGTTTGTTGGTAAAGCCATAGGCGAGCAGGTCCCTGGTGTAGTTCAACAATTCACAGCTGATGCGGTGCCCCTTTGCCTGGAAAGGGACATCCTGCATGTGGCTGTGGCCGCATCGGGGACAATAATAGCGCAGCTTGGTGAACCTGAGACAGCTCAACTTGTCTCCGAAACACAGATGCCTCAGGGTGGCCTCACAGCGGTCATGGATGTGCATCGAGCTTCCGCACAATGGACACAGGCAATCATCGGCACTGCTCGCAAGCTCTCCTTTGAGCAGGTACATCTCTCTGTTTGATACAGTCTTTACGATCTCCGTGGTACGATTGGTGAAGCCTACCAATTCTGAGGGCAACATGATACAGTGCATCTAGGGCTGTCTTCCTTTTCTGTTGAGTGTGGTAACTAAACATTACAGGGACGGCCCTTCCTTATGCAATCATCTTCATTTCCTCTGATGTTCTCGATTCCCTATATGTTGACAGCTCTATCCAATCCCACAGAAAAAGTGATTGACCCGTTATTTTTCAGGATTGAAGATGTTGTAGTCGATATCGCTGAAGAGAATATCTCGCTTTTCTGCCTTTACCAACCACTCAGTATTCACGGCATTTTTGCACATATTCCCATAGACAACATTGAAGTTCCTCAGGTGGTCTCCAATCCGTTTCTGTGCATATTCAGTACTGCTCTTGTTGAACAGGATGAACGGCCAGTCACTTGCCATGGAAAGCAACACTTCCCGTGCAGCTTGATTAAGGAATCTCTGCTTCAGGCTGATCTGGTCATTGAACCGAACGGCAAGTTCCTCCATCCTCTCAATGGCCTTATGGATATGCCGGTAGGTCCAAGCATTTGAACCATCAAGCCATACTGCACTATAGCCACCTTGTCCCCATGAGGACAAAGCAGGTCTGACCTTCTGCAAGGTATCTTTCTCTTGTCCCAGGAAGGAAGAGGGAGAGATAAAGGCAGTTTGTTGTTCAAGTTCCGCATTCTGGCGAAACACCTGTTCAATCCAATCGATACCCTCAAACCACCAGTGGCCGAACAGCTCAGCATCATATCCCAAGGTGAAAACGGGATCCTTGTCCAGTACACCTTCCAGGGTCTTGGCCTTATTGTTGACGTTATACAGGAAATTCCTTGCATGATCTGCCACACGCTTCTGGGCAAGATCCCGTCGATAGGGAATTTTCTGATCGGTCTGACCAGTGATCGCCCAGTACTTATATCCGGTGAACACCCGCACCGAGGGTTCATGGATATAAGGCTTTATATAATCCATCGGAAGATCATAACCGATATCGCGGTAGAACTCACGATAGTAACGGTCGGTAGGATAGCCAGAGGCATTGGACCAAACCAGACTAGTAGTCTGGAAATCCCTCGGGAAGGCAGCAACTCCGTTAGGGGTCTGTACTGGACGATAGGTACCATAATCTACTTTGTCAGGGGAGAGCAACATGGACTGGCTTGCTGTCTGGAACCATGAGATACCATGATATTTCAATGATTCCTCAAGGCCGGGGTAGTATCCACATTCAGGCAGCCAGAATCCCTTAGGAAGGTGGCCGAAGGTAGTAAGAAAGGACTGTACCCCCAGCTCCACCTGCGCATTGATTGCAGTTGGATAATCCTTGTAAAGCGGGAGATATGCGTGGGTTGCAGCGGTGGTTGCGAGCTCTAGGTGACCACTCATTTCCAGTGCCTTGAAACCATCGAGGATATTGCCACGATATCGGTCCTGGAAATCTCCCAGGTTCTCACGTGCCTGGTCCAGGTAGAACTGGGCCATCTCGAGGAACTCCGGTTGTTCCTTGGTGCAACGTGCCACCTCTTTCTCGCCAAGCTCAATATGCCGTTCAAGATACTCCAGGAACCGTTCCTGAAGCACAGGATCGGTGAGCATGCAGCAAAGTGTGGGAGAGAGGCTTATGGTCATCTTGAAAGGAATCTTGTCTTGGACAAGTCGGTTGAACATCCTCAACAGGGGAAGATAACTCTCACTGATGGATTCAAAGAGCCAATCTTCCTCAAGGAATCGTGGGTATTCAGGATGTCTTACAAAGGGGAGATGTGCGTTCAGGATGAATGCGATTGATGGTTTGGCCATTACAGTACCCCCTTGCTCAGATTCTGTGCGAGATCCCTGATCACTGGATTATCAACAATCTCCCCTTCCTTTGTAACCAGGGAGGAGAAGTTTGCCAGGAAAGACGAATAATCTCCCACCAACTCTTCGCTATGCTTCTGCCAGTAGGCAGGATAGGTTTCGATACTCTTGCTCTGTGCCAAGGACATCTCATTTCCCTTACGGTCACGCCAGCAAAGATCAACCAGATACGAGGAACCCATATTGGGCAGGTTGATATTCCATTGTGTATCTTCACGTTCCACGGAGATATCGAAGGACAACACTTCCCCACTCTCGAGTCTGGTTTCCTGAACCCGGAGGAACAAGCTGCTGGGAGCTTGTCCATCCTCACCGAAAACCATCTGCAGGGAAGCAGGTGACAAGGACCAATAGGCATAGGCCCATTGAGGGTCACGAATCAGGAGATGGATGGATGTATCAAGATAGGATTCAGGCAACTGTTCAACGCCAGGGAGATCACTCAGGTTCTGCTTGTCCCCCCGATAGTCGGTAAGGGAGTTACAAAACCTGTTTCTATGGATTTTTCCCTTCTGTGCCGAAGAGACTTCATCATCTTGTTCGCCGAAGGCTTCCTCCAAGGCGTCGATGAGCTCCTCCCGATCGAGTGTCTGCCAATCTTCCAAACATTCCTGTTGGGCGATATATTGCAACTCGGTAGTAGACAAGGAATCAATGTTGATGAGAATCATGCTTACTCCCAAAAAGTATCCTGACGGATGTTCTTCTACGCAATCGTAAAAGAATCACAGCGCTTAGTCAACCAATGGCTCTTTTCCCTTAGTCAAAGAGGGTTTGCAAGGCAAGGTCAACCATCGAATCGAAGGTTGTCTGTCTCTCTTTTGGAGCAACCTGTTCACCGGTAAGCAGGGAGTCACTTACGGTAAGCAATGTCAGGGCCTCGATGCCCTTGAGACGGGCCAAGGTATAGAGTTCACATGTCTCCATATCGACTGCCATTGTTCCCACTGACTGTGCAATTGCCTTTTTCTCATCACCCTTCATGTCATAGAACTGATCACTGGTGAAGACATTCCCCACGGCATACCCGATACCCATCGACTTTGCATTCTCATAGGCACGCATAAGCAAGGGGAAGGTCGCAGTAGGGGCGAATTGGTAGGTGCCAAACCGGCTCACATTCATCCCGCTGTCAGAGTCTGCTCCCTGGACAATCAAAACATCCTTGAGCTTGAGAGACTCACTCATGGTTCCACAGGTACCCACTCGTACCAGGCGCTTGGCTCCATAGCTGTCGATCAATTCCTGGGCATAGATGGAAAATGAAGGCATACCCATCCCTGTACCCTGTACTGAAACACGTTGTCCATGGTACAGACCAGTGAAACCATACATTCCCCTTATCTCGTTGTACTGCACCACATCAGTCAGGTAGGTTTGTGCAATATGCTTTGCTCTCAGTGGATCACCAGGCAATAAAACGGTATCAGCAATGCTGTTTTTATCTGAAACAATATGAATACTCATGGCTTCCTCCTACCGTATCATTCACCAGAATGCAACAATGTGCAAGATAGGGCGCCAACCGGTAGTCCGTCCTCTCGGTATTATGATATACTAGCCAAGCTATATGAAAACAAACAAACCGGACAAGACGTCCTTGATCCTTCATGGACATTTCTATCAACCACCAAGAGAAAACCCCCAGACGGGACTCATCGGCAAACAGCTTACTGCTAGTCCGTTCCCAGACTGGAATGAACGCATACATGCAGATTGCTACAAGGCAAACAGCCTCTCGAGATATCTTTCAGGAGTCAGGAGAATCCTCAGCCTGACCAACAACTATAAGTACCTGAGCTTCAATTTTGGGCCTACCCTGCTCAGCTGGATGGAAAAGTATCATCAGAATACCTATCAGCTCATCCTGGAAGCGGACAGATTAAGCAAGGAACGTCTCGGCTTTGGCAATGCCATTGCCCAAGCGTACAATCATACCATTCTGCCACTCTGCACAGAAGAGGACGCAAGAGTCCAGATTCGTTGGGGGCTGGAGGACTTTGCACAGCGTTTTTCCAGGAAGGCTGATGGGATCTGGTTGCCGGAGACAGCAATCAGTCCTATGGTCATTGATATCCTTGCTGAAGAAGGTGTTTCCTACGTCATCCTCTCACCTTGGCAATGCAAGGCAATCGAGGACAAAGAGAAAGGACGAATTGAACTGGATGGCAGAGGAGCCCCATACAACAGACCCTTTCTCCTGCAAGGTGCCAAGGGAAAGACCATCAGTGCATTCTTCTATAATCCCCAGTTGGCAGAAGGCATCAGCTTTGGCCACTACCTAAGGGACGCAGATTCGCTGTACCAACGGCTGGTTTCCATCAGGGAAGATGAGAAACCAAACCTCATTCATACCGCTACCGATGGTGAGATTTACGGTCATCATGAACCCTATGGAGATATGGCTCTTTCCGCCCTAATCAAGAAGGTCGAAGAGCGAGAAGACTTTACGTTCACCAACTATGCCACCTATCTCAAGGATCATCCGGCTACTGAGCTGGCTTACCTGCATGATGGGGAAGATAGCAGGGGGACCAGTTGGTCATGCAGTCATGGTGTTTCCCGATGGTACAAGGATTGTGGTTGCCACACAGGCGGAGAAGAGAGCTGGAACCAAGCATGGAGAAACCCGCTTCGTCTTGCCTTTGATAATCTCTCAAGAGAAATCGACGTAATTTTTACTGATGAAGTACAGAAAATCTTGGGCAAAGACTTTGATTCCAGGGAATTACTCTACCAATTTTCCTCGGTTGCAAGCCAACTCAAGGATATGGATAGCTTCCTCTCTTCATTTACGCATGATGCTGAGAAGAAACATATCTTGGCAATGTTGCTTGAAGGGCAGAAATACAAGCATTTCGCCTACACCAGTTGTGGTTGGTTCTTCAATGACCTAGCTGGATTGGAACCGAAACAAAATATTGCCTATGCGCTGATGGCTGTCGATTTATACAATCCGTTCAGCAAAAAAGACCTGCTTGGGCAACTTCTGGAAGATCTGGCAAAAGCAAAGGCAAACAGGAAGCAGGACGGAAATGGAAAGACCATTGCCAAGGAACTCATGAACACACTCCCCGGCGAGGTAGAGGCAGCACTTTTCTTCGCACTCAATCGTCGCATCGCGGAGAAAGCGGATTATGAGGACACCTATGGATGGTTCCACTTGGAATCATACACGGAAGAAGATGAACATACTGAACGGCTCCATGTCACCGATACAGAAACACTCACGCAATACATCTGCACGGCACGTGACCCAAATCCAAAACAAGCCACGCTCGAGTATCTCATGGAAGTACAAGAGCAAGGCTCTGATACAGTCAAGTCCACGAACATCGGACATAAGCAGATTCCCTTGCGCATGCGTGACCAACTATTCGACCAGATTGACAGAAGTGTATGCACCCTTGACTATGATGCTCTCAGAAGATTGTCAAAGAACATTTTCCACTATGCCACACTGGCAAAGCATGTACCATATCTACCAATGGGGTCCCTCTACGAGGAGTTGATCGGTTCATCATTGAGTTCCATCAAGAGTCTGTTCATGTATGGCAGCCTGGATAAATGGGATGAATATAAACAGGATTTTGCCTTGATGCTTGAATTCCTCAAGAAGTATGGAAAACAACCGGATATTGATCTGGTCGCTACCATCTTCCACACCCAAATGACCACTCTGGGTGAAAAGATTCAGGAACATGGGCTGTACACTGACAATATTCGTTTCATTCTGGAGTTCTTGCAGATCGTCAGGGAGAGAGGGTTCCAACCTGATCTTACAGCACTGCAGAATGCAGTATATCCGTATGTAAGCATGCAAAAACAACCGAAGGAAGAGGACATCACCTCAATCAACGCTTTGGCTAAGGAATTGAACTTCGATATCTATATCAATTAATCGGCAATAAGCTTGGCAAGCTCAGGGTCCTCCTCAAGGACCATCTGGGCATAGGAGCAGAGGGGAACAATCATTTTCCCCTCTTTCCTTACTTGTTCCACAACTAGCATTACCAACTTTCTTGCTATTCCCTGCCCTCTCAAGCTGGGAGAGACATAGGTGTGGTCGATCGCAATACGATTATCCCCGAGGGGGCGCATGGTGATTCTGGCCATGGGAATCTCATTCTCCTCACCATAGGCAAATCCATTGTCTGCTTTGTAATAGTCCATCAGTTCCTCCCTGCTTGCAGTAGCTTCTTTGCATGCCCAAGACTTTCGCTACTGGAATCATCACCACTGAGCATCCGTGCAATTTCCTTTTGACGTTCTTCTTCTTCCACACTCCTGATCATGGAGTAACTCATCTGGTTCCGTATCTCCTTGTGCACCACCAGATGGGTATCTGCCTTGCTTGCAATGGAAGCAAGGTGGGTGATGACAATAACCTGATGGGAACGGCTGAGGTTCATCAGCTGGTCAGCTACAGAGAGCGCCACGCTGCCTCCAATACCGGCATCAACCTCATCGAAGATCAGAGTCGGAACGGCATCACTCTCTGCCAGACTGGTTTTCACTGCAAGCATGATACGTGACAGCTCCCCTCCACTGGCTACATCCTTGATGGAACGCATCTCCAGCCCTGGATTTGCACAGATATCATAGCTTACCTCATCAATTCCCTGTGGTCCTGGTTGGATTTGGGTGAAGGTGATAGAGAAGACTGCCTCCTTCATCCCGAGGGTCCTGAGTTTCTGCTCGACCTGGGAGGAAAGCCTCTGTGCAGCCTTCTTCCGCTTTTGTGAGAGCACTTTGGCTTCTCTGGTAACCATCTCTGCAGCAGAAGCAATCTGTTTTTCCAGTTTGCTCAGCCAGATTTCCTGTTCCTCACTAAGATTGAGGCGACTCAGACTCTCCTGGTAGAAGGAACAGACCGCTTCAAGCGTGTGTCCATATTTTTTCTTCAACCGTTGCAGGCTGGCAAGCCTACCCTGCAACCTGTCGAGTTCTTCCTCACTGTAGCTCATGGATGAGCGGTAGTCGCGGATACTTTCATAGATATCTTCGATCTCGATGGTAGCACTTTCAAGACGGGAAACATACTCGGCCAAGGACGGGTCGGCTTTTGCAGCATTGGAAATCTCGGAACCTGCAAGGGAGAGAGAGGCAAGGGCACTGGTCCCCACCTCCCCTCCGTGCAATGCTCCAATGGCTGAGCTCAACGATTCATGGATCTGCTCATAGCTTGCAATCACCCTTACCTGCTCAGCTATCTCGTCATCTTCCCCTGGTTTGGGATCAATCTTTGCAATCTCTTCAACAGCAAAGCGAAGAAAATCCTCTTCCTTCTGTGATTGTTCAAGCTGTTGTTTTTTCTTCACCAGTTCATCTTTCAGCCCCAGGTATGATTCATATGCAGAGCGGTAGGCCATCCTCTCTTCCTCGCAATTCCCATAGACATCAAGCACCGCAAGCTGGTTTGCCGCGCTGAGCAAACTCTGGTGATCTCTCTGTGCACTGATATCAAGCAGTTCCTTGCTGATCGCAGCCAACTCTGTCCGGCTGGATAGACGACCTTGCAAGGATACCGATGATCGCCCATTATTCTTGATGGTCCTGCTTACAATCAGGCTCTCATTGTCAAGGGAAATGCCCTCCCGCTCGAGATACACAGCCAAGTTGGGCGGATAGGGAGGTTCAAGGGCAAAGGAGGCTCTTACCGTTGCACTCTCCTGTCCGCTTCGGATGGATTGTACTTCGGTTTTCTCACCCAAGAGCAGGGAAAGGGCTCCCAGGATTATTGACTTTCCTGCACCGGTCTCACCAGTTATCACGGTGAATCCATCCGGAAACTCGATGACACTGTCTTCGATCAGTGCATAGTTGTGTATTTCAAGCCGCTCAAGCATGCAATCCTCCCCCGGACCAATTTAGTTTATCACGTAATACTTCTATATAGTTACGCCTTTCGCTTGCGACCAGCAGTGCCTTGCTCTGTGATTTTTCCACAACGATCATATCATCTTCCTGCAAGCAGAAATTTTGTTGTCCATCCACCGAGAGCATCAATCCGGTTCTCTGTCCTTTTGGGATGGTCAGGGTGATGGTTGAATCCCCGCTTACCACCAGTGGACGGTTGGACAGGGTGAATGGGCAAATAGGGGTTATGATCAAGGAGGTGAGATCGACATCCAGTATGGGACCCCCGGCTGCAAGGCTATAGCCTGTAGAACCGGTCGGGGTTGCGATGATCATGCCGTCCGAGCGAAAGAATCCGGCCTCTGTTGACCCGATACGCAGAGAGAGGCTGACGACTTTACTGATACCACTGGAGGATACCACCATCTCATTCAATCCGTGAGCGGTGAATACCTTTTTGCCTTTCCTGAATACCCCTACCCTGATCATCAGTCTTCTGCTGATGGTGTTCTTTCCTTCCAGGAAATAATCAATAGCTTCCTGCCACTCCTCTACCGATATCTCCGTGATGTAACCAAAGGTTCCTACGTTGATGGCAAGGATGGGGATTCCCAAATCCTGGAGGTAGCGCGCACAGTAAAGCACCGTCCCGTCCCCTCCAAGACAGATGACCAAGTCGGTGTCCTTATTCACGACCAAAGGTTCGTTTCCCCTGTTCGTTTTGCTTACACTGCTTTCAATCCCCTTCTCGGCAAGGTAGTCGACAATTGTCTGGGAGAGGGTATGGGATGTCTTCTTGCTCCAGTTTGCAATAATCAATACATGACGTACCTGTCTCTGTTCCATGGTTGACTCCTTACGGTAGGTGGCTGATAACCTTCATCAATAACTCAGTATCTGATTGTTTCAGGAATGGGTAAAGAGGAAGCGATATTCCTCTGAGATGGGGAGGTAGTGCTTTTGGAAAAAGATCGAATCGGTCGCTGTACTTTTTAGCCAAGGTGTCTGAGAAGGATTTCTGTGCAGAGACCTGATACTTGTTCGCAAATTTGATGGCATCCTCGGCTCTGGAGTCCAAGACAACGCAAAACCCATATCCATTGGGTTTGAAATCTATGTTCCCAATTCCATACAGCTTGTGTTCAGTCTTGAGAAGTGCATTGGAAAAAAGCGTATAGAACTCCCTTCTCTTGGAAAGATGGTCATCAAGGTTGGAGAGCTGGATCAAACCCAGTGCTGCATTCATATCGGGAAGTTCCACATACTCCCTATATTCACGGAATAGTGCACTGAGTTTCTTCTGGTAATCACCATGCATGATGGTGAGTACTGCTCCCCCTGCTGCACTGACCACAGCATCCTCTTCCAATGCACACACAACCAGGTCTCCAAAACCACCGGCTTTCTCTTCATCAAAGCAGCTACCAAGGCTTTGGCTGATGTCCTCAATGACAGGAACTCCAAGTGACCGGTATTCACAGTGCAGTGGTATCTGGCACATTGGCTCATGAATCAAGAGTGCCTGTGCCCCTTCCTCGACAAGGCGATACGCCTCTTCCTGGCTGAGACAACCACTCTCCTCATCTATATCGCCAAGTACCAATTCGAGTTGCATTTCTTTCGCTATTGAGGCGTAGAGTGAAGGAGAGAGCACACTTACCCCTACTTTTGCTCCTGGTGGAAGAGAGAGCGTGAGAAAGGCTGCACGTAATGCATCGGGATAACTACGAAGGGCAATCCCCTCTCCGGCCCCAATATAGGTACAAAACTGTTTCAGAAACTCATTCTTGCGTTCTCCCGGCCCGATACGTTCATCCACCATGGTCTGCAATACTGCATCCATGTCTTTCCTGCGTAGGGTTGGTTTATAGAATGGGATTAAAGCCACAGGTTCCTCCTCGGGCAAGTATAGCCGGATTCCTTGGCAATTGAAAGGTACAAAATGGGGAGGAGAACTCTCTCTTAATAAAAATACCCTCCGGCAAAGGAGGGGATGAAGGGAAAAAGAAAAAGGCCCGGCGGCTACCTACTCTCCCACGGCTAACCGTAGTACCATCGGCGTGAGGGTGCTTAACTTCCGTGTTCGGGATGGGAACGGGTGTGTCCACCCTGCTGTGGCCACCGGGCCGGCCAACGCCTGGGAGCGCGAGGGATCTCGCACGACCGGCCTTGGCAGCCCATGGGATTGGAATAATGATATGGTCAAGCCTCTCGGATGATTAGTACCGGTGGGCTGAACACGTTGCCGTGCGTACACCCCCGGCCTATCGAACAGGTAGTCTCCCTGTTTCCTTGTGCCCGCTTGTGCGGGTGGGATGTCTCATCTTGGGGAGGGCTTCCCGCTTAGATGCTTTCAGCGGTTATCCCTTCCGAACGTAGCTACCCGGCAGCTGCCGTTGGCACGACAACCGGTACACCAGAGGTTCGTCCACTTCGGTCCTCTCGTACTAAAAGCAGAACCCCTCAAACATCCAACGCCCATGGCAGATAGGGACCGAACTGTCTCACGACGTTCTGAACCCAGCTCGCGTACCGCTTTAATTGGCGAACAGCCAAACCCTTGGGACCTGCTCCAGCCCCAGGATGCGATGAGCCGACATCGAGGTGCCAAACCTTGCCGTCGATATGAACTCTTGGGCAAGATCAGCCTGTTATCCCCGGAGTACCTTTTATCCGTTAAGTGACGGCGCTTCCACTCGCTACCGCCAGATCACTAAGACCTACTTTCGTACCTGCTCGGCTTGTTTGCCTCGCAGTCAAGCCACCTTGTGCCTTTACACTTGAGGGATGATTCCCAACCATCCTAAGGTGACCTTCGCGCGCCTCCGTTACTCTTTGGGAGGCGACCGCCCCAGTCAAACTTCCCGCCTGGCACTGTCCCGCGACCGGATCACGGCCGCGGTTAGAAAATTGGACAGGCAAGGGTGGTATTTCACCAGCGGCTCCGCGCAGGCTGACGCCCACGCCTCGCGGCCTCCCACCTATCCTACACATCCCTGTCCAAGTCTCCATGCCAAGTTGAAGTAAAGGTTCACGGGGTCTTTCCGTCTAACCACGGGTACCAGGCATCTTCACCTGGACTTCAATTTCACCGGATTTCGCGTTGAGACAGCGCCCATATCGTTACACCATTCGTGCGGGTCGGAACTTACCCGACAAGGAATTTCGCTACCTTAGGACCGTTATAGTTACGGCCGCCGTTTACTGGGGCTTGGATTCGCTGCTTCGATCGCTCTGACAACTCCTCTTGACCTTCCAGCACCGGGCAGGTGTCAGTCCATATACTTCCCGTTGCCGGTTCGCATGGACCTGTGTTTTTGGTAAACAGTCGCATGGGCCGTTTCTCTGCAACCCCCTTGCGGGGGCCATACTTTTCCCGAAGTTACGTATGCATTTTGCCGAGTTCCTTAACGCGAATTCTTCCGTGCGCCTTCGCATTCTCAGCTCGCCCACCTGTGTCGGTTTTCGGTACGGTCCCCCAGGGCCGTTCCTTAGGGATTCTTTCTCGGCACGACGACTACGCGCACTTCGCTGCACCGTGATGCAGCTCGCTCGCGGCTCACCTCGGCACCCGGATTTGCCTGGGTGCCTCATCGGCTCGCCGTTTCGGCCGGGACTACCGTCGCCCGGCTGCGTTTCGCCCTATGCGTCATCCCATCGGAACCCTGGGAGGTGCGGGAATGTTGACCCGCTTCCCATCGGCTACGGCTCTCGCCCTCGCCTTAGGGGCCGACTGACCCTTGGGTAGATTACCTTTACCCTGGAAACCTCGGGCTTTCGGCGGACGGGGATCTCACCCGTCTTTTCGTTACTCATGCCTGCATTCTCTCTTCCGTCCCGTCCACAGGGGCTTACGCCCCTGCTTCTTCCGTTCACGGAATGCTCTCCTACCGACAGCACCACAAATGATGCTGTCCCGCGGCTTCGGTGCCGTGCTTAGCCCCGTTACATTATCGGCGCATGACTACTCGACCAGTGAGCTGTTACGCACTCTTTGAAGGGGTGGCTGCTTCTGAGCCAACCTCCTGGCTGTCTGTGCAATCATACTTCCTTTCCCACTCAGCACGACTTTGGGACCTTAGCCGGCGGTCCGGGCTGTTTCCCTCTTGACGACGGCCCTTATCAGTCGCCGTCTGACTGCCGCACATTGTATCGCGGTATTCGGAGTTTGGTTAAGCTCGGTACCCAGTGACGGGCCCTCACCTATCCAGTGCTCTACCTCCGCGACAATCGGTGCGACGCTAGCCCTAAAGCTATTTCGGAGAGTACCAGCTATCTCCAAGTTTGTTTAGTCTTTCGCTCCAAGCCACAGCTCATCCCAACCCTTTTCAGCGGATTTAGGTTCGGCCCTCCACAGGATTTCACTCCTGCTTCAGCCTGGCCATGGCTAGATCACTTGGCTTCGGGTCTACCGCATGCGACTGAACGCCCTGTTCAGACTCGGTTTCCCTGCGGCTCCGGGACTTCTCTCCCTTAACCTCGCCGCATACGGTAACTCGCAGGCTCATTCTACAAAAGGCACGCCATCACCCCCAAAGGGGCTTTGACCGCTTGCAGGTCCACGGTTTCAGGTTCTCTTTCACTCCCCTCCCGGGGTCCTTTTCACCTTTCCCTCACGGTACTATGCGCTATCGGTAGCTGCCGAGTATTTAGCCTTGGAGGGTGGTCCCCCCTGCTTCCGGCAGGATTTCTCGTGTCCCGCCGTACTCAGGTAGTGCGGCCATGCAGCCACGGGCGTTTCGCGTACGGGGCTTTCACCCGCTCTGGCCGGCCTTCCCAGGACCGTTCCGCTACACTCGTGGTTTCTCACTGCACGGGTTACCCCCGCCGCACCCCTACAACCCCGCGCACCCGAGGGCACGCGGTTTGGGCTCCTCCCCGTTCGCTCGCCGCTACTGGGGGAATCTCGTTTGATTTCTACTCCCGCCGGTACTTAGATGGTTCACTCCCCGGCGTATCTCCCATGCACCCTATGTATTCACGTGCATGTGCATGTCATCCAGACTTGCGGGTTACCCCATTCGGACATCCGCGGATCACTGGGTATTGGCCCCTCCCCGCGGCTTTTCGCAGCTTGTCACGTCCTTCTTCGCCTGGCAGCTCCTAGGCATCCTCCGTGGACCCTCATTTCGCTTGACCATATCATTCTTCCAATCCCTGCGCTAATCTGTTTCAAAAATCCTCTTCTCTCTGGAGGCAAGGGGATTCGAACCCCTGACCCTCGGCTTGCAAAGCCGATGCTCTAGCCAGCTGAGCTATGCCCCCGCTGAAGCTTATGCACCATCACACAAGGAAGAGATGAGAACAGGAATTCCACGCCCCCTTCAGGGCCATTGTTGCAGGACTTGCACCTGCTGGTCGACGACCGTTGGTTGGGTCCGGCTGTGAGGGCCGGGCCCGGCCTTTCTTTATCAGAAAGGAGGTGATCCAGCCGCACCTTCCGGTACGGCTACCTTGTTACGACTTCACCCTCCTCACCAGACGTACCTTCGGAACCGCCCCCCCTTGCGGGTTGGGCTGGCGACTTCGGGTACCCCCGACTCGGATGGTGTGACGGGCGGTGTGTACAAGGCCCGGGAACGTATTCACCGCGCCATGCTGATGCGCGATTACTAGCGATTCCAACTTCATGGAGTCGGGTTGCAGACTCCAATCCGTACTGGGACCGGCTTTAAGCGATTCGCTCCGCCTCGCGGCCTCGCTGCGCTCTGTACCGGCCATTGTAGCACGTGTGTAGCCCAGGACATAAGGGCCATGATGACTTGACGTCGTCCCCACCTTCCTCCGGTTTGTCACCGGCAGTTCCGCCTGAGTCCCCACCTCTCGTGGTGGCAACAGACAGCAGGGGTTGCGCTCGTTGCGGGACTTAACCCAACACTTCACAGCACGAGCTGACGACAGCCATGCAGCACCTGTTCACCGGCCGCAAGCGGCACGCCGCTTTCACGGCGCTTCCGGTGTATGTCAAGCCCTGGTAAGGTTTCTCGCGTACCATCGAATTAAACCACATGCTCCACCGCTTGTGCGGGCCCCCGTCAATTCCTTTGAGTTTCACCCTTGCGAGCATACTCCCCAGGCGGTGCACTTAATGCGTTTGCTACGGTACCGGGGGTTCTACCCCCGCCACCTGGTGCACATCGTTTACTGTGCGGACTACCAGGGTATCTAAACCTGTTTGCTCCCCGCACCTTCGCGTCTCAGCGTCAGTACATGGCCAGATGCCTGCCTTCGCCATCGGTGTTCTTCCAGATATCTACAGATTTCACCCCTACACCTGGAATTCCGGCATCCCCTCCTGTACTCAAGCACCGCAGTTTCCAGCGCACCCCCCCGGTTGGGCCGGGGTCTTTCACGCCGGACTTGCAGTGCCGCCTGCACGCCCTTTACGCCCAATGATTCCGAACAACGCTCGCCCCCTACGTGTTACCGCGGCTGCTGGCACGTAGTTAGCCGGGGCTTATTCCGGGATTCACGTCATCCCGCGGCCATTCCCTGCCACGGTCATTCCCCCTCCCGAAAAGAACTTTACAACCTCACGGCCTTCTTCGTTCACGCGGCGTCGCTCCGTCAGGCTTTCGCCCATTGCGGAAGATTCTTAGCTGCTGCCTCCCGTAGGAGTCTGGACCGTGTCTCAGTTCCAATGTGGCCGTCCACCCTCTCAGGCCGGCTACCCATCGTCGCCACGGTGGGCCTTTACCCCGCCGTCTAGCTAATGGGTCGCGGACTCATCCCCCGGCGGCGCCGCAGCGCCTTTCCCGGATCGCACCCTCGTGCGTCCCGTCTCATCCGGTATTAATCCAGGTTTCCCTGGGCTATCCCCGGCCGGGGGGCAGATTGTCCACGTGTTACTCACCCGTCCGCCGCTCTAGGGGCCCGAAGGCCCTTGCCGCTCGACTTGCATGCTTAAAACGCGCCGCCAGCGTTCGTTCTGAGCCAGGATCAAACTCTCCGTTATAGCATTTCCGGGCCCGAGGGCCCGGCTTACTTACTTATAAGTTTTCCCTGTAATTCTCGCACGAACGTAGCTTTTCAACTATCGTTCTCATTTCTTGTGAATTGACTGGGAAGCCCCTCAAGGGTTGCTTCCTTCCTATTCTCATCTCTTCCCTGCGCTCTGCTTTCATAAATCTTCCCGCTCCCCCTCTCGGGAGGCGCTCGGTCAACTTACCCGATTTGCCGCCTGTCCGTCAAGGCCCTTGTGAGCCTTTTTTCCAAAGCTCCCGAGGAAGCTTTTCCGGCGGCCGGCTTAGGCCGACAAGAAGCGACTATACAGGACTTCCTTCCCCCTGTCCAGTGGGTTTTGAAAAATATTGTGTAAAGTATCGTTCTTGACATGCTTGCCCAAACCATTCGTTGGCAATATGATTGCCCATCGAAGGAGCAACGTTCCATGCAGCAGGATATGACCAGAGGCAATCCCCTTAGGTTGATTTTCTTTTTTATGCTTCCCATCCTTGGAGGCAACTTATTCCAACAGTTCTATACAATGGTGGATACCTTTGTCGTCGGTAGATTCATCGGCGTCCACGCTTTGGCAGCAGTCGGCTCCACAGGACCGATCACGTTCTTTGTGCTTGGGTTCGTTATCGGGCTCAATGCAGGCTTCTCGGTGATCATCAGCCAGAAGTTCGGGGCTAAGGATGAGAGGAGCATGCGTAAGGCAGTAGCAATGAGCATCCTCTCAGCTTTATTCCTCTCTATACTTGTTTCCTTTCTCGCGATAATCTCTGTCAAACCTCTGCTGGAAATACTCAATACACCACAAAACATCATCAAGGATGCACAAGATTACCTAGTTATACTGTACCTTGGCATTGTAGCCACCATCTACTACAACCTATTGGCAGCCATCCTCCGTGCCTTGGGAGACAGCAGGTCCCCTCTCTATTTTCTTCTGATTGCAAGTGTATTGAATATCATCGGCGACCTTGTATCTGTCATCATCCTGGATATGGGAGTCAAGGGAGTTGCGCTTGCCACTATCTCCAGCCAAGGAATATCTGCTCTACTCTGTCTTTTCTATATATATAGGCGATACCCGATATTGCACCTGAAGAGAGAAGACTGGAGTATTGACTGGCCCATGATCGGCAGACTGCTGCGTATCGGCTTGCCCAGTGCACTCCAATTCTCTGTCTGTGCAATTGGGGTCATGATAGTTCAGGCTGTCATCAATACCTTTGGCAGCGATACTGTTGCAGCCTACTCGGTGGGCACCCGTATCGAACAACTGGTGACCCAGCCCCTGATGACCCTTGGCCTTGCAATGGCCACCTACAGTGCACAGAATTTAGGAGGAGGGTATCTTCCCAGAATTTCCCAAGGTCTGAAAAGCGCACTTATGCTGAATGTGATTTTCAGTTTGGTAGCATTTCTTCTGGTATTCTTTGCCGGTGATTTCCTCGCTTTGCTCTTCATCGATGCTTCGCAAAGCCAGGTGATAGAGCAAACCAATCAATACCTCTCTCTTATCTCTTACTTCTTCATCCCTCTTGGGCTCATATTTGTTTTCAGAAATACCTGCCAAGGATTAGGATCTGGATTGATACCCATGCTTTCTTCCATTCAGGAGTTGCTGTTCCGAGCACTTGCAGCCTTCACGCTTCCTGGTTTGTTGGGATATGATGGAATCATCCTCTCTAGCCCTATGGCTTGGATTGCTGCAGCCATCCTCCTTATCTTTGCCTATCGGATCCAGATGCGGCATTTCCACCGAATCATGAAGCAAAGTACCTGATGATTACCCTTAGAGGGTATGCAAATATATGGATATCAACGAACAGGCTTCACCGGCACCCTCCTTCGTGTGCAAGTGGCAAGATCAAACACCACTTTCACTATACGTGGACTCTCCCAGGCTAAAGCTTCTCGCTTGAAGGCAGAAGTGAAAGCTTACTATCAGGGCCCCCTTCCCCGACTCTCAATCCAAGTACCAGCCCACTCATCCATCGATGGTATACTTGCGCCAGTTCTGCTTGCAATGATTTGCATGGAGAAGAACCTCATGGAAATCAGCAACCACTCAATCCTGTTGTATGGGACTGTCGATTTGACAGGATCCTTGATAAGTCCCCCTCCTTTGCATAGAGAACTTACACAGTTATGTGCAGAAGCTAGAATATCTCTGATTCTGAGCGGTGAGAATATCTCCCCAATCAATAAACACTGTATTTCCTGTCCTTCCATTGCCTCTGCATTGAGTCAACTCTGGAGATTTGCATTACTTCATCCAGAAAACGAGATACAGAGTAAGGAGGCTGGCAAGAAGCTTAGATTGGAGGAATATCCATTCTCCGGCATCCTTGGCTTGCAAGAAGCGAAACAAGCGCTCTGCTACGCTGTCGCCGGAGAATTACCACTCCTCTTCTATGGACCACCGGGTAGTGGGAAAAGCTTATTGCTGAGCAGAACCAAAGCATTGCTTCCACCCCTTAGGGGAGAGCGGGCGCAGGAAGTCTGGGCAATCCACGGGAAACAAAGCAAGGAATCACCTTTTTTACGTTTGGAGGCTGGGATGAGTCAGCAGAAAATACTCGCAGGAGCCCCTCCCTGGATAAGCCATGCACATGGTGGTGCACTGCTTGTGGATGAACTCTCAAACCAGAAACTAAAAGCAAGAACTACACTCGCACAGTTGTTGGACACACACCAAGTGGGAGACTATCCACTTCATTACTCCATGGTTGCTGCTACGAATGGATGCCGTTGTGCAAATCTGGGTAATCCTCATGGAATATGTCGTTGCACCCAGGCGCAGATTGATCAGTTCTGGGGACTCATTGGCTGGCCCTTGCTTGACCGGTTCGCCATTGCCCTTGCCTTGGAGCCGGAACCATTGCTGACGGGTACAGTTCAGGCATTTCATGTTGACAGGAAAGCCATGGAGCATGTCCGGTCCCTGCAACCAAAACGCGAGAGCGAAGGTGTTGCCCATCTTTTTCCCTGTTACAGCAAGGTGATGGCCCACACACAGAGAAGCCTCAGAAGAGCAAAGCTCTGCTGTACCCTCGCTCAGGTGATTGCGGACTGGGAAGGAAAGGAATCGGTTACCCAAGAGATAATGGAGAAGGCATACTCGCTCTACCTGCTTCCCAAAGACCGTCATTACCACTAGCGGTTTGAGCTGTTAGCCTTTATACTTGTTGAAGATTCTCACTGTAGTGGCAAATCACTACCATCATCTATACATAGAGGAATGCAATGATTGAACAACTTCTTCCTGTCGTACCGCTATTACTGCTTTTCTTGCTGGGCTATGCGTTGCAGAGAACCAATTTTTTCTCAACCGAATCACTTTCCCATGTTAAGAGGATTGTCTCTGATCTTGCCTTGCCGGCATTGTTGTTTCAGGCTTTCTCTTCGATAGAACTGGAAAGCCGTTATCTTATTCTGGTAATCCTCATTTTTATCGTCTGTCTGATCATGGTTGTTCTAGGGCACTATATAGGAAAGCTTCTGAAGATACACAGTCCCTACTTTGCATTGATGATGACCGGCTTTGAGATGGGAATGTTTGGATATGCAGTATTTGTCTCCTTCCAAGGGGAAGCACACCTGGGAAAGATAGCTCTGGTAGATCTTGGACAGGTTGTATTTGTCTTTACCATCTTGATGGCCCTGATGATCAAGCATCGCGATGGTGCCGCAAAAGGCAGTGAATTGTTGAAAAAGATCATCACCAGCCCAGTAATCCTTGCCATTGTTGCAGGGCTTGCAAGCAGCTTCATTGCTCCCCACGTCCAAAGCTCCCCCATCTGGGATACGCTGGCTGAAATGATTGACCTGCTTGCCCAATTGACGGTTCCCCTTATTGCAATCACCATCGGATACGGAATCCATATCAAGAAAGAACTGATAGGAAAGTCCTTGAAGACCATACTGGCAAGAAGGGTATTGCTCACCCTGTTTGCCCTCCTCCTTAATGCATTGGTGGTAGACTCCTGGCTGGGAATGGATAGGATGTATCAGGTTGCGCTCATGACGATGTTCCTCACCCCTCCACCGTTTGTAATATCAATATATATGCGCGGTGATGAGAAAGGTGAATCGGATTACGTCGACAACACGCTCTCTTTGGATACGCTTGTCTCTATTGTTGCAGTGGTAATCGCATCAGCGTTGTACGCTTGATGTTGTTGATATAAACCAGGGTGGATTCTAAAAAACAGCTTAGAAGGAGTCCCTATCCACAGAAAGCCATCGCAAAGCACACGTGATGTAGCAATAATTCTTCTCAAGTAGTTGACACCCTTTTGAGCTCTCTGGTATAGTCCATTACGTTGCAAGGGCCGCTAGCTCAGCTGGTAGAGCAACGCCCTTTTAAGGCGTGGGTCACAGGTCCGAATCCTGTGCGGCTCATCTTGCCTCTGTTTTTTAACATGCTTGTTATGTCTCCTTCGTCTAGTGGTTAGGACATCGGGTTTTCATCCCGACAACAGGGGTTCAATTCCCCTAGGAGATGCTTAAGGGAGCCTACCGTCTGGTAGGTTCCCTTTTCTTTATCACTACTGCAAGCATGAAATTGGAAACTCCGGGCCACTACCCTGTGTGAAAGGCCTGCCTCACTATTGACTTCTCATAGAACCCGTTATACAAAGAAAATACAGGATGGTTTTCCAATAGCATCATATCTCCCAATCGCTATTAACCATCCATGTGATGTACCCTTCTTCCGGGCTGCAGTCCATATACTTGTATCCACACCCGCAAGCATTGGATTGCAGCTCCCTTTATGATTAATCTTTAAGCAGATCGTACTCAGCTTCACTTGCTTCAAGCGCAGAAGAACTCGACCCCTCACTCTCATCCACAGAGAGAAGATGCCTGCCACCCCAGCTAATCGCAAACGCACCCAGTGGAGCAGTTACTATAATACTCATCACGGCAACGGCCAGAATGATCTGACCAGGGCGGGTATCCATACCACGCTCAGCCATTGCTGCAAGGGGAGCGGAACCAATTGCGGCTTGCACTGTTGCCTTGGGAAGATAGGAAATAACCACAAACAACTTCTCTTTCAGAGAGAATCCAGAACCAAGTGTACAGAGATAGGTACCCATCGATCGACTCACCAGTGCGATGAGAATAAGAAGAATTGCAGCAAATCCGGCTTCTTTTGCTGCATTCAGATCTACTTGCGCACCTACCATGGCAAAGAGCACTATCTGCGCAAAGACCCAGATTTTCCCCAGTTTGCTGGAGAGCTCGTGAGCCATCGATTCCCTCTTTTCCAAGATAATGAACCCAATGGCCATGACCGCAAGGAGTGCTGCAAAAGGTATATGACTGGCTTCAAGCAGGTCCCCAATGTGTACCAGAGCAATTGCGATCGCCAAGAGGGTCATTGCACGTTTGGTTGCTCGTGGATTGTACCGTTCGAATACCTTGATCAGGAATCGAGCAATCAAATACCCAACAATGACTGCAAAAACCAGCGAGAGGGGAATGGATGCAATCATCCATGAAACATTCACAGCATCCCCTAGATACAGTGAGAGGACAATACTGTATGCAACGATAACCGTTACATCATCCAGGCTTGCACCGGCCAACACCAGGGTGGGGATGGCCTTCTTGGTTCCCCTGCCTTCCTTGATGAACTGAACCATCATCGGAACAACCACCGCCGGGGAGACTGCCGCAAGCACACATGCAAGCAGTACACTCTCTCCCCTGCTTATAGAGAGCAGCCCAGGGGCCAATGCTATGATGAGAGCGGCTTCAAAGACTGCGGGAAGAAATGCAAGCAGTATGGCCTGGAGCCCTACCTTATGGAGGCTCTCTCGGGAAAGTTCCAACCCTGCACGCAAAAGTATTACGATGAGTGCAATCATACGCAGATCTGAGCCGATTCGTATCAGGTCAGGGTCGAGCAATCCCAATATCTGTGGACCAAGGACTGCCCCTACTGCCAACATCCCAATAAGTGGGGGAACATGGATACGCTGTAATAGATATTCAACAAGAAGACAGAGAATCATCAACTCCGCAAGACTGAGTGCCATGGCACACCTCCAGACCTTAATTAGGTTGCAGGAGTTATCAGCAGAATTGTAGGCTGCGGTTTTCTCTTGGGTTGGGAGAGATGGCGAACCCCATCGCCTGCCCCATTGTAGGAAATGCCCTGCTTCTTGGTCAAGTGAGGTTATTTGACGGGTGTACAACTCCAGCAATCTATGGATAATAATGAAGATTATCAGGAGTATGAATCATGACAAATATTAAACGAATACAAAGAATCTGTGATGCCAATGGCATTTCAGGATTTGAAGACGCAGTACTTGAGGTCATCCGCAAGGACGGAGCACACCTGGGTAGTTTTGAAGAGGACTCTTTGCGGAACCTCTACCTCTCCCGAACACAAAACCAAGAGGGAAAGCCAACGGTACTGCTTGATGCACATACCGACGAGGTAGGCTTCATGGTCAAATGCATCCGTGAGGATGGAATGCTTGAATTTATCCCCATCGGAGGATGGGTTACCACCAATATTCCTGCTCATATGGTACGGGTACAGAGGCGTGATGGCTCCACCATTGCCGGTATCGTTGGATCGAAACCCCCTCACTACCAGAGCGAGGCAGAACGAAAAAGTGTCCCTCACATCAGCAGCCTGTTTATAGATATCGGGGCATCCAGCAAGCAACATGCAATCGAGATGGGAGTGGAAGTGGCGAGCCCGGTCATTCCCGAGGCAACCTGCACTTACAATCCAGAAACAAAGCTGATCTTTGGCAAAGCCTTCGACTGCAGACTTGGTTGTTCAACCATTCTTGATGTCCTGGAAGACCTTCAAGAAGAGATACTTGAGGTAAACCTGGTAGCTGGTTTTGCCAGCCAGGAGGAAGTTGGGTGCCGAGGAGCACAACTTACCGCAAGGAAAGTCAATCCAGATGTAGCCATCTGTTTTGAGGGAAGCCCGGCTGATGACACCTTCCTCCCGCCCTATCAGCAGCAGACAATCGTGGGCAAGGGGCCCATGCTCCGATTCATCGACTCAAAAATGATAACAAATCCAAGATTCCAACGCTTTGCCCTCGATCTTGCAGAAAAGCACCATATTCCTGTGCAGCAGGGGGTAAGAAACGGTGGGGCCACCAATGCTGCTGCTTTGCACCTATCTGGACAAGGTATTCCTACCATCGTGATCGGCATTCCTGTCAGATATGCACATACACACTGGGGAATCAGCAGCATGGAAGACGTTGAGAGTTCAATCCGCCTCGCCAGGGCAATTCTCAGCAACCTCAGTGAGGAGATAATCGCTGGGTTCTGATGCATTGATTTTGACAAACAGGTAACCAGGTGTCATACTGGCACAAAAGTGGGGAATACTTATGAATGAAGTGCAACTCTGCATCACTGAGATGCGAACATTCTTCCGTAATGGGTCAACCCAGTCGGTTGCATGGAGAAAAACTCAGCTCAAAAAGCTAAAGGATGGGATCAAGGAACATGAAAAACAGATTCTTGATGCACTCTTCGAGGATCTGGGGAAATCCGATTTTGAGGGATTTGCAACCGAGCTCGGTTTGGTCTATGCAGAAATAGACAAACATCTCAAGCACCTGGATTCCTGGACCAGTAAGAAACGGGTAAGAAATACCTTGCTTTCTTTTCCCTCCAAAGCCTACACAATCTCCATACCCTTGGGGATTGTGTTAATCATGAGTCCTTGGAATTATCCATTCCAACTCACTATCGCTCCCTTGGTCAGTGCATTGGCGGCTGGCAATTGTGTCATCGTCAAACCATCAAGATACAGTAGCCATACATCACAGGTTCTGGAATCCCTGGTCGCAAAGCTCTTTCCGAGCCACTATGTTACAGTTTTTCAGGGTGGCAGCGAAATGAACCAGGAACTGCTCTCGCATCGTTATGATCATATATTCTTCACCGGGAGCCCTACAGTTGGCAAAGTGGTCATGGAAGCTGCGGCTAAGACGCTCACCCCGGTCACCCTGGAATTAGGAGGAAAAAGCCCTGCAATTGTAGAAGCAAACAGTGACATTCCCCTCGCCGCCCGTAGGATCATCTGGGGAAAATGTCTCAATGCAGGTCAAACCTGCATAGCACCCGACTACGTATTGGTTGAACGCACGGTGGCTTCCCAATTGATAGAAGAGATGAAGGTGGCAATCACCAACATGTTTGGAAGCGATCCCCTGCATTGCAATGACCTTCCCCACATCATCAACGAAAGACACTTCAACCGACTCATCAGTCTGTTTGAGGAAGGAACACTCGCCTACGGTGGGCAGATTGACCCAAAGAATCTGAAAATCGCCCCAACTCTGATAACCGATGTACAGAGAACCGGAACACTGATGAGTGAAGAAATCTTTGGCCCGATTTTGCCCATCCTTACCTATGAGACTTTTGAACAAGCTGTCGGGTATGTGCAGGCACGCGAACACCCCCTTGCACTGTATCTTTTCAGCAACAACAAGGAACACCAGGAAATCGTGGTGAGAACCGTCAGCTATGGAGGAGGATGCATCAATGACACGGTCATGCATCTCTCCAACCCCCACCTCCCCTTTGGAGGAGTCGGGTCCAGCGGTATGGGCAGCTACCATGCAAAACAGGGGTTCGATACCTTCAGCCACCAGAAAAGTGTGCTCGAAAGTAAACGATGGCTCGAGATAAAATTGCGTTATGCCCCTTATCGGGGAAAGCTTGCTTTGATCAAACGATTGTTTTCTTAGGAGGGTTCATGAAAAAGATAGTAGGTATTACTCTGGTTCTCACCCTGCTTGCCACTGTTTCGCTAACTGCAGCGATTGACACAGTGAGGGCCGATGAACTGTATGAGATTGATGCATTTACCCAGGCTGAGGGATTGCTTGAGGAACAGCTAGCAGGGGTGACCAATGATGCAGACCGCGCAGAGATCCTGTGGCGTCTGGCCCGCCTGCAGGTATCCCTTGGTGACGAATTGGATGAGGAAGACAAGGCCGGTAGGTTTGCTTTTTATGAGAAAGGTGAACAATACGCCTTGCAATCCATCGAGGCAAACACCTCATGGCAAGGGTATCTCTGGAAGTGTTCGAACATCGGCCGATGGGGACAGACAAAGGGACCGTTGAATGCCTTGGGTAAAGCGAAGGGAATGCTTGAGGACCTGACTACCATAGTAAACACCCTGGGTGTGCTCGACTCCAGTGAAACCTGGTACGTACTTTCCAGCCTCTATGACGAACTTCCCGGTGGGTTCATCTCATTCGGGAACAAGGATTGGGCAGTAAGCTATATGAGAATGGCCATGGATACCATTCCCAGTCATCTTTACTACCCAGGCCACTACCTGAAACTTGCCGAGGAACTCTATTCAAGGGATTGGAGTGCATCAAAGAGAAGCAAGGAAATGAGGAGCATGGAGAAAGACTGGAAGAAAGGTTCAACCAATCTTGAGAAATACCGCTACTACGAGGGCAAGGATGGAGGGAAAAGCAAGCCGTTCTACTCTTCAGTCACCCTGGATAGGATGAGTGACCGACAGGAAGCGGTAATGGTTCTCTCCTATGCGCTTGCAAAGGCTGATATACTGGAACCACTGAAAGAGAGTGATGCGGTGGTTGTTGAGGAAATACAGGAACTCATCAACGATTGGACGTAAGATTCTGAGGATTATGATACAGCCCCTGAAAGTCAGGGGCTGTAATTATTTGTAGGTACATTTATTAATGCTTGAACGGATTCTCACCTTCGTAGGGGAGTCCTTCCCTCTGGTTGTAGGCGATATCCTCAATTCCCAGATAGGCGAAAACATTGAACAAGGCCTTTCCGACATGGTTGAAGGCTACCGCAGCATGATGCGGGTACGCTTTCTTTAAAAGCACATACCGATAGAATCGGGCCATCTCCTCAATGCCTATCACACCGATGCTTCCAAAGCTTTCACTGGGAACATCCAAGACTTCTCCTTGCGCGACATATGCACGCAGTCGCCCCCGAGCGTCGGACTGCAGGCGATACACGGTAACTGGACCGGATACCAGGTCCCCTTCCATCGTACCCCTGGTGATATCGGGTTCAGCAAGATCCGGCTCGAGGTCTCGTTTCATGATCACCTGATATCCCATATGAGGATTCTTGAGGAGGGAGCAAGAGGTATTCCCACAGTGGAACCCCATGAACAACTCATCATTACGATAAGAACGTTTCCCTCTGATATGCTCCTCATACATCTTGGAGGGAACAGTGTTGTTGATATCCAGCAAGGTCACAGGTTTGTCACTCACACAGATACCTATGTATTCGCTCAATGCTCCATAGATATCGACTTCACAACTGACGGGAATGCCCTTTGCTGTAAGACGGCTATTCACGTAGCAGGGAACAAAACCGAACTCTGTCTGGAAGGCTGGCCAGCACTTGTTCGCAAAGGCAACATATTGGCGATCCCCTTTATGCTCCTCAATCCAGTCGAGCAGTGTCAACTCATATTGGGCAAGCCTAGGCAGTATTCCCTCGTAGGGGCTGCTGCCGATCTCACTTGCCATCTCCTTCACCAGGGAATCAATGCGCTTGTCATCCTTATGATTGTTGTAGGCTACAAGCAGGTCGAGCTCGCTGTTTTCCTCTATCTCCACCCCGAGGTCGAATAGTCCCTGGATGGGAGCATTGCATGCCATGAAATCCTGTGGCCTTGGACCAAAGGAGATAATCTTCAATTGCTTGAGGGATATGACGGTTCTTGCAACCGGGATGAATTCCTCGATCATGGTGGCGACTTCCCGGGCAGTGCCGACAGGATACTCAGGGATATGTGCTCGCAGGGAGCGCAATGCCAAATTATAGGAACAGTTGAGCATCCCGCAGAAGGCATCCCCCCTGCCATCATGTAAATCCCCATCTCCCTCCGCCGCGGCAACATACATCACCGGTCCGTCGAAGTATTTGGCAAGCAGGGTCTCGGCAGTCTCCGGGCCAAAGTTACCCAAGAATACCACCAGGGCATTGACCTCGTGCTTCATGGTATCTTCCAACGCAGCGCGCATATCCTTCTCATCCTCAACGGTAATAGGACATTCGTAAATAGGATCCTGATATGCTTCCTTTACTGCATTCCTTCTTCGTTCACTCAATGCCTTGGGAAAACAACTGCGGCTTACCGCAATCAAACCCAAGCGGACCTGTGCAATATTATTCATAGCTTACTCCTGGTTCTTCTGCCCATAGTAGGCATTCTTTCCATGTTTTCTCAGATAGTGCTTATCCAGCAGGACCTGGTCCATCGTCCGTTTAGGATTCTGTTCCAACAGCACTGTGTGATAGGCCATATTGGCCACCTCCTCCAGCACCACTGCATTCTCCACTGCCTTCTTAGCACTGTTCCCCCAGGTAAAGGGACCATGGCTGTGAACCAGTACTGCTGGGATTGAAAGAGGATCAAGGGATGCAAACCGTTCTACAATCACCTTACCGGTCTCTTCTTCATAGGCTGTCTCAATTTCCTTGTTTTTCATCTCCCTGGTACAGGGAATCTCCCCATAGAAATAATCAGCATGGGTGGTGCCGAGAGCCGGGATGCCCCGTCCAGCTTGGGCAAAAATGGTTGCCCATCGGCTATGGGTGTGTACAACCGCCTTGATTCCCTTAAATTGGTTGAACAGATAGCGGTGGGTAGGGGTATCGGAAGAGGGATTGTAGGAACCTTCCACAATCTTGCCGGTTGCAAGTTCCACCACCACCATCTTGTCGGCGGTAAGTTCCTCATAAGGAACCCCGGAGGGTTTGATGACCATGAACTCACGCTTTGGGTCAACCGCAGAGACATTACCCCAAGTGAAGGTGATCAAGTGATAGTGCTCAAGCAACAGGTTTGCTTCACACACTTCTTCTTTCAGCTGTTCCAACATGATAACTCCTTCAGGAGCCTTAAAAGGCTTCCTCTGTCCAAAAAAAATCCATACGAAAAGAGCCCCAATCCCTTTCGCAGGTAGAACAATTCTATCATACAAACAGCGTTAGCTCATCTTCTTTTTCTCCTCTTGACAAAAGGAAGCGAAACATATTATATGAATATATGTTCATATATTGAAATGATAGGAGATTTACATGGCCGACAAGTGTATCTGGAATGTACAAAATCTTGACTGTGCTGCCTGTGCTGCCACCATTGAAGAGAACCTTAACAAAGTGGAGGGTGTAAAACGAGCACGGGTTGATTATGCAAAAAAGCAGATTCACGTCCAAAGTACCGATGACAGGGATGATGCATTCTTTCAATCCCTCATAGCAGAAGCAAAACGCGTGGAACCAGCTTTGAAGGTGTCATCCCAGCCACACCAGGGAAAACATACCTCAATGCGTATGCTTATACGGATCGCTTTCTCTGCACTGTTCTTTGCCCTTGCTTTCTTCCTTGAAATCCCCTTGCTTTACATTCCCAGTTACCTCATCGCCGGATACTCAGTGCTTATCAAGGCTGGGACAAACCTATTGCACGGAAAGGTGTTTGATGAGAACTTCCTCATGAGCATTGCCACCTTGGGAGCTCTCGCCATCCGAGAGACAGGGGAAGCCTCTGCTGTGATGTTGCTCTATCTTATTGGGGAGTTCTTCCAGGACCGTGCAGTGCAGAAAAGCAGGAATGCGGTTATGGGAGTCCTTGACCTGAGAGCAGATCAGGCGAGGATCATCAGCGAGGGAAAACTGGAGATGGTCGCCAGTGAATCAGTGACCGTTGGAAGCATCATCAGGGTGCTGGCAGGAGAGAAGATTCCCTTGGATGGTGTTATCATCAGGGGTTCCTCAACCTTGAATATGCAATCCCTAACTGGCGAGTCCCTTCCACAGAATGCTGAGGAAGGAGAGACCGTGTTGAGCGGAAGTGTAAATCTCACCGGTGTCATAGACATCCAGACAACCCGAGCATATGAGGACAGTACGGCAACAAAGATACTTCGTCTTGTTGAGGAGTCATCCTCCAAGAAGGCCCATAGTGAACAGTTCATCACCACCTTTGCACGGTACTATACCCCCTTTGTTGTGTTCTTTGCGCTTGCTCTTACCGTCATTCCCTCGCTTATAACAGGATCATGGGAGACCTGGATCTATCGATCCCTCGTATTTTTGGTAGTCAGCTGCCCCTGTGCCTTGGTTATCAGCGTCCCTCTCTCCTATTTTGCCGGAATCGGCAAGAGTGCGTCCAATGGCATCCTGGTCAAGGGAGGCAACTACCTTGAAGCCCTCTCAACCATCGATACCATGGTCTTTGACAAGACCGGAACACTTACTCATGGAAGCTTTTCCTTGGAGAAAATGATCCCCACCGGCAAGAGCAGCCTTGATGAACCTTACCTTGAAAAACTGGCAGCAAGCCTGGAGAGGCAGAGCAATCACCCACTTGCAAGGGCATTTGATACACTTGCATCTCCCTTTGAAGCAAGCAATATCCAAGAAATCGCAGGAAAGGGTATCTCTGCCCTGATAGATGGAAAGCAGGTGACAGCAGGAAATGCAGCCCTGTTCGCATTCAAAGCAATCCCACTCTCCCTAAACGATGAGGATGAGGGAACCATACACCTGGCCGTTGATGATATCCACGCAGCATCGTTCATCCTGAAGGACACACTGCGAGCGGACGCAAAACAGCTTATGGGGGCATTGAGAAAGCTTGGAATCAGGCAGCTGCTGATGCTCTCGGGAGACAAGGAACAGCACGCCAAGGCTATTGCGACAGAGTTAGGCTTGGATGGATATCATGCTGGGCTCCTCCCTGACCAGAAGCAGGAACATCTTGCAGAAATTGAGAAAAGCAATCCACACATTGCATACGTCGGGGATGGCATGAATGACGCCCCAAGTCTTGCTGCCAGCCGTGTCGGTATTGCCATGGGTAGCAAGGCAAGTGATGCCGCTATTGAAAGTGCTGATATCGTGATTCTGAGTGAGGAGTTGTCCAAGCTGGAGAAGCTGGTGATGATCAGCAAGAGAACCTCACGCATTGTGAAGCAGAACATTGCATTTGCCCTGGGGGTAAAGGCTGTTGTGCTTGTATTGGGTGCGCTGGGCTATGCATCCATGGCTCTGGCGGTGTTCGCCGATACTGGGGTAACCATCATCGCTGTTTTCAATGCACTGCGCATCCTACTGATCCGTCTTTCTCGTTGATTATAAAAGACATGTATGGTAATGTTGCTCAGATTGTTTGAAGGAAAAAGTACATGAACGAGAAGACAACACGAAATATTGGAATTATGGCACATATTGATGCGGGTAAGACCACTACCACTGAACGCATCCTCTATTATACAGGTGAAAACCATCGCATCGGTGAGGTAGACAACGGGGAAGCAACCATGGACTTCCTCGAACAGGAGCAGGATCGCGGTATCACCATCGCAAGTGCCGCCACCACCTGTTACTGGAAAGAACACCAGATCAATATTATCGATACCCCGGGACATGTAGACTTCACTGCAGAAGTGGAGCGTTCCCTACGTGTTCTTGACGGAGCGGTCATGGTTGTATGCGCAGTCGGCGGAGTGGAGCCACAGACAGAGACAGTCTGGAGACAGGCAGATACCTATCGTGTACCCCGTATCGCGTTCATCAACAAGATGGATAGGCTCGGGGCCAACTTCCATGAGGCAGTCTCCGAGCTGAAACTCAAATTGGGAGCAAATCCAATACCTCTTTTCCTTCCTGTCGGGGCAGAGAACAATTTCAGTGGCATCATCAACCTGCTTACCAAAAAGTATTATGTATACAGTATTGAAGACCAGGGAATGACCTATACTGAAGAGGAGATTCCTTCCTCAATGCAGGAAGAGGTGGAAAGCTGGTACGAGAAGCTGATTGACAGTGTCGCCTCCTTCAGCGACGAAATCACTGAACTATACTTTGAAGGTGAACCCATCGATGCTGAGCTGATCAAGAAAACCTTGAAGAAGGCGACCATTGCACGACAGGCTCTTCCGGTGTTTGTCGGCTCCTCACTCAAGGATATCGGTGTCCAGGCCCTCCTGGATGGAGTCATAGACTACCTTCCCTCCCCCTCCGAGGTTCCCCCTATCGTCGGACTTCATCAGAAGACGGAAAAGAGTGTTGAGATTCCCTATGACAAGAACAAACCACCACTTGGCCTCATCTTCAAGATCCAGGTGGACAGGGAAGCCGGTCCCATGAGTTTTGTCAGGGTATACAATGGTACCATCAAGAAAGGTACTGCCTTGATGAACATCAGCAAGAAGAAACGGGAGCGGGTAAACAGGATTCTGCGTATGCATGCAGACCGTCCAGAGGAATTGAGTGAGCTCGAGGCAGGTGATATTGGTGTGATCATTGGGTTCAAGGAGGGAAGAACCGGTGATACGGTAGGCAGTGAAGGGGCGCAGGTCCTCCTCGAGGAGATGCACTTCCCCATTCCTGTCATCTCAGTTGCCATTGAGCCGAACAGCCTCAGTGACGGGGATAAACTACGCACCGCTCTCGGGATCCTTGCCCAGGAAGATCCCACCTTCACCTACCGTGATGACGATGAGACAGGCCAGCTGGTGATCAGCGGGATGGGTGAGCTCCATCTGGATGTATTGGTAACAAGGCTCACCAAGGAGATGAAGATCAAGGCACGTGTGGGTAACCCACAGGTGACCTACCGTGAATCAGTTACCAAGGAAACCAGTGGAAGCGAGAAGTTCTCCAAGATCATCGCCGGCAAGGAGAATACTGCAGGTGTTGGCATCACCATTCGCCCCCTTCCCTCGGGAAGCGGGAACCGCTATACCTGTTCGGCGAAGGTAAGAGGCATGGACGAACAGTACTATGAAGCGGTAAAACGAGGAATCACCAATGCCTTCAAGGGAGGCATCCAGTTTGGATATGAGACGGTGGACCTTGAGGTTGAGGTTACAAGCATCACCTATAATGAACTTACCGCCACCCCGTTTGCATTTGAGGCTTGTGCCGCAATGTGTTTTGACAAGGTTGCACAGAGCGCCGCCCCCATCCTGATGGAGCCGGTGATGAAGGTTACCGTAATCGTTCCTACACAGTATGTAGGAGAAGCTATCAGCAGCATCACCAGCAGGGGTGGACTGGTTAACAGCATCGAAAGCAGGACAGCAAGTGAACACATCCATGCACAGGCACCACTGTCTCAGTTGTTTGGTTATTCCACTGCACTACGTTCTGCAACTCAAGGCAGGGGAACCTTTTCGATGGAATTCGACCACTACGCGCAAAAAACCCGCTAATGGTATGGAAAAACATCGAAACGGCATGGTAGCAATCTTGCGAAGTTATGACAAATATGCCTAGAATGTATTGAAAGCGGTGCAAATACTACACCGTTGGAGGTAATTTACACGCTTTTCGGTTGTTTTACATTGCAATTTCATAAGAGGAGTACAACATGGCTAGAACCTACAATTTGCAGGACATTTTCGCAAGGAACCTGAAGGAGCGCAGAAGAAAGCTCTCCCTGACCCAAGCTCAATTGGCTGAGAAGATCGGCGTTTCCACCTCATTTGTGACAGAGATCGAGACCTCAAGGAAAGCACCATCATTCTCCACCATAGAGAAGATCAGTGCCGCGTTGGATGTCCCCTGTTGGACCTTTTTTTGCGAGGATGGTGACAAGCTTCCCAATGATGTCACTGTCATGGACCAATTCGCATATAAGCTTAAACAGGACATCAACCACATCATCGATGTGAATGTCAGCCTGACCCGTTAGGCTGGACATACAGATTGTTCTCACGCACGTACCGGCGGACATCCTCTGGCATGAGGGTGTCTGCTTTTTTGTATCCTGTGGTTGAGTGCTGAAACAGAATTCTTTTGACATATGAGTTGATGGGGCGTACCATACATGCATGCGTTCTAGATCAGCATAATGTGATCAAAGGAGGAAATATGAGCGTTGTCAGCAATGATTTGAGGAATGTCGCCATCATCGGCCACAACGACACCGGGAAAACCACGTTGGTGGAACAATTGTTATTTTATGCCAATGTGATTTCCCGGGCAGAGAATGTCTCCAGTGGAAAGACCGTAAGCGATTACACGGATGAGGAAATTTCCCATAAGATTTCCATTCATGCTTCCCTCGCCTCCCTGGGATGGGAAGGAAAAACCCTGAACTTCATCGATACCCCGGGAACTGCAGGGTTTATCGGTGAGACCATCTGCGGATTCCGATCCTGCGAATCAGCAGTAATGGTTGTTGACGCACGTGATGGAGCCCAGATTGAGACAATCAAGCTCTGGCGTCATCTTGATCAACGCAATAAACCACGGGCGGTGTTCATCAACAAGATGGACCGGGATCGTGCAGACTATACACAAGTACTCGAGAACCTTCGAGAGACCTTCAAAGCCAATTTTGTCCCCATTGTCATCCCTATCGGAAGCGGCAAGGATTTCAAGGGTGTCATCAATCTGATTGAAGACAAAGCCTACATGGTGGGCGATGATGGAAAAGAAAAAGAGGCTGAGATCCCTTCGGACATGAAGGAGTTCGAGGAACAATACCACAACGATCTAGTGGAAAATGCCGCTGAGGGAGCAGATGATCTCATCGAGAAGTATTTTGAGGAAGGGACTCTCTCCAGTGAGGATATCAGGCGCGGGCTACGCGAAGGGATGGACGACAACCGGGTCATCCCGGTATTCTGTGGTGCTGCTGAGCAAGGAAGCGGAATGGTAAGCTTGCTCAATTTCATCAGGAACAACTTCCCCAAGCCAATCGGCAAATCCGATTGGATCATCAACGAGGATGGCAGTGAATCTGAATTCGCCATCACAGAGGAAGGACCAGCAGCAGCAGTGGTCTTCAAGACAACCATCGACCAGTTCAGCGGGAAATTGAGCTTCCTGAAGGTGCTCAGGGGTACCATCAAGGGAGATACAGAACTGTACAATCCGCATCTCAACAGAAAAGAACGTTCTGGCAAGGTCTACCGGCTCGTCGGCAAAAAACTTATCGAAACAGATATGTTGGCAGCAGGAGACATCGGTGTCATTGCAAAGAGCAACATCGCTTCCACCAATTCAACCCTGGTGGAAGGGAGTGATACGAAGTTCCAGTTCAAACCTCTCGCCTTCCCACAGCCAATCTACAGCCTCGCGATCAGTGCAGAGGACAAGAAGAGCGAAGTGAAGATGAACGAGTCACTTCACAAGGTAACTGAAGAGGATCTGACCTTCCTGATCAAGTACAATGAGGAGACCAAGGAAAATGTGGTAGCCGGTATGGGTGAACTGCATCTGAACATGATTCTCGACAAGGTACGGGAAAAGCAGAAGGTAAACATCATTACCAAGCTTCCCAGGGTGGCATACCGAGAGACCATAACCAAGAAAAGCGGTATTGCTGAGTACTCACACAAGAAGCAGAGTGGTGGCCATGGTCAGTATGCACGTGTCCTGATCGAGATCGAGCCTCTGGAAAGGGGTGCCTACTACTCCTTCACCAATGCAATCAAGGGTGGTTCAGTCAGCAAGGGATATGTCCCCGGTATTGAGAAGGGATTGCATGAACTGATGGAGGAAGGCTATCTTGCCGGCTATCCAATGATGGATATCGGCATCACCCTCGTCGATGGAAAGGAGCACCCGGTAGATTCCAGTGAAATGGCATTCAAGCTTGCTGCAAAGGGAGCCATGAAAATTGCCGTGGACAAGGCCAAACCTGTCCTACTTGAACCTATCATGCTTCTTAGTGTATATATTGAGAATGATTATCTGGGAGACATCCTTTCTGACCTGAGCAGCAAACGTGGACGGGTACTTGGTCAGGAAGACATGGGAAATCTGCAGTTGGTGAAAGCCCAGGTACCTCAATCAGAACTCCTCAACTACGCAATCGACCTGAAGTCGATGACCAGTGGTACGGGAAGTTTTGAAATGGAGTTCGACCATTACGAGCCTCTCAGTGGAAAACTGGCTGATGAGGTAATCAAGGCCTACAAAGATTCCTTAGCGGAAGAGGAGTAGGTGGTGGACAATCAGATTATTGCTTTTCTGATTGCTTGAGAGTGAATTTGTGGAACCTTGGAAGGGAGCTTGCGGCGGCAGGCTCCCTTCCCTCATCTCAGCGTTTTTCCACCCAAACCTCGTTGATCGGATGGGACTTTGCGAGTCCCTTCTCTTCAAAGCGTGTGGTATCCCTCCAAGGGACAGGCGGAGCAAATCCCCCATGGGGATTCACCAGAGATGGTGTATTGCCAAACACCTCAAGCATCTGGTGGGCATACTCTTCCCAGTCCGTGACACAGTAGATATACCCTCCCTGTACCAGTTTGCTTGCAAGCAATGAGGCAAAAGGTTCCTGGATGAGCCGACGTTTCTGCTGACGTTTCTTCGGCCATGGGTCAGGAAAGAAAATATGGAATCCTGCAACACTGTTATCTGGAATCATGGAGCGAAGCACCTCCACTGCGTCGAAACGCATCAGGCGCACATTATCCAGCCCTTCCCGCCCAACGACATCCAAGAGCTTGGTGAAGCCAGAGAGGAACACCTCCAATCCAAGATAATTGAACTGGTTTCGCTCCTTGGCGATACGACTGGTGGCACTCCCCATGCCAAAACCAATCTCAATAACCAGGGGGTTCTCGTTCCCATACACCTGAAAGTAGTCCATCAGTTCCTGGCGAAAGGGGATTCCATAGGTCGCGTAATAGCGCTTGACTGCCTCAACCTGGAAGGTTTTCAGATAGCACCCTCTGAGCACGTAGCTCTTGACTGGACGCCTGGCCCCTTCCCTTCTACTCTCCACCCACTGCAACTCAGGAATATCCTGGAAGATTGTATCTTGCGTAACCTGCATGCAAACTCCTACAGCAACCGCTGCAACTTCTCCATCAGGAACACGGCCTTGTCCCTGAGTGAGACTGCATCAGTCTTCATATACATAATATTCATCTTTCTCATGTCCAACCACACACGTTTATTACTCAAGGCGATGAGATTCATCACCTTGTTCACATTCAGATCTGCAACCTTGCCAAACTCAATGGTGACGACTCCCCTGCGGTCTGTCAAATGGATGATTGACAGTTTGCGACAGATGATCTTGATTTGTGCAATATACAGGAGATTGGCAACCTCCTCGGGAGGTGGTCCGAACCGGTCACTGAGCTCGCTGCTCAGGGAGTGCAGCTGTTCCTCATTGTTTATGGAGGCTATCTTTCGATAGATATCGAACTTCACCGAAGGGGCCTTGATATACGTGTCAGGAATGAATCCGGTATAATCGAGTTCGAGGAACACTTCCTTATCCTCCTCTTTCAACCCTTCCTTCCTCAGGTCCCTGATTGCCTCATCCAGGATTCGGATATACATATCAAGACCGACCGAGGAGAGCTGTCCGCTCTGTTCACGGCCAAGCAGATTCCCGGTTCCCCTGATCTCCATATCCTTCATGGCCACCTTGAAACCAGAACCGAGCTCTGTATGTTCACTGATGATCTTGAGCCGTTTCACTGCAATTTCACTGAGGGCGCTCCCCTGGGGATAGAAGAGATAGGCATAAGCCTGACGGTCATTGCGCCCCACCCTTCCCCTGAGCTGATAGAGCTGGCTCAGTCCATATCGATCAGCCCGGTCGATGATCATGGTATTAACGTTCGGGATATCAATACCATTCTCGATGATGGTGGTAGAAACCAACACCTGAATTCCCTCATGGACAAAGCGCCTCATGGTATCTTCCAGCTGTCGGCTGTCCATCTGCCCATGTGCACTCTCAATGATCAAATCCGGCAACAAAGATGTCAACTGCTTGACCACTTCCTCAAGGCTTTCAATCCGATTGTGCAGGAAGAAGACCTGACCGCCCCGATCTACTTCCTCCCTGATGGCACGGACAATGACATCCTGATCATACTCTCCGATATGAGTCTCAATGGGGCGGCGGGCGATGGGAGGGGTGGCCAGAAGTGACATGTCCCTGATTTTCAGCAGTGACATGTAGAGGGTTCTTGGAATGGGTGTGGCACTGAGTGAGAGCGAATCAATACTGTTCCTCAATACCTTGATACGCTCCTTGTCCTTGACACCGAAACGCTGTTCCTCATCAACGATCAAGAGACCAAGATCCCGGTACATGATATCCTTCTGCAGAATCCGATGTGTACCGAACAGTACATCAACCTTTCCCTCAGCAACACTGAGCAAAGTTGCTTTCTGGTCTTTCTTGGGTACGATCCTGGAGAGCTGGGCGCAGCGAACAGGGAAACTTCCCAACCTGCTGACAAAGTTCTGGTAATGTTGTTCTGCAAGAATGGTGGTAGGGGCCAGGAATGCAACCTGCTTCCCTCCCATGACCGCCTTGAAGGCAGCGCGGAAGGCAATCTCGGTTTTCCCATAGCCAACATCACCACAAACAAGACGGTCCATGACCATCGGCCTCTCCATATCCTCCTTGATATCCTCGATACAGGAGAGCTGGTCAGCTGTCTCATCAAAGGGGAAGGACGCTTCAAACTGCAACTGCCAATCAGTGTCCTTGGGAAAAGCGAATCCAGGGCTGTTCTGCCGCTTTGCGTAGAGGGTTATCAGATGCTTTGCAAGGTCCTCGGCTTTTTTGCGGGCCTTGGCTTTCTTGTTCTCCCAACTGATGCCACCAAGCTTATCCAGTTTTGGGGCCCCTCCATCGCTTCCGATGTAGCGCTGGACCAGGTTTGCCTGCTCGATGGGAACATAGAGCATCTCACTGTCTGCATATGCAATCTTGATGAAATCACGTTCACGGTCAAAACTGGAAACACGGTCAATCTTGACAAATTTGCCCACCCCGTAGTTAACGTGGACTACATAATCTCCCTCATTCAGATCAACAAAGGAGTCCAGGGGGGTCGACTGGGTATGTTGCAAGGTCTTGACCACCTGCCTTCTTCGCCCAAATATCTCGTGCTCACAGATGGCAATGATCTTCGCGCTTGGAAGGGAGAATCCTCCAGAAAGTTCCATCCTCTCATAGGAGAGGAATGGGAAAGCGCTGAGCATCTGGCTCAATCGTTGCAACTGCAACTGGTTCTCTGCAAAGATGGTCACCTTCCACCCCTGCTTCTCAAAACTCTTGAGATCATCCTTGAGCAAGGTAAAATTCCCGAAGTAGGAACGGGGGCCCTCGATATCGAACTTGAAGGCCCCAGGGGCCTGGCCTGCAAGATCCATCACTGTGATTGCATATCGGCAAGAGCTCTGGAAGAGAGGAAAATCGAGCAGCAACTCATCTGGTTTGAGCGCATCACGGTCTTCCAGGAAAGCTTGTCGATAGAGTGACTTTGCCTCAAGCTGCAAGCTATGAAAGCTGGTAGCGAGACGCTTGTCCCCGATAAAACAGAACAGGTCATCATCATCCAGGTACCCGTTGATTGAGGAGGTGATAAGCTTATCGGTTGCATCCACCAAGGATAATGTGAAGTGATCAACCCTGGACCGTGTTTCTTGTGAGATGGGATCAAAACTGCTGATCTTGCCCACCTGATCCCAATCTGCGTAGATCCTGAAAGGATGGTCACTCTCATAGGGGAAAATATCCATGACCTCCCCTCTCAAGCTGAATTCACCGATTGCATTGGTGGAGACGGTGTTGATATAACCGGCCCGTGAAAGTTGCTCTGCGATGCTGGTACTGTCAAAAGCTCCTCCAACCCTAACCGATAAGGAAGAGGCTGAGAGTGTCTCCGGACTGACCAAGGGGCCTACAAAAGCCCTCAGGTGGGTTACAATCATCCCATGACGCATCTCAGTGATGGAAGTCAACCGATTGAGCTGGTCATATTCGACATTGTCCCCACTGAACGGGGTATAGAGCTTTCTCCCATTGCTGGGAAGATAGATTGTCTTGAGTTCATTGCTGTAGGGTGCATCCTGATTATGCGAGACACCACTGTCCTTGAGCAGGTCCTTTGCACTCTCCTCGGTTGGGCATATGACCCAGATGCGGCCTTTGTGCTTTCGTGAGATCATGCGAAGGAACTGGGCAAGGGGATACCCCTCCAACCCTTCCAGGTGCAGGTGTCGGGTGGTCGTGCCATACGCCTTGTAAGCGGTGCTGTTTTTGATATACGATTGGACAAGGGTTGAAATAGGTGTTTGCATAAGCGCCATTACCCTATCATGAGCAAGAAGGTTATGCAAGATAATGGAAAGCACACTTGATAAGAAAGCACTGGATACACTCGCCCTTGCCGTACAGGAAGCGGGGATGTATGCCAAAGCACAACAACAACATATCAGTCGGTCATACAAGAAGGATGGTTCGGTGATTACAGAGACGGACCTGGCAATCTCGAGGCGGATCATATCCGTGATCGAGGAGCTCTTCCCCTCATGCAACATCATCAGCGAGGAGACACTCACCCCATTCAGCGGGAGTGCTCCCTACACCTTTGTCCTTGACCCTATCGATGGCACTGATGTCTACTCCCAGGGACTCCCTTGCTGGGCTGTGGCATTGGGCATTCTCAACAAGGACAGGGTGCCGGTCGGTGCCATGATCAGCGCCCCCCGCTGGGGAATCGGGGAGGATGATCTTTTCCTGCGACTTGACCCAGGAAAGGAGATCCTGATAAATGGACAGCCATTGGTTATGGAGGGAAAGAAGGATTTCCCGCATCAGATTACCATGGGGTCAAGCGGGCAGCGATTGATGGATTTCTCCAGGTATGAAGGGAAGATCAGGATCTTCGGTTCCTCCATCATCCACATGCTCAGCCCTGTTATCTATGAGCATATCCAGGGATGCGTTAACCAAAGTTGTTATGTATGGGATGTAACTGCCAGCCACGCAGTGCTGCGCTCAGCAGGAATGCTGGTGGAATATGTAGACGGAAAACCATTCAAATACGAAGATGACTTCCTCTTGCACCGAAGGCCATTCTCCCCTTCCCTCTATGTAGGGACAAGGGAATGCATCGATGCACTGAAGGTGGTACTCCCCCCTAAATGCTAGGACTTGGAATCTTGTCCTTGTCGTACCAGAACCGGGCAAGATACATGAACGGGGTGTCCATGACAGCCACCACCCACTTCAGCAGGTAGGTGCTGATGACAATACCGGTCAAGACCTCCGTTGGATACACCCCCCAGAATGCAATAAAGGTAAAGACCAAGGTGTCGATAAGTTGGCTGACGATGGTACTTAGGTTGTTTCTCAGCCAGAGCGTACGATTTCCTGGCCGCTTGCGTTTCCAATAATCAAAGGCCCATATATCGTGCAGATTGCTTATTACATAGGCTACCAGAGAACCAAAGGCGATACGAGGCATCAGGCCGAAGACCAAGGAGAGCGAGGAGTGTGCAATATCCGATGCTGCAGGCTCAAACAACAGTGCAACCTGCATGATGATGGTCATGGCAAGCAAGCTGAAGAAACCGATGGCAACCGCCTTCGCTGACTCCTTCTTGCCATAGAGCTCACTGAGGATATCAGTAGCCAGGAACCCGGTGGCATATACAATATTGCCCAAGGTTGCATCCAGTCCAAAAAGCATTACATTCTTTGTCACCTGGATATTTGCCACGATAACACTGATGGGTATCCAGATATAGAGCCCCAATTTCCCCCACAACCTGAAAGCGATGAGAATCATGACGAAGTTCAGAGCAAGCATTACCATCCAGTAGAGTTCATTCATAGTGTTTCATTCCTTATACCCGACATACGTGATTTCCACCCGCTCCCTGGGAATGGAAAAACTGTTCAGCACCTCTTCTATGAACGGGATGCGCACTGCAGCGAAAATCTGCAGGCCAGGTGTTTCCAAGGCTTTCCTGAAGGAACAGGCAAGCCCCTCTCCGGAGATCTCCAACTTGCCAATCTCATCAAAGATGGCTACTTGTGAACCCGGGAGACTCTGGATTATCCGATCATTGATCCAATCAAAGACCTGTTCATCCAGGTAAAACCTACCGATACGCTTTCCTTGGGCGATGGGCATCTCAGAGAGTGCCAATCGCTCTTCTTGAGAAAAGAGGTCCTTGAGTCTATACACGGTTTTTTCGGGATTTGCAAGGGCAAGAACCCCGCAGATATGCATCTTCTGGAATCTGCACTGCCTCACCAGTTGCACCAAGGACGTTGTCTTTCCTTGGTCGCGTTCAGCAGCATGGATGGTCAGTCTAGCTTGCACGGAGGAACCCTTGCAGCACATCAAATGCTTTCATGGAGTCCTCTCGCTTGATTACAAAGGTCAACTCATTCATGGTGGAGACAATCTCAATGACGTTGATCTGTTCCCAGGCAAGATGACGCACTGCTTCATAGACAATGCCAGGAGTCTGTAGGAAATCACCGGTAAACACCAAGGAAAGAGCAACCAGGTCATTCATCTGGTTGAGAATCTCCTCACCCTCAGTCAGTTCATCAACGAGGTAACGATATTTCTCGCTTACCGCCAGGGATACCTCGTGGCTGCCGAGAGTAATGTTGAGAAAATCTCCCTTCTCGGTCGAAATATTTCGGTACAGGACTCCCAACTTGCTGATGAAGTCATCCTTCCTGACCAGGTTCACATCGAAGATATTGGTTTTCATGACAATTCCATACTCGACATTACCATGATCGGTCTTTGCACTCTCCCTCTTCAGCTCTTCTCCATAACGACGGAGGGCCATCACAATCGCACTGGTTTTGACCTCTTTACCGTATGCTTTCTGGACTTCGTCCTGAATCGAGGAGGCATAGTTGCTGAATGAGAGAATCCCATTGATCAACATCTCATGGATAAAGGGACTCTTATCAACTATCCTTTTAACACAGCTACTCACTGATTCCGCCATACTATCCTCCGTTATGTTATTATTATCACAGATTCGTTTTAATTACAACAAACAGAGCATAAATTAGTAGATTTTTATACAGACTTAGGGGATCAAATTTTTTGCTGAAAAAACTACATATAGTGTACTCTTTCTCATATCAATTGAAATTACCTTGACCCTAACCACTATTTTATTGAAAACAGACCTTGGTTGTGGTATGTTTTAGAAACAAAGGAGTTCACCAATGAGATGCCCACACTGTTCATCAATGGATGACAAGGTCCTTGAATCAAGACAAAATTCCAGCGGTTCCTCGATCAGAAGACGACGAGAGTGCAATATCTGTGGTTACCGATTCACCAGTTATGAACGGATCGAGGACAAACCCTTGATGGTAATCAAACGTGACGGGAGAAGGGAGCCCTTTGATTTGAACAAGATCGGCCGAGGAGTACGCTCCTGTACTGAGAAGCTGAAGATCAGCGAAAATGAGATTGACCAGCTGCTGCAGAACATCGAGGACGCCATCATGCTCAAGGTGGGAAGCAAAAGGGAGATTGCCTCCAGCGATATTGGAGATGAAACACTCAAGCAGCTGAGAGAAGTTGACCTAGTTGCCTATGTCCGGTTTGCTGCAGTCTACAAGGCATTCAATGATCTTGGACAGTTTATCGCAGAAATCCAGAAGCTGGGCAAGGAGCTTGCCTAGCGGGCGTCAAACCATTTCCCGGTCAAGGAGTGTTCAATACTGTCATTGAGATGTTCGGGCTTGAGGATCTCATTTGCACAATCCAAGCAGAAATTGTCACTCATACCCGCCACATAGTCATAGATGAGCCGGCCGATATTCCCGTCCCTCTCTTCATATGCTTCATGCATGTCCATCAAGTGATGGTAGAATCCCATCGCAAGCATATTCTTTTCCTGTACATACAACGATTCTTGGTAGCCATAGGCATCCAGCAGGAAGTTGAGGTAATCGAGGATAAGCGTAAACAAACGGTTGAAGTACCGCTCATACCCTTCCAGCATGGGACTCTTGTAGATGGACCTGTAGTTGAAACCGATCATCTCCTGTACAGCGGGAAACACCTCATCGCTGAAGCTGATTCCCACCTTTTCGCTGGAATGCTCAATGACATCACTTACCAAGGTGTCAATGATATCAGCATTTCTTTTCCCAAGTATATGTGAGACTTTCTGTGGAAGCTGCTCCTCAGTGATGATCCCAAGCCTGCAGGCATCTTCGAAATCCCTGCCAAGATAGGCAATGGTATCGCTGAAACGCACCACTGCTCCCTCATAGGTGGCAGGTATCAAACCCTTTCTACTGGTTATCTGCTCCAGGTCCCTCACCGTAAAGGTCGGCATGATGGACTGTACCAAATGCTCGCCGTTATGGCAGGCAATGCCATCCCTGACTGCATAGGTCAGATTAAGCCCCTTACCGTGTGAGGTAAGGAAATCGACGACCCTCAGGCTGTTGACCTCATGTTCGAACGGAAGAAACCCTGCTTCCTGCATTTTTGCAGAGAGAATCTTCTCCCCAGTATGACCGAACGGGGTATGACCCAAATCATGCCCCATACCGATAGCCCAAGCAATCTCGCTATCCAGACCAAGCCCCTTACAGATCGTGGAGGCGATCGACGAGACGTGCAGGCAATGTTCCATTCTCGTACAGATATGATCATTGCTGGGAGCGAAGAAAACCTGGGTCTTGTGCTTAAGCCTACGGAATGGCGAAGAGTGGATGATGGCTGTCGTATCACGATAGTACGGGCCACGTACATCCTCAGTCTTCTCTCGTTTTCGTTTTTTCAACAGTGTACTGGAGATCTGATTTTGTAATTCCATAGTTATTCCCCAAAGAGTTGCCCTATGGTATCATAGGAAAAGACCCTTTGGATAGCGGAGGAACCATGATTGAAATCTATGCACTGCCTTTGGTTTGCCTGCTCTTGAACTTCCTTGCATTCGCAGCATGTCTGCGTTTCCTTTTCTCACGGCAGGGACTCTATTGGATTGTGCCGCTCTTTCTCACCTTTTTCATTCTCTGGCCCAATGCACTCAACCTGTATCAAGTTGCAAGCAATGCTGCGCAGGTGAGCCTTCCCTACTCCTATCTTGACCTGCAGCCCCTCTTGCTCTCACTGTTCTGGTACGCCATGATCGTCACCTTCCACTTCGCCCTGAAGAAAACCATCAGGGTGAACCACTATGAAGAACAGGTAAGAAAGAACCTCCATGAAGCACGCTACCAGATGGCTGTTGAGATGATGATCCAGGGCCGAAAGGAAAAACGCAGGAGACAATACTACACCAAGGCTCCTGCCTCAGCTCCCGTACTGGATGCGTACAGTTCCACCTGGACTGACCTGTTTGACCAGAGATGAATATGAAACACCTCTACTTCTGCGGAATCAAACACAGCGGAAAATCCACGCTGGGAAAGCTTGCCGCCCAAGCATTGGGATACTCCTGGGTCGATCTGGATGACTTGGTTCTCCAGGGCATTGCTCCATACCGCTCCATTCGTACATTCTATCAGGAAGCAGGCAAAAAAGCTTTCATGGAAGAGGAAGTGAGGGCACTCAAGGCATTTCTCAACACGAGAGAAACCCCATACATCATCAGCCTTGGGGGAGGAGCCTCGGACAACCAGGCCCTGATCGATGTGATCAAGCAATCAGGGAAGCTTGTCTATCTGGAAGTGAAGGAACAGGTACTCCTGCAGAGAATCCTGGCGGGAGGGGTTCCTCCCTTTCTCGATTCTTCAGATCCTGCGGCTTCCTTCGCTTCACTCTATGAGAGGAGACATGCACGCTATAGCAACATTTGTGACATCATGGTACGATTACCAAATTACCCGGACGTCCGCGATACGGCGCACTTCCTTGTTGAAACACTGAAAATCGAGGTTTGATATGGGGCACAACAGTTTTGGCACAGCATATACCGTCACCACATTTGGTGAGTCACATGGACCCGCTTTGGGAGTTATCATCGATGGGGTTGAACCCGGCTTCAGGATTGATGAGGAGGCCATCCAGAGAGAGATGGACCGCCGTAGGCCAGGAGCAAACCCAACAGGCACCGAACGAAATGAAATCGATAAGCTGACTATTCTCAGTGGTCTGTATGAGGGTGTCACGACAGGCACCCCGATTGCCATGATTCTCTACAGCACCAATCAACGCTCAGCCGATTACTCCCACCTTGAAAATGTATTCCGTCCAGGCCACGCAGACTGGACCTTCTTCCAGAAGTATGGGATCAGGGATATCCGCGGAGGGGGACGATCAAGCGGAAGAGAGACCAGCGCCAGGGTTGCAGCCGGGGCCTTGGCTAAGCAGCTCCTTGCCAAACGTGGCATCACCATCAAGGCAGGCACCGTACAGGTGGGAGATATCGTTGCACACAAGAGAGATTGGGCTGAGACGGATAATCCCCTCTCCTGCCCGGACAAAGATGCTGCACAATCGATGGTATCGCTCATTGAACAGGTAAGAAGTGAAAAAGATAGCATTGGTGGAATCATTGAATGCCGGGTAGAAGGAGTGAGGCCAGGACTGGGTGAACCAGTGTTCGGAAAACTTGAAGCATTGATCAGCCATGCCGTGATGAGCATCGGAGCTGTCAAAGGAATCCAGTTCGGCGATGGATTTGCCTGTGCATCCATGCGTGGCAGCCAGTTCAACGACCAGAGGACCAGTGAGGGTTTTCTCTCCAACCACGCAGGGGGCATCCTGGGCGGCATCTCCTCAGGACAGGAGATCATCCTGCAGGCAGCAATCAAGCCAACGGCATCCATTGGAAAACCCCAGAAGACAGTCACCAAGGACAACGAGACCACCAACTTGGAAATTGAAGGGCGTCATGACCCTTGTATCTGCAGCCGCGCTGTGGTGGTCATCGAATCAATGGTCGCAATCACCCTGCTTGACCTTTATTACACTGCATTTGGGAAGGCATGATGAGAGATACCCCACTTATTGTACAGAGTGATAAAACCCTGCTTCTTGATGTTCACCATGAACAGAGCGAGGCATGTCGCAACGACCTTGTCCGTTTCTGCGAGCTGATCAAGAGCCCTGAGCATATGCACACCTATGCCTTGAGCGCAATCAGCCTCTGGAATGCCTCAAGCTGCGGGGTGGATGCATCCTTCATTCTCTCACGCCTTGATTTCTGGTCAAAATTCCCGGTACCGGAATCGGTGCGCTTTTATATTGAGGATATGGGGACCCGTTGGGGAAAGGTTATTCTCTCAGGCAGTGAAGATCCTCGCTACTATGAGCTATGGGTTGAGAATAAACGCATCAGGACGGAATTGCTGAGCAGGCAGGCCATTGCAAAGCTGTTGGTGGTAAAGGATGAATCACGGTTTCTTCTTGAAGCGTACAATCGCGGAGAGATCAAGCTCCAACTGATCAAGATCGGGTATCCTGTTGATGACAGGATTCCCTTGAAACATGGTCCCAAGCTGCCCTTCACACTCAGGGAAACCACCCAGGATGGCAAGCCATTTTCCGTACGCCCCTACCAAAGGCAGGCAGCCGATGCCTTGCTCGGTGACCTCGGTCCCGGCAGTGGGTTCGGGACCATAGTCCTTCCCTGTGGTTCAGGAAAGACGGTGGTGGGAATGCATATCATGGAACGGCTCACCACCAAGACGTTGGTGGTCACAACCAATGTGGCCGCAGTTCACCAGTGGATCAGTGAGATACTGGACAAGACCACCTTAACAAAGGACCAAGTAGGGGAATATACCGGTGACAAGAAGGAAAGCAAGGATATCATTGTTTGTACTTACCAGGTGCTCACCTACCGACCGGACAAGGAAGGGCCTTTTCCACATCTGGAACTACTTACCAAGGGGAATTGGGGTCTGATCATCTATGATGAGGTACATATGCTTCCAGCCCCGGTGTTCAAGGTTACCGCTGAGTTGCAGGCTGTCTACCGTGTAGGTCTTACCGCAACCTTGGTAAGGGAAGATGGTCGTGAGGACGAGGTTTTCAGCCTTGTTGGTCCAAAGCGTTTTGATGTCCCCTGGAACGAGTTGCAGCAGCAGGGATTTATCGCTGAAGCGTACTGCCATGAAGTAAGGATTGACCTTCCCCAGGAGGATGAGATTCCTTATGCCATAGGGACAAAACGGGAAAAGTACCGTATCGCCAGTGAGAACAAGAGAAAGCTGGAAGTGGTGCAGGCTTTGGTTGACAGGCATCCCGACGATTTCATTCTCATCATCGGCCAGTATCTCGACCAACTCAAGGGCATCGCAAACCATTTTGGGCTGCCGATCATTACCGGAAGCACCCCAAACATAAAACGGGAAGAGTTGTATAGGGATTTCAGGGAGGGAAAACAACGTATATTGGTTGTCAGCAAGGTAGCAAACTTTGCAATCGACCTTCCTGATGCTTCGGTTGCCATCCAGGTCAGCGGAACCTTCGGATCGAGAAGTGAGGAAGCACAACGACTGGGAAGAATTCTCAGGCCAAAGAACCGTTCCTCCTTTTTCTATTCTGTGGTAACACGTTACTCAAGTGAGGAAGAGTTTGCCGCCAATCGTCAGAAATTCCTTGCCGAGCAAGGCTATTCCTATGAGATAGAGGTATGGGACACGTGAGTGAGAGAGCACAAGAAGCGTTCAAGACATTACTGAGTCGTTATAGTGAAGACACCTATTTTTACCTGGCACGTAATTACATGGGGAAGCTCCAATCGCCTTTCCATAAACCACAGCTGACAGCAAGACTTTGTCAGTTGTTCAGCCAGGAATCTATGGTGCAGAAGACCCTTTCAATGCTGGATTCCTTTGATCAGGTTATCCTGAGCTTGGTCGCCACGTTTGGCCCGCTCACGGTGGAGCAGGTCACATCTCTGCTCAAAGGTTCCTTCAGCTATGGGAATCTCCTGAGGCGGGTAGGGAATTTGCAGGAACGCCTGATACTGCTCAGCGATGCAGGGAGCTTGGTTTTCAACCCACTGCTGGAAGAGCAATTGCTGCAGTACTGCTCACTCATTCCCCTGTTTGGAGAAAAGGAGCTGCCATGTGTGGAAAAACCATACTGCTCCACTGAGTTTCTCCGTGGTTTTTTCTCGCTGGTGGCCAAGGAAGGCAAATGCATCTTCAATGAGGGAACCTGCCAGCATTTCCCCACCTATGAACGCGATCGGCTCAAGGAAATGTATGAGGCGCTGGGCGATTATCTCACTGAGATGGGTGTAATACGGAGAGATGCAAGGCGTTGTACCCTCGATTGGCAGAAAACAGATGCATTGCTCTCTCTTTCCGATTATCAGCTGCTCTCGCTCCTTCTTTCCAGGAACCTCGAAGGCACGGCCCCCTTGGAATTTGTCAATGCACTTCTCTCGACCCTGCAGACTCTTGGAGGTTGTGATACCACCTCACTCAAGCTCCTGATCAAGGGGCTCTGTATCCGCTACCAGGTCACTTACACCGCAGCCTTGCTCAATGAACTCTCCACTTGGGGAGTCTTGACCCTGGATGAGAACTGGCAAGTCTCTGCCATCAGCAATGAGAGCCAGCGAACAGGACTGCTCATAGACAGCGACCAGACCATCAGCTACCAAGGAAATTCACCTGCAGGGGATATTCTCTATAGGTTTGCTTACCTTGAAGTGTTGGACCATCAAAGAAAATATCATATTACCAAGGAGAGTGTGCTGGGGGCGTTTGATTCCTCATTGGATTACCCTCAGATCAAGGAGTATCTGCAGGCAAACAGCACAAGGGGGATGAATACCTCCCTTGCCAAGCAACTAGAAATGCTCAGTGAGCGTTACCAGAACGTGACCATCTACGACGGACTGGTTCTCTCCTGTGATGAGCGCACTGCAAATCTTGTTCACAATCTTCCTTCTCTTTCAGAGCATCGTCTTGCCACACTCTCACCTACCATTTTCATCATGCGCAGGGATAGTGAGGATACCTGGAGGCAGGTGTTGAAGAATGCCGGTCAGTTGGTCGGTGCCACCAAGAGCTTCGACAGAATCGAAATTCTGGAAAAGAAGGAGCATCCTCTATTGCGGGAACGAATTGGAAGAGCTGCAACACTGAGACAGATTGCTACCCTTCCATGCCATCCCAGGATACAGGTGGAGAAAGTTCCCCTGGATGAATCATTACGGCAAGCCATTGCCGAGGCAGATCTTTCAAAGGCTGAACGTGAAGACCTAGAACATCGCTTCCAGAGCAGGATTATACTCCTTCCTTCCCAGATTGTGCCCCAGGTTCTCAACCCAATCCTTGAAGCTGGAGGATTCGATTACCAGGGCAAGGTGAGTCTCTGCAAGCAGGCAGCAGGAAAGAAGGACATCCTCCTGGAACTGCAACTTCCCGACCAGGAACTGATTGTCCAGGCACTGGAACTCGCCTTCACACCCCAGAAGGAGGCACTGCTCAAGGCAGCGGTTATGCCCTCAATGGAGGTAAAAATCCTGCCGGTGAGCAAACTATTCTTGATTCGTCTTGTCAGATTTCATTTTGCCTGAGTCAGAGTGAAACCGTTACCCAGTGTGGATAGTGGTAACCGGTGAATGCCTCAAACTGTAGCTTTCCCTGCTCCATCAGCATCTGTTTTCCACCGATGATGGTGCAACCTGCCCCCTTGGCCCGCTTAAGAAAGGCTGTCTCCTCTGGTTTATAGACCAGTTCGTATACAATTTCCTTACCAGAGAACTGCAGGGAAGGGCAAGGCTCCTGGCCTTCCAGGTCCCCCATGCCTACATTGGTTGTCTGTACCACCAAATCCATCGTCTCACTGTAGAGGTGGGCATTATCCAGGGTATCATAGGCACTCATTGTCTCATTTGCCAAGGTCCTGGCGTGTTCGATGCTCCTGTTGAGGATGGTGACCTTTACGCCATGGTTGTGCAGCGCCCATACAACCGCCCTACTCGCACCACCGGCACCGATTACCAAAGCATTCCTGATATCGCCTTGCGCGATAAGGTCCTCGATCGGGGCAAGGAATCCGTAGTAATCAGTATTGATCCCTTTCCACATATTCTGGATCCTGACCACAGTATTGCATGAACCAATTTGCTTAACTTCACGGGTGATACGTCCCAAGTAGGGTTGTACGCTCCGCTTATGGGGAACGGTTACCGAAAATCCATGGATTTGCAACATCTCGGCCAGCTTGAAGAATGCCCTGACTGAATCCACAAGAAATGGAACATATACAGCATTATAGCGAATTGCCTCAAATCCAGGGTTATGTATTATTGGAGAGGAGGTATGGCTGACCGGATTGCCGATGATCCCATAGATATGGGTCCTGGCATCAAGCTTGTCAGAGTGGTATAGCTCACTCATGCTTTGGGCACTGAGGTGGCCAGGAGCTGCTTGGCTGTCCGAACAGAAGCTCAGCAAGGAACCGCACTTCTTGTAAAGGATACGAGTACAGACCCCGTAAGGGCCCATACCGATCACAATTTTTTCTGTGAGGCTGGAAAGTTCCTGTTGGACCCTGAAAAGGGTAATAACATCCATCATATTTCCAGGGGTGACAGCCACCTTGGGGATATCCCCCTTGGCTGCCAACTTATGGATTCTCCCAAAGAGATCCGCAGGTACACACTCAAAATTATGGTAGCTCCTGATAATCCGTATGCCACGTGTTCGAAGCATATTCTCCAGGTCCACCTTTTGTTCAAAGAGGGGATCCTTGAACTTCAGGTCACTCTTCTTGACGTCGTCCTCGATATCTACATAGGTAAAATCGCCTTTTGCCGCCTCATAGAGAAGTTGCAACCGCTGCTTCTCGGGCAAGTTGCACATTCCGCCGTCAATTTTTCGGCGCATGGTCAACATTACAGGAAGGTCCACGGTTGACGGAAAAGAGGATGCAATCTTCTGTTCTTCGGGAAGCAAATGGTCGAGCCGCAGTTCTGCAAGTGCAATCCACTGTCGGTTGCGTTCCACCAAAGCCCGGTTCTCCTCCAAGGTCGAGCCGGTAAGAGTTAGGCAAAGCACTGTAAACCTCCTGGATTCTGGTGGATTGTCACCGAACACACGCTTGTGTTAAGGTAATCATACCGTCAAACACCGGGCTTTTCAACACCCGTTTCAGTATAAGGAGAGAGAGTGTGGCAACCTTACAAGTCCAACGTGTACACCTGGCTTTTGGGGACAGGGATATCCTGAAGGATGTTTCCTTTACCCTGAATGAACAAAGCAGGAGTGCACTGGCAGGAGGAAACGGCAGCGGTAAATCCACGTTGCTGAAGGTGATCAGTGCTCAGATGAGTGCCGATGACCTGCAGGTTTCCACCTCCAAGAATTTGAGAATCTCCTACCTTCCCCAAAGTGATATCGTCTTCAATGCAGGCACCGTCTACCAGGAAGTGGAGAAAGCATTCTCCCGGTTCCAGGAACTGAGCAGGGAGCAACATACAATTGAAACCCAACTTGCTGACAGCAATCCTACAGTTTCCACCGAACCTCTTCTGCACCGCTTGGCAGAAATACAGGAATATCTGCTCGCACAGGGATATTTCTCGCGTAAGCAGACCATTGAACAGGTTCTTCTCGGTCTTGGATTTACCATGGCAGACATGAATCGTCTTTGCAGTGAGTTCTCAGGCGGATGGCAGATGCGTATTGCCTTGGCAAAAATCCTGGTAGAGAATCCAGATATCATGTTGCTCGATGAACCAACAAACTACCTCGATATCGAGGCCATTTACTGGCTGAAGAACTACCTGAAGGTCTACGAAGGTGGATTGATGATCGTCAGCCACGACCAAGGGTTTCTCGACGAGACAGTCAGGGAGGTCTATGAGCTGTTTGGGGGAACTCTTAAACGCTATAGCGGAAACTACAGTGATTACATCAAGCAACGTGAGCTGGAGATAAAACAACTGGAGGCTGCCTATAAGCTTCAGCAGGATCAGCTGCAGAAGACTGAGCAGTTCATTGAAAAGTTCCGTTATAAGGCAACCAAGAGCAAACAGGTGCAAAGCAGGATAAAGATGCTCGAAAAACTGGAGTTGGTGGAAGTCCCCTCCCATCTGAAGCAGCTCTCATTTTCCTTTCCCCCTGCACCTCACAGCGGCAACGATGTCATCATCATTGACCACTTAAGCAAACACTATGGGCAGCAGGTGATCTTTGAGGATTTCTCGTTTCTTGCCAACAAAGGGGAAAGAATTGCGGTTACCGGAAAAAATGGTGCCGGCAAGTCGACGCTCTTAAGGATGCTCAGCGGGCAGGACAGTGAATATGAGGGAACAATCAGATTGGGAAGTGGTGTAAGTATCGGATACTTCGCCCAGGACACAGAAAAAACGCTCAATCCCAAGAATACCGTACTGGAAGAGGTCTCCAGTGTCGCTGCAACCAACGATCTTCCAAAACTACGCACTTACCTGGGATCATTCCTGTTCAGCGGGGATGATGTATTCAAATCTGTTTCCGTATTGAGCGGAGGAGAGCGAAGCCGGCTTGCATTGCTCAAGATCCTCCTACATCCGGTCAACCTGCTGATCCTGGATGAGCCAACCAACCACCTGGATATCAACGCTAAGGAAATGCTGCTGGAGGCACTGAAGCAGTATGACGGTACTATGATATTTGTCAGTCATGATGCATATTTCATTGAACACATTGCCTCAAAGATTCTCTACCTTACAAATGATAATCCCCCTGAGCTCTTCGAAGGAGACTACTCCTATTTCTCCTACAAGCTGGAACAGAAGGAAAAGGTAGAGAAACAAAGTTCCCCAACCACCCAAAGCGAGAGTAAGCAAGCACGCTCGTACAAGGAAGCAAACAGAATGAGGAATAGGCTTGGCACGCTGCAACGCCAAAGCGAAAAGCTTCTGGAAAACCATGAGAAACTGGAGGCATCAATCGCCTTGGTGGAAGCGGAAATGGCCAAGGAAGAGAATTACAGTGACGCCCAGACTATCACCAGTTTGGTGAAAAAGAAGGAAACACTCAGCGAGCAGTTGCACGCTGAGGAGCATGCTTGGCTTGAGCTGAGCGAAGAAATAGAGGAGCTGGAGGCAGAAATTGGCTGATTTTGCTACACTACTACCGTCTATGATACTGGCAAGTGGATCATTAGCACGCAAGGCTTTGCTCGAATCACTTGGAGTGACCGTGAAGGTATTCAAAACCGGGTGCGATGAAACCCACGAGGAAACTGATCCAGCAATAGCAACAGAACTGCTTGCAAGACGAAAACTGGCATCCTTTCAGAATACTCACCCACTCTATGAGATGCCCGTTCTTTGCTGTGATACCATGATCTCTTTCCAGGGCTCCCTGATTGGAAAACCCAAGAACAGACAGGAAGCTTTCTCCCAACTGTCCCTCTTTGATGGAAATATGCATGAAGTACACTCGGGATGGGCCCTGTGGTATCAGGAAAGGGTATTCAGCGGGGCAGATCTGGCAGTGGTTTCCTTTAAAAACCTTGGTCCGGATGGCATTGCCTCTTATCTGGAGACAGAGGAATGGAAAGGAGCCGCTGGCTCCTATCGTCTCCAGGGAGCTGGACGTAACTTGGTTGAAAGAATCGATGGATAGGAGTTACGCACCAAATAGTTGGAAATGAATGACAACTTGTTGTGATGCAAGCATACAAGCAAGATGAAAAAGTTGAGGGGAAGCTCATTTTTAAGGGTGGATCCACTTTTTCTCTTGCTTTTCTTTTTACAGGGTATTAAACTGCACTTAATACAGGAGATTCACACCATGCCCCCATTGCCTGATTGGGTTCTCAAGTACAAGACCAAGGGAATCTATACGAAAAAGACCAAACATGGCTACGCACTGTATCGTGGCCATTCAGAGCGGGTACCGGGAAAGAGCTACCCGGTATTCCGCTGTGACGAATACCTGGGCATTGTCACCGAACAGGAAGGCCTTGTGCCATCGAGACCGCCGGTCAAGCCTGCAATCAGGGTCCTTCGCTATGGGTTCTGCCAGATCGTCGAAACCTCATGCAGAGTGCTGACCAGGCATCCCAAGAGGCTCGGCCTCGATGCGGATGTCCTTTTCGTGAAGGCTGCCCTCGGCATGGAGGGCAAAGAGAACCAGATTGGCTATGAAGGCAGCTGGTTTTCCATCCTGTTCCCGGGAATGGACCTGGGCAGGGTCCTGACGGAGGCAGAGGGGCGATACCTGCCCGTCATGAGACGACAGGTCGAGTCGAAGCTGAGGGACCGCCTTGGCCCTGATTTCGCTGAGATGCTTGCACTTTCCTCAAGCCTGTATGCCGTGCATGTGAACGGGGGGTGGCATCTTTCGGATATATCCGGGCGGCTGAAGCATCTTGGCACGAAGCATTCGATACCGTTTGAACTTGGAGGTTCCCATCATGAGGTTTGAGACACTGAGGATGCAGATAGAGGATTTCCAGTCTTCCAGCACCATCAAGGTAAAGGATGCAGGCAATGAGACGAGGATCCGCATCCTGAAGAAGATACTGAAACTGTTTGGGGACGTACCCGACTGCAGGGTCCAGGGACGGACTGTCTACCCGCTTGGGGAGGTCATCCTCATGCTGTTTCTCGCCACGCTGGCCGGGTCTGAGAGCTGCCTGTCCACACAGGATTTCTGGATGAGCAACGCCAAGCTCTACAGGCGCCTGTTCGGCAAGGAGACCATCCCCAGCCATGATACATTCAGGAGGGTCCTCTCCATCATCAGGGCCGAGGAGCTCAATGCATTGCTGGTAAGCGTATTGCACAATTCGGATACGGCAATCAGGAAGGCACTGAAACTGCCGACCCCTCCCAAGAGGATAGTGTCGGTGGATGGCAAGCAACTCAGGGGCACAGGACGCAAGGCAGAGACAGGGCAAGAGATCAAGGACCTGCAGGTCCTCAATATATATGAGCAGGATACGGAAACCTGTCTCTTCTCCGAGGCGATAGAATCCAAGACAAATGAAATCCCCCATGCCCAGAAGCTTCTCGCGAGGATGCACCTCAAGGACACGGTGGTCACCTTCGATGCCATGCACATGCAGACCAGGACCATCGGCATCATTGCCGAGTCAAAAGGTGACTATATAGGGGGCCTGAAGGGCAACCAGGGCAAAGCCGCTGAATTCGCCAGGACACTGTTTACCGAAGAGAACAAGCAGAAGCTCAAGGGTATTGATGGTTGCTACCACATGACGAGTGAGATCAGCCACAACCAGCTCGAGCAGCGGTCCTTCTATCTCTACCCACTGACCCAAAGCGAGAAGAAAGGGCTGTTTTCGGAGTGGAAGAAGGTCTTCTCCGTGGTATGCATGGCCAAGACGATGAGACACAACATCACCGGCAAGGAGACGGAGGAGATCCGCTACTACCTTACCAGCCTGAAGGACATCGGTGATGCAGCTCATTGCATACGTTCGCATTGGATGATTGAAAACAGCCTGCACTGGAACCTTGATACGACCTTTCGCGAGGATGACATGGCCCTGAGTGACAGGAATGCAGCCCTCAACCAGAGCATATTGAACAAGGCATGTCTCTCGCTGTACAAGAAGATGAGCGACCTCATGGGGGGAACACAGAAGATCAGCAAGAAAAGGCTGAGGAAAATCTTCGGCTGGAACTTCAACGATGCCATGTCCCAAGCGCTGACGCTGATGGACCCTGCCACCTTCGCGAAATCTGTGGAGATTATACCGAGAAAGACTACATAGCCGAAAGTGAGCCAAGGCCATAGACAGATGGGGCTCCACCAGGACAGTGGATCTCTTGGTATGTCGTGGGGTATCCTTTATTCACCGTAAATCTCCAAAAACCCTCAAGAATTGGTTACATACAAGCCTCTGATGGTCTCGACAGCCTGAAAGCGTATGTTGGGAATGTAGAAGATGGGTTTAGTGCGTAGGTCCTAATCGATGGAGATGAAGCTACTGTAATAGGCTTGCCATTGTTGCAAATTTCTGAAATACTGGGTGCACCTTTGTCCGTATAGTGATAGAGGAATCTCCACCCTAGAGGTGAGTAATAGTAGAAGGGTGACGCACAAATCAAGGCCAATAGGTCGATTGTGTTGTCAGACAGGAGGATTATGTCCGTAGTAACCATGAAGAGCCTGCTCGAGTCAGGCGTACATTTCGGCCACCAGACAAAACGGTGGAACCCCAAGATGGCCCGTTTCATTTTCAGTCAGAGAAACGGCATCCATATCATTGACCTGCAGAAAACATCTGCCTGCATCGTAGAAGCATATGACGCAGTACGTGCAATTGTTAAGCAGGGCAAGCCTATTCTGTTCGTAGGTACCAAGAAACAGGCCCAGCAGGCTATTGAAGCTGAAGCAAAGCGCTGTGGCATGCCTTACATCAACAACCGTTGGCTCGGTGGAATGCTGACCAACTTCTCAACCATCAAGAAGTCCATTGCAACGCTCAAGAAGATTGAGAAGATGGAAATCGATGGTACTTTCGAATCCCTTACCAAGAAAGAAGTCTCCTTGCTTACCAAGCAGAAGGCAAAACTGGAAAAGAACCTTGGTGGTATCAAAGACATGAAAGAGCTTCCAGGAGCACTCTTCATTATCGATACCAAGAAGGAAGCTATCGCTGTCACTGAGGCAAAGCGCCTGGGTATCCCCGTTATTGCAGTCGTCGATACCAACTGTGATCCCACTGATATCACCTACCCCATCCCCGGAAACGATGACGCTATCCGTGCCATCAGCCTCTTTGTTGAAATCATTGCAAACGCAGTTGTCGATGCTGACAATGAAGCTGGCATCCAGATCATTGAAGCCCTTGGTGGTGATGATGATGACGATAAGGTAGAAGAGACCGAGGAAAAGGCAGAAGAAACCGAAGAAATTGTCTTCTCCACTGAAGAGGGTGCCGAATTCTCCAAGTTCGAAGAGAAAGAGAACGTAGAGAAGGAAGAAGAGACAGAAACTGAGGATGAAACTGAATCAGAAGACCTCCTCGTTGACGAAGAAACCCTGTACAAAGACTAAGGAGTGAAGCATGGCAATTACCGCTGAAGTAGTAAAAAAACTGCGCGATATAACCGGCGCAGGAATGATGGATTGCAAGAAGGCACTGACCCAGTCAAACGGCGACTTCGCCGCTGCTGAGAAGATTCTTAAAGAGATGGGTCTCGCCGCTGTTGCAAAGCGCCAGGACCGCGCAACCAACAACGGTCGTGTGTTCGTGAAAGTCGGGAAAGACAAGGCTGTCATGGTTGAGCTTTCCTGCGAAACAGACTTTGTTGCCAGTAATGACCAGTTTGCTGAACTCGGAGACAACATTTGCGCAGTAGCACTTGAGAAAGGCTACAGTGAGATCAACGAGGAACTGGAAGGCATGGTCACTGATTTGATCACCATCATCAAGGAAAACATGGCGCTCAAGCAGCTTCACGTTTTCGATATTGGGGAGAATGAGTTTGCCAGCACCTATGTCCACGGTAATGGCGCTCTTGCTGTCCTGGTAATGTTCAAGTCTGATGACAAGAAGATTTTCGAGAATGATATGGTCAAGGAGTTCGCCAACGATTGTGCATTGCATGTTGCTGCGTTCACCCCTTCCTATCTCAATACCGATGCTGTTGATGCTGACTATATCAAGGAACAGACTGAGATCTTCACTGCACAAGCTGAGAAGCTTGGCAAGCCTGCAAAGGTTATCGAAGGTATCGTCAAGGGCAAGCTGAACAAGCACCTCAGCGAGATCTGCTTCCTGCAGCAGCCGTTCGTGAAGGACGACTCCATGTCTGTAGAGAAGAAGGCAAATGAGGTTGGCAAGGCAGCTGGTGCTTCCTTGGAAATCGTTAACTATGCATTCCTGCGCGCTGGTGCTGCATCCTGCAGCGTCTGAGTGTAGTCGCTTGATACGAACCGCTCACGCTTGTGAGCGGTCGTTTTATTGGAGATGAGTATGCAACAGGTATTGGACACATGTGAAAGTAAGATGCAAAAGAGTCTTGAGAGTCTCTCAAGAGATTTTGCCGGTCTGCGCACTGGTCGAGCTTCAGCCTCTTTACTGGAGAAGATTCGAGTAGACTATTATGGTGCAGAAACGCCGATCAACCAGGTCGCAACCATCAGCATTCCTGAGGCTAGGACAATCGTAATCCAACCTTGGGACAAGAGTGTTCTCGGTGCAATTGAAAAGGCTATCCTCAAGAGTGATCTTGGGCTTCCCCCGAACAATGATGGAAAATTGATCAGATTGAATTTCCCACCATTGAACGAAGAGAGACGCAAACAGCTGGTGAAAAACGCCAAATCTACTGCTGAGCAAAGCAAGGTCGCTATCCGAAACATCAGGCGTGAAGCGATTGATGAGCTGAAGAAGATGCAGAAAAATGGCGATATCAGCGAGGATGAGCTTAAGGATGGTGAAAGCAAAATCCAGAAAATGACAGACTCTCATGTCGAACAGATCACCTCCCTCTCCGATGAGAAGGAGAAGGAAATAATGGAGATCTAAAGAATGGAGAGAAAACCTGTTGTCCCTGTCCATCTGGGAATAATCATGGATGGTAACGGTCGTTGGGCGCAAAAACGCTCACTGCCAAGAACCGCCGGACACCTGGAAGGATTGAAAGCTGTTAAACGGGTCATCCGTGAAGCTTCCGAGCAGGGCATCGGGTTTGTCACATTTTACGCTTTCTCTACGGAGAACTGGAAACGAAGTGAGCAAGAGGTTTCGTATCTGATGCATCTCTTTGTTTCCAAGCTCCATGGAGAGATTGGTTACTACAATCGTCATGGTATCCGCATTCTGGTACGAGGAGATCTCAGAGGACTCCCTGCACAAGTGCAACAGGCTGTAGCTACCACTGTCCAAGAAACAAGCAACAATACAACAATTACTGCAATCATTGCGCTCAATTATGGTGGACGGGATGAAATCTGTCGGGCTGTTAACCAATTCATGGCAATCCATCCCGGAGAGGCGATTACAGAAGCTTCGCTTGCCACCAATTTGGACTTGCCTCACATCCCCCCAGTCGATATGATAGTGAGAAGTGCAAATGAAAAACGTTTGAGTAATTTTCTGCTCTGGGACAGTGCATATGCTGAACTTGCATTCTACGAGAAATTATGGCCTGATTGGGATGCAGAAGACATCCAGAGAATCTGCAAAGATTATGGGAAACGGGTTAGAAAATTTGGGGGGGTACAATGACATCTATGGGAAAGCGGGTTCTCACCACAGTAATAACTCTTCCAACACTTTTTATCATTATTTTCTTATTACCCCATAACTCCTATCTGGCACTCTCCCTATTGGCTGTGGTGACCGCAACCTATGGTGCGAAAGAATTGAAGGGGTTGTACGAGAAAGCAGAAAACACCACGCTTCATATTTCCCCTTGTGGTATTGGGTTACTTCCCCTCGCTCAGTGGATTGAAATTGCCCATGCACCAAACTTGCCCTTGGTGGATCTGACCGTTGTCTTGTTGGCTCTCTTTTTCTTCAGCATGGAACTACGACATGGGGACAAGGATTCATTTGCAAAATCACTCTCCCGAATTGGAGGAGAGAGTCTACTTATCCTGTATCCTGGAATACTCATTACATTCATCCAACGAATCCTTACGCTACCCCATCCATCTGCATCCTTGATTTTGTTCTTCCTGCTGGTCTTTGGGAATGATATCTTCGCCTTCGTCTTCGGCATGTCCATGGGAAGAAACAACAAGGGAATAATCAAGGTTAGCCCGAACAAGAGTTTGGCAGGATTTATCGGAGGAACCCTCAGCGCCATGGTTCTTGCTGTACTGTTCTGCTTATTTGTACCAGGCATCAAAGAGGATATTTCCATCTGGATGGCTTTGGTTTTAGGATTTGCAACCTCATCTGCTGCCAATATTGGAGATTTGATTGAGAGCGCCTTCAAACGTTCTGCACAGGTCAAGGACAGTGGATTCCTTATTCCAGGCCGAGGAGGCCTATTGGACTCCATCGACTCAATGCTCGCCAGTGCTCCGATCTTCTGGCTCTTGCTCACGATTTTCTAATGGTATGAAACGGATAATTATCCTTGGCTGTACCGGTAGTATCGGTACCACTACACTTCAGGCAATCCGAAGAAAAACCCTCCCCTTCAAAGTGGTGGGCCTTTCCAGCAATACTCGATCAGAAGAATTGCTCTCCCTGGCCCATGAATTCCAGGCAGAAGCAATTTGTACCACTGGATCTTCCTTAACAGGAATTGAGGGAATGAGAGCCTTTACAGGGTTCGATGGCCTGGAAGAGATGTTGCACTCTCTTGAAGCAGATATGGTACTCAATGCCATTGCGGGATTTGAAGGGCTTAAAGCCTCCCTGTCTGCACTCAGAAGTGGATTTGATCTAGCTCTTGCAAACAAGGAGAGTGTGGTATGTGCAGGGTCCTATCTTTTCGATGTTGCTAACCAACATGGGGCATCCATCATTCCTGTAGACAGTGAACACTCTGCCATCTGGGAATTGCTGAAAGGAAAGGACCCCAATTCAATCTCTAGTTTGATCCTTACCGCTAGTGGAGGTCCTTTCAGGACTCTGCCAAAGAAGGAATTCGCTTCCATCACTGTTGAAAAAGCTCTCGCCCATCCTACATGGAATATGGGAAAGAAGATAAGCATCGACAGTGCAACCTTAGCAAACAAGGCCCTTGAGGTAATTGAGGCCTCATACCTCTTCAATGTTGCTGCCGATAAAATTGAAGTGGTAATCCACCCAGAGTCCATTGTACACTCCATGGTACGAACCATAGACGGTGCAGTGTATGCACAGATGGGTAATCCAGATATGACACTCCCGATCATCAATGCACTGGGAGACGGTCATGCATCACTTGTCTCTCCATTGGATTTCACCAATCTCACGCTACACTTCTCCAAGCCCGACTATGAGCGCTTCCCACTCCTTTCCTTGGCGTTCTCCATCCTCAAACGAGGTGGTTCCTCTGCTCTTGCCTTCAATGCAGCAGATGAGATAGCAGTACATGCCTTTCTGAAAGGAGCTATTTCTTATCCCAAGATGATCGAGGTAGTCCAGAGGACGCTGGAACATGCATGGAGTGAGAGCGTAGGTAGTTTTGAAGAGACCCTCGCCCTTGACAAACAAGCCCGGAATATTGCAAGAAGTTACTTATGAGTGGAATAGCTGCCATCCTTATGAAATATCTCATAGGATTGGTTGGAATAACCATCGTAGTGGTCATCCATGAAATCGGTCATCTGGTTACCGCAAAACTCAATGGGATAGACGTCGAGGTGTTCTCATTCGGTCTTGGCCCCAAGCTCCTTGCTACCCAGCACAAAGGCACTGAATACCGGATAAGCCTATTCCCATTGGGTGGGTATTGCCGGCTCAAGGGGTCTGATGACTTGAGCCAGGCACTGATCCACAAACAGAAATATTTCATGCACACTGAGGAAGGGTCGCTCTTCTCTGCCCACCCGGCACGAAGGGTCCTTACCTATCTCAGTGGACCAATCGCCAACCTTCTTTTTGCTGCCCTCCTGTATGCCATACTTGGCAGCCTGCCAACACAGGTCATCACCAATGAGGCAGTGGTTGCCACCACTTCTGAATACCCTTCCCTATTCGATAACCAGGAAAGCGCAGCCTATGAGGCCGGGATACGAAAAGGTGATAAGATCGTCGCCCTGGGTGGAGTGCCCGTTTCCGACTGGCAGGATCTTGAGACACTGCTCGTAGGAAGCCAGGGAATTGAGCAATTCAATATCCTACGAGAAGGAAGAACCATCAATATCGAGGTACAGGGAACCCCAAAACCTGATGGCGGGTTCCGTTATGGATTGACCCCGATACAGAAGCTGGAGGTAGGATCAGTACGCTATGGTAGCCCTGCCTACAGCGAAGGTTTACAAGAAGGAGATGTAATAGTTTCTGTTGAAGATATCCCTGTCATGAACCAACTCGATCTGCTTACCGTATTGGACAACCATACAGGGGATGAGATTTCATTCACTGTTGTTGACACAAACGGTAAGGAAAGGGATTTACACTTCATACCAGGCAGCAATGAGAGAGGAGCAATCGTTCTTGGGTTCTCACTCGCTGTAGAGACTAAAGAGGGCGTAAAGGAGCGCTTCAGTATCATAGGGGGGATTCGAAAGGGGTGGAATGTTGCAGAAGAGACCATTGCATCACTGCGCAATTTGATCTCGAGAAGAGATGCAGACCTACGCTCGGAAGTTACGGGCATGGCCCGTTCCGCTCTGATGATCGGCGATATCACCACCCTCGGGTTTGAGAGCAGCACAGTAAGTGGTATACGAGGATTGTTGTATCTCATGGGAGTGGTTTCCATCTCCCTTGCAGTGGTCAATCTACTCCCTATCCCTGCCTTCGATGGTGGACAGGTTATCATTGCTGGACTGGAGTGGATAACCGGAAAACAGATGAAACCAAGAACCTACTATCATCTCCAGCTCATGGGAGTTGCCTTTGTCATTGTACTATTCTTGATTTTAACGCTTGCTGATGTGAGGCATCTCCTTGCCCTTAGGCGTTAGGATTGTTCCCGGCCACATATTTGTGGCTGAACTCCATCTCCTCAAAACGGACTATATTGCTTACAAAGGCTAGTGAGAACACACCAGTCTCACCATTCCTGTTCTTTGCCATGATGATCTTCGTTTCCTGGATGTTGTTCTTCTGGCGCTCTTCCTCACTATCGGTACGGTTCTTGCCGACCTCACGGTGAAGGAGGATGACGACGTCGGCATCCTGTTCGATGGATCCACTCTCTCTCAGGTCACTGAGCTTTGGCTCAACACCATCCGCCTGACGCCCTACCTGACTGAGACAGACAATGGGGATATCCAGCTCTCGGGCAAGCTGCTTCAGGTTTCTGCTGATGATGGATATCTGTTCATGGCGTGGAATACGGGCATCTGCCTGGGCATCGATCAAGCCGATATAGTCGACAAAGAGAATCTGAACATCATGTTCCAACTTCATTCTTCGCGCTTGTGCCCTAAGCTCCATGAGCTTCATGTTTGGGGTATCCTGGATATAGAGCTCTGATTCATAGAGCAATCCTGATGCATCAACTATGGCGCTCATTTCACTGTTTTTCAGTGTAGCCTTACGGATATGGGAGAAATCGACACGACTATGCCCGGTAAGCAAACGTTCCATCAAGCTTGCTGCACTCATTTCCAAGGAGAAGAATCCTACACGGTATTTCAGCTTGGTAATCATGTTCAGTGTCATGGAAAGTGCAAAGGCCGTTTTTCCTATGGAAGGTCGTGCTCCCACGATGACAAGTTCTTGTTTCTTGAATCCACCGGTTATGGAGTCCAGAGAAGTATATCCACTATCAAGCCCGTTCTTGGTCCCGTGGGTGCTACGATACTCAATATCACTGATGGTTTGGGTGATCAGGTCCTTGATAGACTGGTATGCATCACTGCCAGCTGTCTCATTATTCAGCTTGGAGAGGGTTTGCTCTCCCTCGTCAATGACCTGCTGGATTTCCTGTGACTCATCAAAGGCATTATCCTTGAGCTTTGAGGCGAACAATAAAAGCTTACGTCTCTGGCTCAGCGCCTTCAGAATCTTCGCATAGTAGGCAGCATTTGTTGTGGTAGGAACATCACTGGTAAGAGTGGAAATATATGAGAGACCGCCACACTGGTCTACCTGATTTTGACGCTTCAGATATGAACTGAGGGTAATCAGGTCCAGTGCTTCGGTACTCTCTTGCCTGAATGAAAGGATGGCGGCGAACAATTGCTGGTGGGCGACTTTATAAAAGTCATCCTTGCTCAAGAAATCGGTCACTTCTACAAGGACCTTCTCATTGAGCAAGATCGCCCCAAGTACTGCGCGTTCTGCCTCTTCGTTCTGAGGAGGAACGCGCCCAAGCATATTATTCGATGCCATATCTCTTACTCTTCTACTTTCTCGGCTTCAGCCTCTTCACTACCAGCTTCTTCTGCGGGTGCTTCTGCAGCCGCAGCTTCCTCAGCAGCCTTGGCAGCCTTGGCCTCTTGTGCAGCCTTGACAGCTTCAGCCTTATCAGCCTCAGCCTTTGCCTTGGCTTCTTCTGCCTGACGTCTCTTCAAGGCATTTTCACTTTCAACAACAAGCTTGACCTCTGCACTTTCGTCCTCATACAAGCGGACACGTACAGAATAGGTACCAACCATCTTGATGGAGTGAGTGGCAACCTCAATCTTCTTGCGTTCAACTTCGATACCCTGCTTCGCAAGTGCTTCCTGCACCATAGCAGACGTGACAGAACCAAACAACTTGCCACTCTCACCTGCTGAAACAACCATGGTAATCTCAACATTATCAAGCTTCTCTTTCATGCTTGCACTTGCAGCGCGCTTCTCTTCCTTACGCTTTTCGATAGCTGCGGCACGGCTTGCAAAAATGGCCTGGTTGGTTCTATTGAACATAACAGCCATATTGTTTGGAAGCAGAAAGTTACGGGCATAGCCGTTCTTTACCACTACAACGTCTCCCTCTTCACCGAGGTTGACTACATCCTGATTCAGAATAATTTTCATAGGATACACTCCTTACTCATTACGTCTATACATAATCCAAGTCTCCGTTACCCCTAACAAGGGAAGAACAAAGACAACCAGTACATTCACCCCAGGTATCAAGAACGCCAAGAGGAACAGTGTGGAAAACAAGCGGGTCGTATTTACAGCAATGCCTTTTCGCAATACTACATGTACTACGATTGCCATTCCTTGAACTGCATACAGCACACTACTTGCCAGTGCTGCTTGCAAAGCAAGTGCCCTATACAGGTAGGTTGCTTTTGCCAGGATCAATAGGAGGACCAATGTCCAGGAACCGAGAAACACCCAGAGGGTGACTTCCGGTACCTTCCAACGGGAAACCCGTACATTGAAGGAACCATCGAACCGGGCTTGGTAGCTCATTGCCATGAAGGACGTGAACCCAACCAATACCATACAGAGCGGAGCCAACATGGCCCCTATTGCCATTACCGACATCCGGTACAAACCTTCCAATGCAACACCAGGTGTTTCAAGGGATGGTTGTGTTCCACCAGTTGTCCCACCGAGGAGCGTACGAAAGGTCTCAAACATTGCTGAGTCTACCCTACTGAGCGCCTCGTTAGGTCTCGTAAACCAAATAACCACCACAACCGAAGCAACAATCCCAAACATGGATGATGCCAGGTAGCGATAGAATGTACGCCTGTCATCCAGCACAATCCATACTGCACTGGCTACCAAGAGCACAATCGGGATGAACATTCCAATCACAAGCAACAGGCGTCCTTCGGGACTACTTAAGGCCCCTTCTGCCTTGAAAAACTCAGTAATCACCAACAAGGCAGCTACCAAGCCTACAGGAAACAACGCCTCCTTCCGATTGGAAAACTTCGGTGCAAGAACCATCAACGGGATGGTGAAGAGCAGGTTTCCGATCAACAAGCGGGAAAGCGCGTAGCTTACCACTGTCAGGAACAATACCTGTTTCAACATCTTTGTATCTAACTGGTTCATGGCACCCAACACAAGTTACTTCTTCTCAAACGGAAGGTACGCAAGTACACGTGCCTTCTTGATCTCAGTAGTAACAGCCCTCTGGTGCTTTGCACAGCAACCGGTGATACGGGCAGGAAGAATCTTGCCACGCTCGGTTATGTAGCGTCGCAACATATCAGGATTCTTGTAATCGGGAGTAAGGTTCTGGGTACAGAACTTGCAAACTTTTTTTCTGAAACTGGGTTTGCGTCCGCCCCCTCTTCTATCTCTTCCGTTTCTTCCGTCATTATTCATGGAATCGTTATCGTCATCGCGCATTATATGTTTCTCCTTGCAACATCATCTGCCAAAAGGCAGAGTCTTAGAATGGGATCTGGTCATCGTCAAACTGCTCAGGTCCGCCGATATCCAAGGGAGAGGCGGGAGCCTGGGGAGTAGGTCTTGAACCATATGACCCCTGGTTTCTCGTCGGTGGTTGTTCACCCTGACGAGAGGTGTTTCTACCATCTGTAGAACCGGGACTCGAGAGGAGCTGCAACGAATTCACGGCAATCTCAACCCGACTCCGACTTTGGCCATCCTGTTCCCATCGGTTCTGCCTAAGCTCACCGATAATGGAAACCTGCCTTCCCTTCTCCAGATATTGGTTGAGGGATTCGGCACTCTTGCCAAACATCGAGCAGTCGAAAAAGTTGGCTTCGTCCTCCCATTTATTGTCACCCGACCTCTTTCTCCGGTTGACTGCTATGGAAAAACGACAGATTGCCATACCACCATTTGAATAGCGAAGTTCGCTATCTCTGGTAAGACGGCCCACCAATGCGACTACATTCAGGTCATTTGCCATGGTTTTGCTCCCATTCTCTTTTCTTTACTTCTCAGGGTTTACGAACAAGAACTTCAAGATGTTCGGGTTCAACAAGAACTTTTGCTCAAAGCCAAGGATGCTACTGGGGTCTGCCTTCATTTCGAAGTAGACATAGTGTCCCTTTTCCTGCTTCTTGATATCATAGGCCAAGTATTTTACGCCCATGTCATCCTGCTTGGTAATTTCTACGTCAGCAGCTGCAAATGTGCTGGTCACGAATTCCAAACCAGCCTGTGTGTTATCTTCGTTTGCATTGAAAATAACAGTGAACTCATAATTTCTCATGGTTCCTCCTTACGGACTTTATGATCCGCCCTCAAGAGCGGATAAAGAGGTGTCTGCATACCCTACCATACATTGTATGGATTGGTCAACAAATCTCATTCTGTCATCAAGCTTTATATCAGCTCACGACTTCCATAGAAAAACCGCCGGAGCGACCGACGGTTTTGTACATTGTACGAAGTATAAGTCTACTTGAACAGACTATTTATTCTTATGTCTATTCTTTCTGAGCTTCTTCTTTCTCTTATGAGTAGCAATCTTATGCTTCTTTCTTTTTCTTCCACAAGGCACTATAGCGCTCCTTACCAACCGTCTCTATTTTCGGTAGAGCCCGAATACGACTGGTTTTGTAATTACCGGTCTATTATGCAGGGAAGATAAATCAACGTCAATAGGGTACTTGGGAAATTTCTCGTATCCTCTTATGTGAAATTCCTGCGCTTTCAGTTGCGTTTCACTTGCTCTAATTGCACTTTCTTTTTACTATAGAGGCATCCGGGGGTGGCACATGAAGGTACTTATCTTCGGCCTTGGAATGCATGGAGGCGGTTTTGCAGCAGCCTCGTATTTCCTTGACCATGGAGATGAAGTAAGAATTACAGATCTGAAGGGAACCAGTGATCTCGGTTATGAGATGGAAGATCTCAACCAACGAGGGGCATTGTGCATCTCCGGGCCACATCGAGCAGAAGATTTTCTGTGGGCTGACATTGTAGTCAAAAACCCAGCCATCCCTCCCAACCACCCAATGCTCAAGTATGCCCGTATGGTAGTTAATGACTTTGCCTGGCTGTTCAGCTCCCCTTGGTGCGAACAGGTAAAGATCATAGGAATCACAGGAACCAAAGGAAAAACCACAACCAGTGCAGCTGTTGCCCATGTACTGCAGGAGTATGGGTACGAGGCAATGCAGTGTGGGAATATGGGGATCAGCGGATTCAGCATTCTCAGAGAGTGGGAAAGACGGAATGAGCAAGGAAGAGCACTTCCCGAATTCCTTGTCTGCGAATTCTCATCTTGGCAAATTCGGGACACGGTACAGGCAATGCACGGACAGCTACCGATGATGGAGCTCTGTGCGCTTACCAACTTCTATCCTGATCACCTGAACTCCTATGAATCTATAGAGCGCTATCTTGAGGATAAACTGCAACTGTTCACCAGAAACATCAAGATGGCGGTTATTCCTGATGTGATGTTGGGCAGGATAAGAACCCAGACCCACTTGGACAAACGACATATCCGTGGAATTGACAGAGCAAGCGCCAAGGTACTTGAGGAACAACCACATCTCAGGAGTGCCTATGCCATTCTGCTTGCACTGGGTTTCAAATATAAAAGTATTCTTAAGGCCCTGCAAAGCTTCCAAGGGGTTCCTCACCGAATCGAACAGTTGGGGATGCTTGGCAATATCCTGTTTGTCAATGACAGTGCAGCAACAATTCCCGAGGCAGTGCACTTCTCCTATGCAAAGTTCAGAACCATGGCTGTACACCTCATCTGCGGAGGTACAGACAAGAATCTCAAAGCTGAAGGGATGCTCGAGGAACTGCTGCATGCAAGCAGTCTCTCCCTGCTCGACGGGAGTTTCACCAGAGGCAAGCTTATTCCTCTGCTTGAGAAGCACCATATCCCATATTACGGTCCCTTCAAGTCAATGGGAGATGCCCTACAGCAGAGTTATGAGATGGCCCGAGTGAAGGAACAGGAGTTGCCGAATCTGGTACAAGCAATTCTTCTCTCACCTGGAAGTGCTTCCTTTGAACTGTTCGCAATGAGTTCGACCGTGGAAACCAGTTCAAGAACTTGGTAGGGCTTCTGCTTGGCTCTTGATGCTCCTTCTGGAGCGAAACCTGATTGTCTCAAAGAACATATAACAATGCCAGGTTAGCCGATTGTAGAGATAATCGGTTGAGGGCGAGCGGTAATACGGTTGTCCTCCAAATGAGCGTTTGAATATCTCCAACCCAGCAAGGTGACTTGCCCTACCCTTCGGCCCAGGGATCCCATACAGGTCATAGACCTCACACTTTCTCTCACAAGCCATTCTGATTGCAAAATCCTGCAGTATATAGGAACAGGAAATACCATCAAATCGCAATGATGCCCCATAGAGAAAGAGTGCTTCAGACGGACTGAACAGTACAATAATCCCCCCGACAATCTTCTTTCCCTCATAAGCCAATAGAAGCTGAGAGGTGAACATACGCTCATCAGGGGAAAGCATCATCAAAGAACGAAGATATTTTTTCGACCTGGGACTGAATCCGTCCCTCCTTGCTGTTTCCAAATATACTTCATACCATTCAAGAAAGGATGTCTCATCCCCCTCATGGACCCGTACCTGAAACACTTGGTCCGCTTTTCTCAGCGCACGCTTGGCCCTCTCCCGGTAGCCTAGTGTTACAGCGTGATATCCCCACTTGAGATCTATCCTGACAGTACCTTCAGGTTGCACACTCTGCTCCAATGTCCTCAGTCGTTTTGTGAGAAAGGTCATGACATTCTGATCATTCACCTCTTCAAATGGAAGGTCATAACGGAGTGCAAATACCCCTTTTGGGAGAAGTCTCCGCATCTGTTTGGCCAGATCCTCCAGGAATACACCCACCTGACTGAGCTTGAGCGATGAAAGCGGGGGCCCAAAAGGGATGTATGCAAGAGAACAGAAAGGAGCCATACGTTTGACGAGCACAAGCAGTGTAAAAATTGAGCCTTCCATCTCAACAGAGAATGAATAACTCTTCCACCCGGAGCGCTGTTTCACCTCAGCCCAGTAGCTGCTTTGGAACACAGCTCCGCTCGGCGAGAGCTCTCTGGTTGCTATTCTCTGGATACGCATGGTCATGCTTCTCTCCCGTTTAAAACATATTTGGGGGCCAATTGGCCCCCAAAATCCTCATCTACATAAGAAGACTACTGGCAGGGGTCAACCTACCGGGCCATTCAAGTATTTTTTTGCAGTCAGGGCTACCCCGTCTTTTCCAATCGGTTTCCCATCAATCTTTACCACACCAGACTCTGTATAGATCGGCATGGAGAAGAAGTGATCTGCCTTCACATACGGAAGCTTTTCCTCAACCGGGAAAAATCCCTCTGGGGTGAGCACGCTTCCCACCTCAAACTGAGGTGCAAAGAGCACTTCACAGGTGGAGTGTTCCTCAGCATCTGGATCGCTGGCGGCAAGCAACATACCGTAGCTTTTCTCTCCACGGAAATTTGCCGGTTTGAGATTGCTTACCAGTACTATGTTCTGGTCCTGCAACTCCTCTTCCTTGTAATAAGGCACGATGGAACTGACAATAGTCCTTGGTTCCTCTTCCTGTACATCAAGGGTAAGTATATAGAGTTTATCACCACGAGGGTGTCTCTCCACATTGGTAATCTTTGCGACCTTGAGAATCACTCGACTCGCAAACTGTTCAGCCAGGCTTACCTGGTCCTCTTTCTGATCCATATCTTTCTCCAATTCTTTGGTTTTCTTCTGTTCTCGCTCTTCCTGGGAGCCGCTGAAACGAGTACGCAACTGCTCGATCAGAGAATCCTCAAGCTTGGAAAAGAGCAACGAAACCTCGCCAATCCCCTCTATTCCTTCCCAGTTGCCAAGATCATTCCAGTTGGTCTTCTCAGCACCAAGGAAGGAAAGCATTTTCAGTGAGGTTTCCGGCATGAACGGCTGTACCATCACCGCCAGGTCACGAATCAGATAGACGAGGGTCTTGAGCAGGCTCATCGCTTTCTCTGGTTGTTCCTTGCGCATCTTCCAAGGTTCGCCATCCTGGAATGCCTTATTTCCCAATGAGGAGAGGCTGATGATCTGCCTGAGTGCATCGCGCTCCTCAGCACGCTCCATGAATGAATCGATTTTCTTCTCTCGTTCTACTATCTGGGCATGCAACTCAGTATCGACAGGTGCTGAGAAAAGGGCTCCGTCTTCATAGAACCGTTTCACAAATGTCAGGGTCCGGTTCACCAGGTTGGAAAGGTTGCCGATGAGCTCCCCATTCACTTTCTCCTGGAAGTCAGCCCAGGTGAAGGTAACATCACTCTTCTCCGGGCGGTTGTAGAACATGTAGAACCGCCACACATCAGCAGGGATTCCCGTATCCTGGACATCATTGCCGAATATTCCAATCCCGAGGCTCTTGCTGAACTTTCCACCCTCGTAATTAAGGTATTCAGTACTGCTCATATGATGGAGCATTGTCCAGTCCATTCCACTTGCCAGCTGGCAGGAGGGGAAGATAACAGTATGGAAGGGAATATTGTCCTTTCCTATAAACTGAAACAATTCAGTATTCTGTGGATCGAACCACCATTTCTTCCAATCCTTGGTAGCATTGGCTGATATGGAGACATACCCGATGGGAGCATCAAACCAGACATAGAACACCTTGCCTTCATACCCCGGCTTGGGTACAGGAATACCCCACTTCAGGTCGCGGGTGATACATCGTTCTTTCAGACCATCGCGAATCCAGGACTTGGTCACCTGTATGGCATTGTTTGCCCAGAAACCATCCTTACTGGTCTTCTCCATCCAAGCTTCCAGCATAGGAAGAGCTTTGGGCAGATTGATGTAGAGGTGTTTGGTTTTCTTGACGATTGGGGTGGTACCACAGACACCACAGTGAGGTTCGATCAACTCAATAGGGTCAAGCAGGGTCTGGCAACTGTCGCACTGGTCCCCTCTTGCACCCTCTGCATGGCAGTGGGGACAGGTTCCCTCAACAAAGCGATCTGCAAGGAATCGCTCACACTTCGGGCAGTAGAGTTGCTCCAACTCATGCTCACTGACATACCCAGCTGCGTCCATACGCTTGAAGATATCCTGGACAATTTCGGTCTGGGCCTCTGTGCTTGTCCTCCCGAAATAATCAAAATCGATATTGAACCACGCATAGATGTCACGGTGGATGGCATGATAGTGGTCACACAACTCCCTTGGGCTTACGCCCTCCTTGAGAGCCCGTGTCTCAGTTGCCGTACCATATTCATCGGTACCACATATATAAAGTGTCTCATACCCTTTCAATCGACAGAAACGGGCAAAAACATCAGCACTCAGGACCTGGGTGAGGTTACCTAAATGCGGAATATTGTTCACATACGGGAGCGCAGAAGTTACTAGTCTCTTTTTCATAAGGGATATAATAGAACGCACCGAATTTTATTTCAATGCCAAACGAATCAATGTTGGCGTTATTACATCCTTGACGAGTCCACGAGAGCTAAGTACATTGAAAGAGTACCCTAATTGGTACAAAGAGGAGTTATCATGGATACCATGCAGCAACCACCGAGGCCTGCGCGCAAAGTAAAGAACATCAGCCCCAAGCTGGTGATCTGGATTATTGTCGCCGTCGTCCTCATCATGCTGGTTCTTAGCAGTTTCTTTGTTGTCGACCAAACCGAACAAGCGGTTGTCCTGCGCTTAGGCAAATACAACCGAACAGTAGGCCCTGGATTGCAAACCAAGATCCCACTAGGAATCGAGACCAGTTACAATGTCCCAACGCAAGTCGTTCAGACGATGACATTTGGATATCGCTCAAACAGTTCTACTTCCCCACTTTTTGGAAACAGCGACTACACCACTGAATCACTCATGCTGACAGGCGACCTGAACATCATTGATGTACAGTGGATCATTCAATACAAAATTGAAAACCCTGTGAACTGGATGTTCAAGGTGGAGTCTAGGGAAACAACACTGCGAGATATCAGCCAGAGTGTCATGAACAAACTGGTGGGCGATCTTCCAATCCTCTCTGTCATGACCAGTGAACGTACCCGAATCGAGATTGAAGCACAAGAGAATATGCAGAAAATCTTTGATGCCTACGAATTGGGCGTACGGGTTGTTACCGTCAAGTTACAGAACATCGTACCACCGGTTGGAGAAGTTCAGGATGCTTTTGAGGATGTCAACAAGGCAATCCAGGATATGAACCGCTTGATCAACGAAGGAAAGCAGAACTACAACAAGGTCATTCCTTCGGCCCGAGGTGAGGCAAACAAGCTCATCCAGCAAGCACAAGGATATGCAGCTGAACGTGTTAACCAAGCTGAAGGTGACGTGGCACGATTCAACAGCGTCCGAGAGGTCTATGAACAGTCACAGACCATTACTCGAACTCGATTGTACATTGAGACAATGGAGGCAGTCATCAATCCCACTGAAAGTGGATCGGTTACTCTGGTCGACAAGAACCTGAGCAACTTCCTTCCGGTGCAGATGATTGAAGGGGGTACAAAATGAGCACAAATACCAATAAGAAACTAGTTACCACCCTGGTAGTCCTCGTTGTCTTTATTGCCATCTTCATCTTGCTTGGACCTTTCTACATCCTCTCAGAAGGCCAACAGTCGGTAATCACCCGATTCGGCAAGATTGTCGATACAGCACAGACAGCTGGACTTAAGTTCAAGATGCCGCTGGTAGACAACGTAGTAATCTATCCCAAGAAAATACTCTCCTGGGATGGGGCTGCGCAGAGGATCCCAACCAAGGAAAACCAGTTCATCTGGGTTGATACCACAGCCAGATGGAGAATTGCAGATCCAGCAAAATACTATGAGACCGTTAATACGCTCAACAATGGTATATTCAGGCTGAACGATGTCCTTGATTCTTCTATCCGTACCATCATCAGTGAGAACTATCTCAATGAGGCGGTAAGGAACAGCAATGAGATCAATGTCATCGAGGTCGAAGAGCAGGTACAGAATGTCGAAAGCATCGAGGATGCTGAGAGACTGCGTAACCTCACAGCAACCGTTGCCAAGCAGGAGACGATCAGTATCGGTCGTGATGGCTTGAGCAATATGATGTTTGCCCAAGCAAAACAATTCACCGATGAGTTCGGTATTGAACTGATCGACATCGTTATCCGCCAGATTCGCTACAGTGATGATCTCACTGAGAGTGTATATCAGAGGATGATCAAGGAACGTAACCAGATTGCTGAGGCATACCGCTCCTACGGTCGTGGTCAACTCGCACAGTGGCAAGGAAAGACTGAGGGAGAAGAGAAACAGATTCTCTCAGAAGCCTATGCCGAGAGTGAGAAGATCAAGGGTGTTGCTGACGCTGAAGCTGCAAAGGTCTATGCAGAATCATACGAAGTAGATCCCGAGTTCTTCGAATTGTGGAGAACCTTGGAGTCATATCGCAAGACAGTGCCTGGTCTGGACAAGATCCTCAGCACTGACATGCAGTACTTTGACATGATTTATGGAAGGGATGCTCAAAAATAAATAGGCTACCGGCATTTAGTAAGGGGGAAGGGATTTGTTCCCTTCCTCTTTTTTTGCCTTCCTGCTACACTCCTCGCATGAGAGAGAAAAGCCTAACCATCTTCGACTTTGACGGTACACTCTACCCGATCAACTCCTATGACAGCGAACAGCTGCTGATTCTTTCTGCGGCGAAGGAGAGAGGGGTCCTGTTCAAGAAACGGGGCAAGCACTTCATCAAACAAGACCAGAAAGGAGTGTTTGACGATGTATCTTTCCACCAACGCTATGAAAAGCTGGTCAAGCGGGCTACCCCAGCCATGATAGATGAAGTAGCAGACATTCTTCTCTCTTCCATTGGCAAGAGGGAAAAAGATGCTCTTCTCAGACTTTCCCACATCAGTGACCTGGGTATTCTTACCTGCGGTACGGAAAATATTGCAAGGGCCTTCCTCCAGAAGCTCGGGATGGAAGACTCTTTCTCGTTCATCCGTGGAAAAAGACTCGTCAGAAACGAAGAAGGCAACTTCCACTTGTTGGTCGATATTGCAGGCCCGGGTGACAAAGCTCTGGCAGTAGACTCCCTGAGAGAAGACTATCAGACCATTATCGCCATCGGTGATGGTCCCACCGATATTCCCATGCTTGAGGCAGCAGACTATGGGATGATTGTTGCTTGGAACAGGCAGAACCGGGAGTATCCCTTTGTCACCTTCCCCACCCTGGAGTCAGCAGTATTGCACTCCATTGATTACTTGGAAAGCAATAGACGAGCCTGATTTAGTGCTAAACGATAGGAAAGAGAGAAGCCAAGACCGGTCAAACCAAACAGAAGCAAGACGGAAAGTATCATTGACAGACCTATAAGCATTGGCAACAACAATACCAAGGCAAAGAGTGCCAAGGATATGAAAGCTGCAAGCATACCGAAGAGCCCATTCAGATTGCTTTTCATTGCCTGCTGGCTTACCTTCCAGTCGAGCCTTGGATGATGGTAATCGATTGAAAGTTGCATGCATGCAATCATTCCAATGCAAAGCAATGACAGAGGTATCATCCAAAAAAGATACCACAGAGGAAGGGAGAGCAGCAGGAGCGCTGCTGATAGATAGATTACATGGGGAATGAAGACCAGCAGAAGATGAAACAGCAACTTCGCCCCGACGAATGTACTTGCATCAAGCGGGTACAGTTTATCAAGATTAAAGCGCTTTCCCTCCCTGGAAACACTGGTTGAGCTGATCATGCTGAGATTAGCGAACAAAAGCAACAACAGATACACCAGTTGGAGAAATACTCCGGTTTCTACAAGTTGCAAAGCAACCTCAGAAAGCTCATCCAGGATTCCCATGAATCCATAGAGTACAAGAAGTAAAACCGGGATTCCCAGTTCTCCCACTATTTCAAACACAAACATGCTCTCAGAGCGGATGATGAGCATTTCACGTTTCATGAGAGCCCAATGGGGACTTGTAGAACGGAGGGAATGCTTGGCTTTTCGGGTTCTTGCAACCGATTGGTTGCTCAATACGTACGAAAGATTTGCTGCATAGGTGGATCCAATAAACAGGATCAAACCGATGAGGAGAAGCAATCCCAGTCCAAGCATACTAAACAGGCTTACAAGGGAGGTAACCATCTTTGCCTGCATAAGGAAAAGGGGGATCATAGCCATGAGCTTCTCGATGATTGGAGCATAAGCCTGCAACATCGCCTCATAATTGAACGCGAGCAACGAACCATCCTCACTCATATTCCTGGTAAGGGAAACCGTCATCATAAGAATCAGGAGCACCAAGGCGACAGCGCTAAAGAGCTCCTCTGCCATCTTGTGGTTCCTTCCCTTAGTGAGCCTTACCAATACCATGGAGATCAAGACAGAGAGGGAGAGGGCAAAAAACGGTCCTATCAACAGAAAAAAGAGTCCGCCAAGTAGGTATACCAGGGAGAATCCGTCAATCCAGAGGCCAACAACGAGGGCTGGAAACGTGATGAACCAGTACAGGGGAGCTTGTAGAAGGTACGCGATCAGCAGCCTACTTGCTCCTAATTCACTATGCCGTACAGCCAATGACCCAACCAACAAGATGTCCTTTGCCCCATAGAGAAGGCTGGTTCCACTGGCCAGACTATAAAACAGTTGGAATGCAAACCCTAACAGTGCGGCAAAGATAAGGCTAAGATAGGGATAGCCCAAAAGCAAACCAAGGGTTTGATAACTATAGTAATTCACCCCTAGGATGACACCAAGATAGATAAAAACCATGACTATCAAGAAACTGGCCAGTATACTCACGATACGGGAACGTGAGGTACTGATGCGCTCAAAGAAATCCTTGATCGGCTTGGTCCCAGCGAAGAAGGCACGAACCAACATACAAACAACGCGCATGTTCATGGGCCTTACCCCTCGTTCTCTGTCAGCTCAAGGAACAACGCTTCCAGGGTTGCATCAAGCTCTTGTGTACGCGATTGCAGTTCCTGTAGGGTTCCGTTGTACAACAACCGCCCCTCCTTTATGATTCCCAGACTGCTACAAAGTTGCTGGGCAACTTCCAAGACATGGGTGGAAAAGAATACCGTATTCCCTGATTCAGCAAACTCACCCAGGAGCGTTTTCAGGATGAAGGCTGCTTTTGGGTCCAGCCCAACCATGGGTTCATCGAGTATAAGCAACTTAGGGGAAGGCAACAGGGCAGATATGATAGAAAGCTTCTGTTTCATCCCATGGCTATAGGAAGAGATTTCATCCTTCAATGCATGAGAAAGCAACAATCGCTCCCCCAGCTCATCAATCCGTTGCTTACGTTCCACGCTACCAACCCCATAGAGATCTGCAATGAAGGAGAGATGCTCATACCCACTCATTCTCTCATAAAAAAGCGGTTCATCAGGTACATAACCGATTAATCGCTTATAGCTGAGAGGATCAGAATGAAGGGAGTATCCCATGAAACTGATCGAACCAGAATCTGGTTTGAGCAAACCAGTGAGCATCTTGATGGTGGTACTCTTACCAGCCCCGTTGGGACCAAGGAATCCGAATATCTGCCCAGACGCAATGGAGAGATTCAGTGTATCGACTGCTTTCCTTGGTTGATTACCATATCGTTTGGTTATTTGATCACATACCAGCATTTGACTACCTCCACTGCAGTATAGAGTGGAAAAAATGATTTGGCAATAACTATTTCGAATTTTTTCGAATTAGTATTGATGTATATTAATGCAGAATATTTCTGAATATATTCGATTTTAATTGCATATATTACGATTTTTACGAATATTTATGCATAAACCTCTTGTCATTCTACACAAGAATTACTACACTGACGGCAGAATACAATACCGAACAGGGAGAAACGAATATGGATAAGGAAAAAATCATTCTGGCATACAGCGGAGGACTGGATACCTCGGTAATCCTGAAATGGCTTGCCAATAAAGGCTTTGATGTTATTGCCTATGTGGCAAATGTCGGACAGAACGAGGATTTTGCAGCTATTGAAAAGAAGGCTTTGGCTACTGGTGCTTCAAAAGTATACGTGGAAGACCTCAGAGAGGAATTGGTCACTGACTACATCTTCCCTGCCCTCCAGGCAAATACAATCTATGAAGGTACCTATATGCTGGGAACCTCTCTGGCCCGTCCGATCATCGCAAAACGCCAGATTGAAATTGCCCGCAAGGAAGGAACCGTCTATGTTTCCCATGGCGCCACAGGCAAGGGAAATGACCAGGTCCGCTTTGAGTTCGGTTACTATATGCATATGCCTGAAGTGAAGATCATCAGTCCCTGGAAAGACCCAGAATGGCTCAGTCAGTTCGAGGGAAGAAGCGATATGATCGCCTACGCAAAGAAGTATGATATCCCAGTCAAGGCATCCACCAAGAAGCCATACAGTGAGGACGAGAATCTTATCCACATAAGCCATGAGGCCGGTATCCTGGAAGATCCTTCACTTCGCGCTGATGATGATGTGTACAGCCTTACCCTCAGCCCTAAGGAAGCCAAGGATGAGGAAACACTGCTGACCTTCACCTTCGAAGATGGCATTCCTGTCTCTGTGAAGAACGAAAACGACCAAACGGTGGTCACTGATCCCCTGCAGATGATTCTCTATCTCAACAAGATGGGACATGATAATGCAATCGGCCGTGTGGATATGGTTGAGAACCGCTATATCGGGATCAAGAGTCGTGGTGTCTACGAGACCCCGGGCTGTGAAATCCTTTGGAAGGCTCACCATAATCTTGAGGGCATCACCATGGACAAGGAAGCAATGCATTTGAGGGACAGCCTCATGCCCAAGTATTCTGAATTGATCTACAATGGTTACTGGGGTGCTCCTGAGTTTGAGATGCTTCGCTCTGCCTTCACCGTAAGCCAGAAGCATGTCACAGGTACCAGCAAGGTTGTACTGTACAAGGGTAATGTCATCTTTGCTGGCGTAGAAAGCCCCTTCTCCCTCTACGACGAGGAGATGGGAAGCATGGACAAGGCTGGTGGGTATGAGCCAGTTGATTGCAAGGGATTCATCAATATCAATGCAATCCGCTTGATCGCCAGTTCCAAACGCGGTTAAGCTGTTAGTCACTACCGCCTTCAAAGACTGAGGGCGGTATTTTATCTACAGAGAAACGTATGCTATAGTGGTGGATGGAGAGAGAGTACTATGGATGCGAAAGCGTATTTACAAATGGCGATAGAAGAAGCACGAAAGACCATGAACAACGATGAAGGTGGTCCTTTTGGTGCTGTGGTTGTGGACACGACCGATGGTTCTCTCTATGTTGCCTCAAACAGTGTGTTGGCAAACCACGACCCGACCTCGCACGCAGAAATAAATGCCATCCGTGAAGCGTGCAAGAAGAAAGGGACCCATGACCTTTCTGGTTGCATACTCTACACCACCTGTTATCCTTGTCCGATGTGTCTCTCTGCAAGCATCTGGGCAAACATCAAGGAGGTGTACTACGGGTGCACACCTGAGGACGCCGAGGCAATTGGATTTCGGGATGATTACATCTATCGGTACATACAGGAGGGATGCAAGGATCAGGAAGTACTCAACCTTACCCAAGCAGAGAGAGAGATGTGCCTGGATCTTTTTGGTGAATATACAGAAGATGAGTCCCAGAGGTATTGATCAGAGTAATTCCTGGTAGTGCTCGATACCCATGGCAAGGATGTCGTGGATATGTTCGTCATTGAGACGGTAGAGAACATTACGCCCGTCCTTTCTGAAACGCACCAAGCGACGGGCCCTGAGTAGTTTGAGCTGTTGGCTGATGGTACTCTGTTGCATGTTCAGTTCTTCACTGATTGCATTGACGCCTCTCTCCCCCTGCTCAAGCAGAAAGAGGATTTTCAATCGGGTGGGATCTCCAAAGACCTTAAAAAAGTCTGCGATATCGACAATTTCCTCATCCAGCGGCAATACAAATTCTTCCATGGGGCATCTCCTAGGATTGATACCTAGTAGTATAACCATTACCGGGGAGAAAGAAAAGGAAGAATACGTAGGTGGTATATTTCCAAAAGCATCAATCTAGGATACATTTCACACACCTGCTCACGAAAAAAGACACAAAATGACCCCCTAAAGGAGGCTATGAAATGGATATCAAAGAAAAAGCAGCTAAACTGGTCCTTGAGGACAGCGAATTCGATCTCACTGTCATCACTGACAACATGGGTGGAAAGTCAATTGATATAACCTCCCTGAGAAAAAGTACTGGATTCATCACGTATGACCCCGGCTTTGTAAATACAGGATCCTGTATGAGCAATATCTGCTTTGTTGATGGTGAGCAGGGAATCCTCCGCTATCGCGGATATGATATTGAGGACCTGGTGGAGAACTGTGATTTCGTTGAGGTTGCCCATCTCCTGATCAAAGGAGAGCTGCCAACGCTTGCCCAACGTCACACCTATGCAGACATGCTCAACCGGCATTCACTGCTCCACGTTGATATGAGGAACTTCTTCCGTGACTATCCGCAGGAAGCCCACCCTATGTCAATTCTCTCGGCAATGGTTGCATCGCTTTCTGCATTCTATCCTGAATTGGAGGATGCCGACCCGGAAGAGAATGTCGACTTGACGGTCAGCAGACTGCTTTCCAAGATGAGAACCATCGCTGCATTCAGTTATCGTCAGATGAATGGATTGGACTTCGTCGATCCCTCCTACAAGTATTCCTACTGTGAGAACTTCCTGAACATGATGTTCCATACACCGGTAAATGCCTATATCCCTGATCCTTTGCATGCCAGGGCATTGAACATCCTCCTGATCCTCCATGCAGACCATGAGCAGAACTGTTCCACGAGTGCTGTTCGCCTGGTAGGCAGCAGCGAGGCAAATCTGTATGCTTCCGTTGCAGCAGGTTGTTGTGCCCTTTGGGGAAGCAAGCATGGTGGAGCCAACCAAGCAGTCATGCAGATGTTGTTGAAAATCCATAATGAAGGACTCAGCATCGAGCAGGTGATTGCAATGGCAAAGGACAAGGAGAACCCGTTCAGGCTCTCTGGATTCGGGCACAGGGTGTACAAGACCTATGACCCAAGGGCAAGGATTGCAAAACGTCTCAGCCAGCAAGTCCTGGGCGCTGACAGCCAGAGCGATCCGCTCCTGCAAATTGCTATGGATCTTGAACAGGCTGCCCTGAATGACCCCTATTTCATCGAACGCAACCTGTATCCGAATGTGGATTTCTATACGGGGATCATCTTCCATGCAATTGGGATTCCCGAGTCGATGTTCACCGTGCTCTTTGCCATGGGCCGGCTCCCTGGATGGATCGCCCACTGGCTTGAATGGAGACACGATCCGTACCAGAAGATTGGTCGCCCTCGCCAGGTCTACTCTGGCCCACACGTACGCAAGGTGGTACCGCTTGAGGACCGATAAGGCCCTGATCTTCGATTTCAATGGCACCCTGTTTTGGGATACCGAGTATCATCGGCAAGCATGGGGTGCCATTTCATTGCGCCTGAGGAACAAACCGCTCGCGAAAGAAGAAAGCCACCACCTCAACGGAAGGACCAATGCTGAGACAATTGCCTACCTATTGGGGAGACTCCCCAGCAAGGAAGAGGTCATTCGTATCAGCAGGGAGAAGGAGGGGATCTATGAGGACATTTGTCTTGACAACCGTCCCCTCAGCCTTGCCCCGGGTGCAATTACTCTCTTCAAACGAGCTAAACTGGCCGGTATTCCCCTTGCCATAGCCACCAGTGCAGGAGAGGACAACATCCGCCGCTATGAGGCATGGTTCTCTCTCAGCAAGTACGTACCCTCCTCCTTGATCATATATGACAATGGAAAGAGAAAAGGAAAGCCTGAGCCAGATATCTACCAGGATACCTGCAAGGCCCTGGGTCTCAAACCAGAGGCATGTACGGTCTTTGAAGATACGAAGGCCGGCATTCTCTCAGCAAGCAGGGCGGGAATTGGGAGCATGTATGCTGTTGGAAGCCCTGGAGCCGACATACAGACAATTCAGGCCATGGAGGGTGTCCACGGCCTGATTACAGATTTTTCTGAATTTTCTCTAGAGCAATGACACCAGATAGGAACCAAACTCCTTTGTTCCCAACCTTGTGCACTCCTTGCCTTCAGCTTCCATCAAGCGAGCAAAATCAGAGGTAACCATCCCTTCTCTGATCGCCTTCTGGACAACACTGGTAACCAGCTCAGCAGCTTCATTCCATCCAAGATAGGAGAGCATCATCTGTGCGGAGAGTACCAGGGAAAGAGGGTTCACAATGTTCTTTCCAGCGATATCAGGGGCAGTACCATGAGTTGCTTCAAAGATTGCAAAGCCGCTCTCATAGTTTATGTTCGCCCCAGGGGCGATACCGATACCACCAACCTCAGCTGCCAAGGCATCGGAAACATAATCCCCATTGAGATTAAGCGTGGCAATGACATCATATGCTTCAGGCTTGAGCAGGATATTCTGCAGGAAGGCATCGCAGATACAGTCCTGGATGACCAGCGGTTCTTGGCCTTCCCGATCAATCTTCACAGTTCCATGCTCGTCCTCAGTGGCTCCAAATTCACGTTTTGCTAGTTCATAACCCCACTTCCTGAATCCACCTTCGGTGAATTTCATGATATTCCCTTTATGTACCAACGTAACATTGCGTCGGTTGTTTTCCAGTGCATAGGAGATAGCACTGCGGATCAGGCGTTCGCTTCCTTCAACAGAAACCGGTTTGATTCCCAGGGCACTGGTTTCAGGAAAGCGGATCTTGCTCACCTGCATCTCCTCTTTGAGGAATGCGATGACCTTACGAACTTCTTCACTCCCCGATTCCCATTCGATGCCGGCATAGATGTCTTCCGTATTCTCACGGAAGACTACCATATCAACATTCTCCGGGTGTCTGACAGGGGAAGGAACCCCCTGGTAATAGGTAACCGGACGGAGACAGACATACAAATCGAGGGTCTGGCGGAGGGTCACATTCAAGGAACGGATTCCCTTCCCTACCGGGGTCGTCAAGGGTCCCTTGATCGCCACCTTGTACTGCCTGATTGCCTCAAGGGTCTCCTCGGGAAGGTAGTTTCCGGTAAGGTCCTTTGCCTTTCCTCCTGCAAGTATCTCCTTCCAGGTTATCTGCTTGGTATCTCCATAGGCTTTTTTGACTGCCGCTTCAACCACATTCTTCATAACCGAGGAGATCTCCTGACCTACCCCATCTCCCTCGATGTAAGGGATGATGACACTGTCAGGCACCACCAGGGCTCCATCTTTCATGCGTATTGCCATTTCCATCAAGCTTTCTCCTTAAGAATATTCAGCAGACCACCACCAATGAGCATGGCTCTCTGGCCATCGGTGATATCACAGCGGAGGGTTATCTCCCTGCTCTTGGTCTTGTTCTTCAAGACAACCGTCTCACCCTTGATCTGCTCTGCGATGTTCTCAATCACCAGTTCATCGTTCTGGTCGAACCGGGAATAGTCTTCTTCATTCATGAAGGTAAGCGGTACGATACCGAAATTACACAGATTGTTCTGGTGGATTCGCTCTATGGAAACGGCGATAACCGCTTTCACCCCGAGGTACATGGGACAAATTGCCGCATGTTCCCGGCTCGATCCCTGCCCATAGGAGGCACCGGCTACGATGAAGTTGTCCTTGCCCCGGTCCTGATTCTCCGTACAGCGTTCACTGAAATGCTCATCAACCGGCTCAAAGACAAACTTGGAGTACACAGGAATATTTGAGCGGTACTTGAGCCTGGCTCCAGCAGGCATGATATGGTCGGTGGTGATCTTGTCCCCTACCTTGATTGTTACATACCCGTCCAGATCCTCCTTGAGCGGGGTGTTCTTTGGTGGATCCCCAATATTGGGCCCCCGGAAGATCTCAACACCACTGCCATCCTCGGGAGGGAAGATGAACATGGAGTCATCAATCAGGAACTGTTCAGGGTGGACTACCTTGGGGAAGGAAATACCGTGGGAGGAGAGTGGATCGGTGAACTGCCCGCTTATTGCACCAAGGGCAGCTGTTTCAGGACTGACCAAATATACCTGGCCACTCTTGGTTCCGCTACGACCTTCGAAGTTGCGGTTGCTGGTCCTGAGTGAGACCCCGTCGGTTCCAGGACTCTGATGGTTTCCAATACAGAACCCACAGGCACTTTCCAGGATACGGGCACCACTGGCGATCATCTTGGCCAATGAACCATCCTTGCTGAGCATCAGGAGTACCTCACGGCTTCCCGGGGCAATGCCAAGGCTTACATGATCCGCCACTGTATGTCCATCAAGAATATCTGCAACTTTTTTCATGTCTGCATAGCTGGAGTTTGTGCAGGAACCGATAAGGACTTGCTCAACCCTTTTCCCAGCAAGCGATGCTACGGTTGCAATATTCCCCGGTGAATGGGGACATGCTACCTTGGGCTCCAAGGCTGAGAGATCGATTTCAAACAGGTCGTCATAGACTGCTCCCTCATCAGCACTGAGTGCAATCCAGTCATCTTCTCTTCCCTGAGCCTTCAGGAATGCACGTGTTTTCTCGTCCGAGGGGAAGATACTCGTGGTGACGCCACATTCGGCCCCCATGTTGCAGATGGTCGAACGCTCAGGGACTTCCAGTGTCTCGACGCCTACACCGGTGTATTCAAAGATACAGTTCACATTGCCTTTCACCCCGAAGCGTTCAAGAACGGTCAGGATGACATCTTTCGCAGAGACCCAAGGACGAAGTTTCCCATGGAGACGGATTTCTATGACTTTCGGGCTGATCAAGTGGAAAGGTTGGCCGGCCATTGCAACCGCCACATCGAGCCCACCGGCTCCGATTGCTATCATACCGATACCACCACCGGTTGGGGTATGGCTATCACTGCCAAGCAGGGTTTTTCCAGGCTTGCCGAATCTCTCCAGATGCACTTGATGGCAGATTCCATTTCCTGGGCGAGAGAATACTACACCCTTGGCAGCGGCAACGGTCTGCAGGTAGTGATGGTCATCTGCGTTCTCGAATCCTACTTGGATGGTATTATGATCAACATAGCTTACAGCCAACTCGTTCTGGACACGATCCAAACCCATTGCCTCGAATTGCAGGTAGGCCATGGTACCGGTGGCATCCTGTGTGAGCGTCTGGTCAATATGGATCCCGATTGGGTTTCCCGTTCCCAGTGTTCCCTCTTCCAGATGGGAAGCTAGAATTTTTTCAGTCAAGGTCTTGCTCATAGTGGGCTCCTTTTGGCGTCTTTGATATCTATTGTATACGAACTCTAGGTTGTGTGTAAAACTACTTTCCCGTAATCCTGTTCCTTTCAATAAAGAAGGCAACAAGCAATTCAACCATCACGAGGATGATGGCGGCAGTTCCAATGACAAGCAATACCTTGGAGAAAGAGAGTTGCTCGTACACACTTCCTCCCACAACTGCCCCCAGGATGGTTCCTACGGTCAGCAAGACCTCATGGATGATCATTCTCCCCGATCGATTCACACTGCCACTTGCCCCGTGAAACATGCTCTGGTCATAGGCGAATGCAAACAGTATTCCAAACAACAGGAAGAAGATTGCAAAGGGAATCGGAGAGGAGAACCCCATGGCAACAAGGGAGAGCACTCCAAAGAGTAGTTGCACCAGAAAGATGTATCGCTTCTTGAAGTGCCAGAACTCCAACTTTCCCAGTACTAAAAAACTAAGACAGGTTGCAACCCCACGCACAAGCAAGAGCAAGCCGGTCTGGCTTTCACTGATCTTCAGCACATCCTGCGCATACAGAGGGAAGATGGTAAGGATGACACTCATACCGCTGTATAAAGAGATAATGCCTACCCAAGCATAGAATCGCAGAGGCGTACTTGCATCCTCCCTACCATTTTCCTTGTTGTCGGCATGTTCACTCTGCACTGCCCTGATCCCCGGTACCAATGCACTGGTTATTACAAGGAGAAGGAATACCAGAAAGAACATGAGGATGGCAACATAAAAGGGAGTGGTGGTGGAAACCTCAACGAGAATACCGGCAATATAGCTGGAGACTCCGACTCCAAATGACCAGGAGAAGTTGAAGGCATTGGAGACATGATTAAGCTGTGCCCCCTCCTTTCCCCTCGAGAACCAACCCTCAATCTGTGGCCACAGCAGACTCATGAAAGCCCCATAGAACACCAAAGCAAGGTATGCGATGGAGAGAGTCTTTGTGGAGACAAAGAGCAAGACTGCAATTGCCATTCCAACCAGAGAGGTCTCCACAAGGTGGCGTGGGCGGAAATGGACGGTGAACTTACCCCCAACCAGGCAAAAGACCAAGTACGTCGCAGTGGTAATGGAGGCTGCAACCCCTATTTGGTCCGCACCAAGGGAGAAGGCTCTTCGAAGATGGTATACGAGTGCTAGATTGACCATTGCAATGGACAGTTGGCCGAAGAATGAGGCAATATTCAGCACCCAGAATTGGATGGCATCACTTTTTTGCTGTGAAACGTACATGACTGCTCCAAGGATAATGTTGAGTGCAACTCTAGAACAAGATAGAATCTTGCGCAAGCAGGGGAAAAAAGTTACTCTATTGGGCATGAACAATGCCTTGTTGGAAAATGCCCCATTTATTTCTGCGGCGCTTGCTTTCTTTATTGCACAATTCCTGAAACCTTTCATCAATGTACTCTTTGAGAGGAAGTTTGTATGGTCCATGCTCTTCAGCACAGGAGGAATGCCTTCAAGCCACGCCGCTGGTGTTATTGCGCTTACTACCTCAATCGCATTCACCGAGGGTATCGGTACGGTAGCTTTTGCCATAGCAGCTACGTTTGCTGCAATCGTCATTCATGATGCAATGGGCATTCGAAGGGCAGCAGGGAAGCAAGCTGAAGTTATCAACGAGTGGAGCAGACTTCTCAGTGATATCCATCGAGAAGGCCAGTTCACTCCCGAGAATCTGAAAACCATGCTTGGACACTCCTTCAGCCAGGTGCTGGGAGGCATCTTGCTCGGACTTATCATCGGCTTGAGTGCAACCTACCAGATCATAGGTCATTGACAGAGGTAACAAAGTTGCCCATTATCCAGACAAGAATCTAACATTACATAATATGTATAAGGAAACAACATGAAAAAAACCATGATAGCAGCGCTGATGGTGGCACTGGTCTTTGCACTCGTGCTTACCGGCTGCAAGAAAGAAGAGAAAAAAGAGAGCTATGTTTTTGCCACCGATGCAACCTGGCCCCCACTTGAGTTTGTTGAAGATGGTACCCTTACCGGATTTGAGGTTGAACTGATACCGCTTATCGGTGAGAAGGTCGGAGTTCCCATGTCAGTGAAGAACATCCCCTGGGATACCATTTTCGCCGGTCTTGCTGGTGGTGCCTATGATGGTGTTGCAAGTGGCGTGACCGTAACTGAAGAGCGAAAAGCCACCATGGCCTTCTCCTCTCCCATTCTCTCCGCTGGACAGGTCGTAATCATCCGCAATGAAGACGCAGGCAGTATTAAAGGCATCGAGGATCTGGAAGGAAAGAAAATCGGGGTCCAGATTGGTACTACCGGAGACTTTGCATTGGAATCGTATCCTGTCGAGAGAAGAGCATATGATGATATCGGACTTGCCATCGAGGATATGCTCAACGGCAATGTTGATGCTGCTGTCTGTGACTCATTGATCGCCAGTGATTTCGTACTCTCAAACGAAAACTACAGCTCACGTCTGAAGGTTGCCGGTGAACCGTTCACCCAAGAAGATATTGCAATTGCCGTACAGAAGGACAACCAGGAACTCCTTGATCTCATCAACGAGGGACTGGCAAAGGCCAAGGCAGACGGCTCCTTTGATGCATTGAAGGAGAAGTGGAATCTGCTGTAAGCAGTTTTTTACGAAAGGACAGGGAGCTTCGGCTCCTTGTTTTTTGCATTTTATTCGCCTTTTTGTGCATATTTATTCTTAAATAGTTGACAATACTTGCATATCTATGCATTATTCGCATATCACAAGAAGGAGATGATCATGAAAAAAATACTTGTTGTTGCTACCCTGTTGCTTGTACTGTCCTCCACACTGGTCTTCGCCCAGGCCCAGGCTGAGAGCGGAAAGAAATCCTACGTCTTTGCAGCCAACTGTGCTTGGCCCCCACTGGAGTTTGTCGATGAGAATGGGGATATCGTTGGATTTGAGATTGATCTGGTTGAAGAAATTGCAAAGGTCAATGATGTTGAGATCAGTATCGTCAATGTTGCATGGGAAGGGATCTTTGCCGGTCTTGCAAACGGTGCCTATGATGCTGTTGCCAGTGGCGTTTCAGTCACTGAAGAGAGAAAGGCTACCATGGATTTCTCCACTCCGATTCTTGTAGTAACCCAGGCAATCCTGGCTCCTGTCTCTGATACAGAACTTTCCAATACTGCAAGCCTCAATAACAAAACCGTTGGTGTACAGCTGGGAACCACCGGCCATATCTTCCTTGATGATTTTGACCAGAGTCGTGACGACTTCAGTGTAACCATCAAGGCCTATGATGAAGTCGGCTTTGCCATCGAGGATATGCTCAACGGCAATCTTGATGCAGTGGTCACCGACTCTGTCATCGCCAGTGACTTCGTTATGACCAATGACAACTATGCCAGCAAACTGAAGATCACCGGTAGTGCCAGTGACTTGGGAGAGCCTGAACCGATTGCCATTGCAACCCTGAAGGGTAACAGTGAAGTACTTGACCTGGTCAACAATGGACTGAAGACCATGGAAGAGAATGGGACAATGGATGCACTGAAAGAGAAGTGGGGCATCATCTAAACAGACCTTGTTTCACTACTGCTGCAGCCGCCGTGAGGCGGCTGTACTGTTTATCGGGAATATGTGAATAATTATACAGAGTAGCTTGACTTTACATGCATAATTATGTAGTACTTCCCTTATATCAGTAGAATGTGAGAATATATGGAAAAACAACCATTTGATAATGAAACAGTGAAAATGCAGAAGATACGGGACCAGGTGGTCTCTGTTGATCCAACTGCTCAGAAAAAAAAGGCCCTCACCATCCAGATGACCGATGGGGTGCTCATCCCGCGTAAGGATGATGGACATGTACTGAATTCATGGAGGATTACCTTCTTCAGTGCAATCCTCTTGCTTGCTGGCCTGGTTATGTTCAAACCCCAACCCTATCGTGATATTTTCATGGTGACCATCAAGGGAACCCCTGTTACTTTCCAGGCTACAATCTTCGCAATTTTGGGTGCCTTGATTATCGGAACAGTTACAGGCCTTGGTTCAGTGAGTAAACGTCGTTGGGTCAATATGCTCAGCGGCGTCTATGTAGAATTGATCCGGGGTATTCCCCTCCTCGTCCAGTTGATCTTCATCTACTATGCAATGGGTCGTTTCTTCAAGATACAGGGGATGGTTGCAGCAGTCGTTGCACTCTCCATCTGTTTCGGAGCCTACATGGGAGAAATTGTACGTGCAGGTATCCAGGCTATCCCCAAGGGACAGATGGAAGCTGCCATTGCCTTGGGCTTGAGCCGCTCCCAGGCATTCCGCTATGTCATACTCCCCCAGACGGTAAAGGTAATACTTCCAGCAATCGGAAACGAGTTCATCTCGATGCTCAAGGATTCATCTTTGGTCTCTGCAATTGCACTCAGTGACATCCTGAGAAAAGGAAGGGAGTATATCAGTCGGACCTTCCTCTCCTTGGAAACCATGTTGGTTGTTGCGCTCATATACCTCATCATTACCCTCCTGCTCTCCCGCTTGGTAGGCATCCTGGAGGAAAGGTTGCATCAGAATGGCTAGAATACGTATTGAAGATCTCTCAAAGGATTATATTACTGCAAACAAGACCCTGGTGAAAGCTGTCAAACACGCTGACCTTACGGTGGAGAATGGCGAAGTCGTTGTGATCATCGGTCCATCGGGTAGTGGAAAATCCACCTTGCTCAGAAGTGTCAATAAATTAGAAAATCCAACCGGTGGTAAAATCTTTATCGATGAGGATGAGGTAACAAACCCACATGTAGATTTGAGAAAGATTCGTGAGGAGGTAGGGATGGTGTTCCAGTCCTTCAACCTGTTCCCCCACCTTTCTGTCATGCAGAACATCACCCTCGCCCCTGTGAAAGTAAGAAAAATGTCACAAAAGAAGGCTGAGGAGAAAGCAAGGGACTTATTGAAGCTGGTAGGGCTTGAGGAAAAGGCTGACGTACATCCCCCCCAGCTCTCGGGCGGGCAGCAGCAGCGTGTTGCCATTGCACGTGCACTGGCAATGGAACCAAAGGTTATGCTCTTCGATGAACCCACCAGTGCTCTCGATCCAGAGATGATCAAGGAAGTACTTGATGTTATGCTCAAACTGGCAAAGAGTGGTATGACCATGCTTCTGGTGACTCACGAGATGGGATTTGCCAAGGCAGCTGCTTCAAAGGTTGTATTCATGGATGAGGGGAGGATTGTGGAAGTCGGTACACCCGATGAGATATTCTCCCATCCAAAGAATGAACGAACAAAACTCTTTTTGGAGCATATTCTTTAAAAAAGGGCCTCAGGGCCCTTTTTTTTGCTCCTGATAGATTTCTACTAGTAGTCAAACAGCAGAAATCTACCATTGCCGAGAAGCAGACACATCGTTAAGGTATCCAGCAACAGGAGGCATCAACGATGCAACGTTTCAATGCTTGGTTAGAGGACCATATCACCCTTCACTCCTATGATGACCCGAAGGCAGAAAAGGAAAATGCAATAACCCATGTAGTGGGAGCAATTCTTGCGCTCATCGCACTCATCTCCATCCTATTCAAGCTTCCTTCCCTCGCCAGTACATCTTTCCAGGTAGGGTTGGTCATCTGGGGATTGACCATGTTGTTGCTCTATAGCTCATCAGCACTCTATCACTCCCTACCCCACGGGAATGGGAAACGGCTTTGCAGGGTTCTCGATCATAGCAACATCTACTTCCTGATCGCAGGAACCTATACGCCATTGATGATGTACATTGGAACCCCTGTTGCCTACCGGATCACGATGTTGGTCTGGTTGGTTGCGGTAATAGGTATCGTCCTTACCCTCATTTTCTGGGGAAAAGCCAAGGTATTGCATGTTCTACTCTATCTTGCCATGGGGTGGCTGATCGTATTCTTCTGGAAGGACATTGTGCCCTACCTTCCTTCTGACTTGATCAAATGGATCATCGCAGCAGGGCTTACCTATAGTATCGGGGTGATCTTTTACGCAAGTAAACGCCTCCCCCACTACCATGCCATCTGGCATTTGTTCTGTATCGGGGGAAGCGCTCTGTTCTACGTCGGCTATATGCTTACTCTTGTATAAGCAACCGGTCAATATTCTCCTGCAGTGCAGTCTCACTGACATACCCGAGATAGCCATTGGCTATTGAGCCATCAGCATTGAAGAACACGGTGGTCGGTAGGCTGTTTGTCTGGAAGATGTAGGCAAAAACCCCTTCATCCGTGTAGACAGGACCGGTGAACGGGAACTCTTCCATAAACTTGGTAATGGTTTCCAGAGTCTCTCTCTGTCCATCCATTGCATTGAGGAAGATGAAGCTGATCTCATCACCATAGGTATCATATGCAGCCTGGAAGTGAGGGAGTTCCTGCTTGCAGGGAGGACACCAGGAAGCGAAATAGTTGATGATTGCTGGTTTGCCCTGCCGTACGGCATCAAAACTGGTCTCTTCCCCGTCCAAGGTAAAGAGAGGAATATCCGGCATCTTTGGGGCTTCTTCCGCAGGAGCTTCCGTTTCTGGGGCATCCGCTTCTGCATCAGCTGTTACCGCAGAAGGAGTCGCGACCGGCTCATCTACTGCAGAAGTTGTTGTGGCCACAATTGGCTCTTCTACTGCATCAATTGATGGATCAACGGCGGCAGGTTTTTCTGCAGCAGTGGGAATATTTGTAAGATTTGGAGTGAGAGAGACAGCTGGAGCGCTACTCTCCTTAAGTGCATTGTATGCAACTGAGGCGACGACAATGATTACGATGAATGAAATCAGGGTAATCATCAGGGTACGGGTATTTTTTTTCATGAAAAACTCCTAAAGAAATAGTGCGGCTGGATTGAATCCCAAGGTCAAGGCAATGCCGAAGGCCAGAAGGAAGAGACCGCTGATTATCGTGATAAGCTTGGAATGCTTCTTTATTGCTGCAAAGACACCTTCGAGCTGCTCGAGCAGGATTGCCGAGAGCAGGAATGGAATGCCAAGGCCCATGGCATAAAAGAAAAGAGTCAGCATACCCTTGGTTACCATTTCAGCATTTGCCGCCATCATGAGGGCACTTCCGAGCAAGGGGCCAACACAGGGAGTCCAGCCCAAGGCAAAGACCAAGCCAAAGAGCATCGACTTGGGAACATTCATGTTCTGTAAGCCTTTCATCTGGAACTTGTGGTTGTTGTTCAATGCTGGTATCAGAACGAATCCCAGGTTGTTCAGGGCAAAGAGGATGACCAGGACACCACCGATACGGTTGAGCATGTCCAAGTGACTCTGAAGGAACTGTCCGATGGTGGTTGATGCAGCCCCAAGTGCTACAAAGAGGATAGTGAATCCAATGACGAATGCTATGCTGTTTTTCAACAGCAGATTCTTTTCCTGATCCTGTTCTGCCACACCACCGGCAAGGTACGAGAAGTACAGCGGAAGGATGGGGAGGATACAGGGACTGATAAAACTGATAATGCCTTCGAGAAATGCAGTTATATACGCCATGGCTGAGCATATCATAAGAGGAAAAGGTTCACAAGAGGGATAAAAGTTGGTACAGTCTGACCATGGCAAAACAGAAGGGCAAAGCAGATGGAGAGACGCTGTTTGGGGCATATTACCAGGATATCTACGAGGATCGCTGGGAACCGCTGAAGGCAGCCTTGATTGAGGACAAAATTCCTATCGCGTACGATGAGGGGCTGACCCAACCATATTACCTCGATGAAGCATCGGTTCTCGCAGCGAAACTGCTTGGGGTGCAGAAGGGAGAGACTGTCCTTGACATGTGTGCAGCCCCAGGTGGGAAAACGCTTGTGCTTGCTTCCTGTCTCCAGGGTGAAGGAAGACTGGTCTCCAATGACCGTTCTTCTGCCCGGAGGGCAAGACTGAAGCAGGTGGTAAAGGACCACCTCAGCGAAACAGAACAGGCTATTGTTCAGGTAACAGCCCATGATGCTACGCGCTGGTCACTCTATGAACAGAATGTATATGACCGGGTATTGCTCGATGCCCCTTGTTCCAGTGAACGCCATGTGTTGCATGACCCAAAGGCTCTAGCTATGTGGAGCCCATCGAGACCCAAACGACTTGCCATCACCCAATTTGCCATGCTTGCTGCAGCCCTCGAGGCAGTAAAGGTGGGAGGATATATCCTGTACAGCACCTGCTCGATCAACCCAGGAGAAAATGAACGGGTCGTAGAAAAGTTGTTTGACAAGCGAATCGGCCGATTTACTATTGTGGACAGTAAAACAGAGGGAAGCGAGGAGAGACGCTATGGCTCCATCATCCTTCCCGACCGTGGAGAGGGCCGAGGTCCACTCTATTTTTGCCTGATCAGGAGAGATGTATGAGCAATGTCGCCATTGTACGATGTGAACAATATGAACAAGCGTTGGTAGACAAGGCGGTTGCCCTGGCCTGCGAGAAAGGAGAAATGCCTGAGGTCAGGGATAAGCGTATTCTTCTTAAGCCGAATATTCTCAGTGATGCCAAGGAAGAACGTGGCATAACCACGCATTCTGCCGTCCTCAGGGCTATGATCAGGCATCTCAAGAGCCAAGGCGCAAAAGAAGTCTTGGTTGGAGATTCCCCAGGATTGCAGAAACCCAATTTCCAACCAAAAGCTTCTGGTATATATCAAATATGTGAAGAGGAAGGTGTGCAGTGGATTGACTTCACCAAACAACCTACGACCTACACAATTCCATATACCCGTGGCAAGAAGCTTCCTCTCGCTGCTGTACTGTCTCAGGTGGATATGGTCTTCAGCCTCCCCAAGTTCAAGACACACCAACTGATGTACGCCACAGGAGCGGTCAAGAACCTGTTTGGATTGGTGCCCAATCTCTACAAGAGTCCCTGCCATGTACAGTTCCCTTCTCGTGAACAGTTTGCGTCCCTGATGGTGGGCATTGCATCCATCGTGAAGCCCGCGTTCAGCCTGATGGACGGAATCATCGCCATGGAGGGGCCAGGCCCGGCAAACGGCGTTTCGCGTCATCTTGGCCTCTTGATCGCCAGCCGTGACCCTGTGGCATTGGATTATGCCCAGGCTCAGATCATGGGGTATGATCCTCTACTCGTTCCCATTGTTGCAGAGGGAATTAGGAGAGGATTGGGTGAGAAGCCCTCCTCCTACCCAGCTCTCTCTGCTGAAGAGCTGGTACAGGAAGACTACGTACGTATCGAGATGCAAAAGCGCACCAGTTTTATCCACTCATTGATCGTCCCCTTTATTTTCAGTCGATATATCCGCTGGAAGGTGAAGAAGGAGCGCAAGGCTCCTGTCTTCCTGGTCGATCCTTGCATTGCTTGCAGGAAATGCATCGACATTTGTCCTGCCGGAGCCTTGACGATGGTTGATAAACGTATCATCATCGACCCCAAGGCTTGTATCCGATGTTACTGCTGCCATGAAGTCTGCCCTGCCTCAGCGATACTTGTTGATGAAGAAATTCCTTCCTAGAGGATGGTTGTATGGATAGTCCCACGTTGTTTTTTAGTATCTTGCTCTCACTTCTCCCTATCAGTGAATTGAGAGGAGGCATACCCTACGCATATTTCAATGGGGTTTCCCTCCTCATAGCAACTCCTCTTTGTGTGCTTACCAATGCCTTGGTCGCCCCAATCGTGTACACATTTCTGGCAACATTTCATAAGCTATTCCATGAACATTGGAGGTGGTACGCCTCCTTCTTTGATCGTTTTGTTGCCAGGGCACAAAGACGCGTTGCCCCTAAGGTCAACCGGTATGGTTATTGGGGTATTCTCCTTTTTGTGGCAATACCCTTGCCGATCACCGGTGCATGGACGGGAACCCTTGGTTCCTGGATTTTGGGCCTTGACAAGCGCAAGACCATGATGGCAGTATTCGGCGGAGTCATTGTCTCCGGCCTGATTGTAACCAGCTTGGTTGTCCTTGGGGTCGGAATCGATTCGGTATTCATTAAACGAATCTGAGGAACCATGCAATTCAATTTAGAAAAAGAGCTCAACCCTGAGCAGTGCAAAGCTGCATCCACTTTGCACGGCCCCCTGCTTGTTATAGCCGGAGCCGGTAGTGGAAAGACAAGAATGCTGACCTTTCGTATCGCGCATATGTTGGAGAAAGGGATCAATGAACACTCCATCCTTGCATTGACCTTCACCAATAAGGCAGCAAAGGAGATGGCACAGCGGGTGCGTTCCCTCACTGGCTTGCCATTGAAGAAACTTACCACGACCACTTTCCATGCTTTCGGCATGGGAGTTCTCAAGCAGTATATCCAGCATTTGGGGTTCAAGAATAATTTCACTGTCTATGATACCAATGACAGGAAAGCCTTGATGAAGGAGGTAATCCAGAATCTCGATTATGTTGTTGAGAGTTTTGACTTGTTTGAGCTTTCATCGTTGTTCAGTGATATCAAGACAAAGCGTAAGGTCTTTGGCCCCAATGCCTCAGACAAGATCAGGAATCTTTACTACGAGTACGAGAAGCACCTCAAGGCATACAATGCTGTCGACTTTGATGACCTGATCATGAAACCCCTTGAATTGTTTGACAAGCATCCTGAAATCCTAGATGAACTCAGGGCACGATACAGCCATATTCTTGTGGATGAGTTCCAGGATACATCCCTTTCCCAGTACCGAATGGTCGAGCTGCTTGCACAAAAGAGCCGCAATCTCTGCGTGGTTGGTGATGACGACCAGAGCATCTATAGCTGGAGAGGTGCAAACTATGAGAATTTGGTGATGTTTGAGCGGGAATTCCCTGAGAGACTGGAAATAAAGCTTGAACGAAACTACCGTTCCACTGGAAATATCCTCGAGGCAGCAAACCGCCTGATCGTAAACAACCAGATGAGGAAGGACAAGAAGCTTTGGACTGATAGTGGGAAGGGCTCTTCCATCCGGCTTATCCACCCTGCCCATGACGAGGATGAGGCTTCAACCATTGCAGATGAGATTCTCATGATCCACAAGAAAGAGGACCGGCCATTCAGTGATTTCGGTGTACTGGTGAGAACCAACAGCCTGATTGCCATCCTGGAGACCAAGTTCACTGAACGGGGGATTCCCTCCCAGGTAACCGGCGGACAGAGTTTCTTCGACCGGAAGGAGATCAGGGACATTGTAAGCTACCTGAAGGTGATCGCAAACCAGGATGATGATATCAACCTGCTCAGGATCGTCAACACTCCAAGAAGGGGCATCGGCAGAACCACGCTCGAGAAAATGCGCAAGGTAGCTGATGACCATAAGTGTTCTCTCTTCAGCGCCCTGACCCTGATGAGCATATCTACCGATGGACAGGTCAAGGAAGCAATGAAACGTACATTGAAACGGTTTGCTGATTTGATTGAGGAGTATCATTACCAGCTTTTCAATACAAACACCCAGAGGAACCAGATACTGAGGACCTTGATTCAGGAGATAGGATACAAGCAGCATATCGAGGCTGAACATCCCGACAATGAAGCCTTCGCTGCGTATAAGATGAAAGGTGTCAGCATGCTCTGTGATATGCTCGCAAGATGGGAGAGGAACCCTGAGAACAGGAATGCATCCATTTTCGACTACCTGAACAGGATCAGTCTTGCAGGAAAAGAAAATCCCGAGGAAGAGGATGCAGGGAAGATTGCCCTGATGACCATACACGCCTCCAAGGGACTGGAGTTCGACACGGTATACCTCGCAGGGGTGGAAGATCAGTACATCCCCCATGCGAGAGCAATTGAAGAGAATCCTGCCAGTCTTGATGAGGAACGCCGACTCTTCTATGTAGCAATCACCCGTGCAAGGCGTGCGCTTATTATCAGCAGCTGTGAGAAACGCAAGCGAGGATTTGAGCTGGTAACCAGTATCCCTTCACGTTTCCTTGAGGAGATTCCCAAGGAACTGTTTGATGAGGTAGATCCAAACAAGCAGCTTTCCAGTGATGAGGTAAGTGACAAGCTGAGACTGCTCAAGGAACGGCTTGCATCCAGACAGGCGAGATGATTAATCAGGGTTGGTTATGGTCACGGTTATGGTAGCTGTATAGGTACCACTGACTTTATTCATTACTTCTGTCTCACTGATGCCCCCAATACGAATATTGCGAGTATTCAAGACATCGGGTTGTAAGCCGGACCATGTGTAAGCTGTACCTTTTTCTATCTGCTGGTTCTCTAGATATAGATTGAAATTGATGGGAGCCCCAGAACCAATACTTGGAAAAAGTTGAAACGAGGAATCCTGAGATTGATCAGTAAAGGTAAACTGCTGTGCATAATTGGTTCCTTGTACCCCATTCATCACTTCTATGCGAGCCTCATTTATGGTCACCTTGTTAATTCCAAAAGCATCACTGAGTTCAAAATTTGATTCAGGTATAAGAAAATCGATAAAGAAGCTCTCAGAGACTGGAACTTCTCCATAGTAAAACCCTGGTGTATCCGGATCATCCGGGTTGGTGTAGCTACCTGGATCAAGGATGGGGGTATTATCAGGACCACTTGAACCATCAGTGGTAACATAACTGCCTTGAGATTCCTTCACGCTACCTGATCCTGTGGTATACGACCCAACATTGGTATTTGGACTATCTGCCACGGCTACACTGAAGCGAGGATTGAATCCAACGGGCAAGGAAAATGGAGAATCCAATTTAAAGTAAGAAGCTGGCCGCCATCCACTTTGAGCATTTCTATTGGTACTATTTGTATTTACCAGATACAACTCTACATAGAATGGGTTTGCATACACAGTATTGCTATCCCAAGAAATTATTGGCCTCAAATTATCATAGAGAACCTGTAAAACCGGTTCTGAACCGAATCCATTGGGATATGCAACAGATATGATGTAGAAATCATTCGTGGCTAGCTCGAAAGGACCATCAGCCCAATCTTTCATAAGTCCAGTGAGCGGAATTTGATCACTCGCCTCCCCTATATTAACAAGTGAAGGACTATAGATTTCGCCCGTTGTCGAAGTTATGACGAATGTGCCAAGTTTTGCACCCAATACAGTTGGATGGGTGAAGGGACCAGGAGAGATATCAAGGGTGATTGCACTTTCGCTCAGATACGTGGCTGTTACCTCAGCGAACAGTAATATGGGGACAAGAGACAGGATGATATAACAATAGACCAATCGAATCTTTTTCATAATTCATGAATCCTATCTTTGTATTATATAAATACCTAACATTCATTCCTTTGTTATTTTTAACCTTATCAACCAACACAAACTTATACAAGTATGTGACAATGTATAGCCCTAAGTAATTATTTTCGATACTTTTGTGTGTCGGGTTTTAGTTCTCCCTCCATATTTGTTACGGAATCAACCATTGACTGCTACCATCCTTGCCCCTACACTTTCAGTATGAAAAAAAGATGGTTATTTATCGCCATTATTATCATACTCACAAATGGATTCCTTGCTGCAAAGCAGGAAGTAACGATAACGTCGTCCTATGAAACTGAACAGTATTTACAATTTCAATATGGACCTCCTCCTGTTCTTTCCAATTTCAACTCAGGTGACATTGAAATTTATCCAGCCAATCTCTGTGCACTGCTTGGTACTCTAACTCTTTGGACAGATGGAAATAATCTATTTGATCCTGAACTTATAAATATAAGCGTGAGTACAAGCTTATTTATCGAAGGATATGTAAGAGATCCTAATACTGGACAGATTGTTTATGAAGAACAGATACCGGTTACACTGAGAGCTATTACTATCGTAGGGGGGCTGTTGTTGATTCTGTAATTGTAGAAAATGGAACCATTGATCTGGTCTCTGGAGGGGGAAACGTGTTACCTGGACAAGTAGACACACTGACCACCTATATTGTCATGATTGCCCCGGACTATGGATATGATTACTACATACCTGGTGTCTATTACTCTTTGGATGAGAACAGTTCCATTGGATCATTTGGAGTATCAGCTGACGGGCAGGGTCAACAAGAATTTGAAGAAATCCCAGTAGAGGTGGATGGCAGCGGAACGGCTACCCCTACAGCTCCTTTCATCCCTACTGCTCCTGTTCCAGGAGACGAGGTCGAGATTCCTTTTGAAGGAGATGGATTCCCCTTTGAACATCAATACGCTTTCAGTATTATCAGCAATCCGGCGTCCTTTGACTTACAAGATGCCTTGCTCGGGAATCGCCCCGTTATTGCAACAGTCGAATTACAGGTTACACAAGCAGAACAGAACACAGAGTATGGCGTTGAAATCGCATTTACCAGTAAGAATCCAAACGGGTTCAGGCTCCATCTGAATGGTGACCTCTCATTATACGGAATCCCATACCAACTATTTTTTGGGCAAGACCTTCAACCTATTCCTCATGCCCAATTCATTGAATGGAGAAATCTTCTCACCAATAGCAGTACCTTTGCATCAATGGAAAAAACCATAACAGTCTCTGTCAATGATGGACCAGAAGTGGGAGAAGCCCCTCAAGGACAGTACAGTGATACAGTTACGGTAAATATCATCCCTCTAGACACATTAACGCCTTAGTATAGTTTTAATCTTTTACATATAAACAAATTGCTCTATTTGTACAAAGACTGTACATATTTATTTATTTTTGCTTGTTTATATATACATTCTTTGTTAGTATCTTATTTAATGAGAATAAAGCGACAAATCAGCGCTTTGCTCTTCTTCTTGGTTGCCAACATCTTGTCAGCTGATATCACAGTAAACTACACTCCCTCCCCCTACCTTTATTTTGAAAGAGGCAATGCTCCGTTCAGTCAGAATGATTTCGTCGCAAAGCTTGGTACATTGGTTTTTAACAATCCTGAAGGTGATGTCATTCAGGATCCATTACTCCTTTCATATAATGGTGATTTACAGTTTACCTTCACTGGCGAAATGGACCACAACCGGCCCGAGGAATCAAATTTTCGTCTCGCCAGTACTTGGAATAATAAATGGAGGTATATTGACAACCAAACCAGTCATCTACTAAAAAATGAAAATCTTCAACTTACTGACACTTCTGTTTCCATTGGTATCTATCTAATCAGTACGCAAAAGGCAAACCGCTACATTGAAGGGGCGATCTACACTTGGGAAAGTGGAACCTTTGGATCCTTCAACCTCCAGATACAGGATGAGGACGACCAGAACAACAATGTCTATGTACCTGTGAATGGGCAGGAGATCATTGAAGGACAACCCCCTTCTTCTACTACTTCTCTTCTTGATCCTGGAGAGACAATTCCTGATGACCCCATTCCATATGGGGATCCAATAGAACAAGTGAACTTTCTTCTCTCCATCGTACAGGAAGAGACTTTCCCCATAGAAGAAGCCTATATTGGGTCCCAGATTCAAGTTGCAGAAGCTCAGCTTATGCTGCAAAATGCTTTAGAGGGTTTTCCGTATGCTGTTAACATTACCTTCAGAAACGCACAGAATAATCCAGATTTCTATCTGCGTCTCAACAATGTTGAGATACCATATGCCATCCCATACACGCTTCTCTTTGGCACTCGCGAAGTGACTGGCGGTGTCCCATTACTATGGGAAGATATACTTGCCCCCTTCAGCAGCATACCCATATTTATAGCAGGTATAGTCAAGATGCAGGCAGAAGCAGCAGTGGCAGGGATATATAAAGACACCATATTTGTTGAAATTACACCAATTGATAGTTAGTAATTTATTTGTGTTAATTTTTCTTTCTTTTTTCAAACAATCATGTTGTTTATCTATTAACTATTATAAGATTTTTGCATACATATTGTCCAAGTACAACTTTTTCAGTAGCATATGGTTATGCAAAAAAAACAGATACTCATTCTGGTCTTGGCATTACTTATGTTCCCCCTCATCGCACTCTTCTCAGAAGTGCAAGTTACCTATGAGCCTGTATCCAGACTGAAATTTGAAAAAGGCCCCTACCCCTTTGAGGCTTCTCATTTCGTTCTCCAGATTGGGACCCTCACCTTCACCTCTACAGACAACTCACTTTTTGACCCCACCCTCTTTGCTTTGGATACCCCCATTCATTTTGGATTCACTGGACCGGTGACCTGGTATGAGCAGAATGGACAACCAGTGTATGTGCAACAGGAAACACTTTTCAGGATGGCCAGTGTATCCATTATAAAAGGGCAAACAGGATGGAACTATATGCACTCAGGTGATTTCCAACATGGCCTTGCTGATTGGTACAATGGAAATATCAACACCAATCCGTTTGTGGCAAAGATCTATCTTGTCAGTGAGCAACCCGCCTCAATCTATCCTGACTATGCCAGTGACCCATCAAATCATGGGGAGTATTACACACAAACCACAGGGAGTTTTGGTGGCTTCAATGTGGTGGTTGCGGAGAACAATAGCGGCCACTACAACGGCTATGAATACGTTCCAGTAAATGGTCAGGAAGTACCGGAGGATGGAACACCTCCCTCAGCTGAGATTCCCTTCCTGGAAGGAGGGGGAAATACTCCTCCCCCGATCATCTATGAAAACCCTGACAATCCGCTGCCAAATGTGGGGTATCTTCTCTCAATCCTGAATGAAACAGGTTTCTCCATCCAGAATTCATATGGAACTGACAAGACCAAGATTGCAGAAGCCCAACTGACACTGCAGAATGCTGAGAGTGGAAAAACATATGGAGTGGAGGTTACCTTCAGCAATAGTGTGGGAAGCCAAACCTTCAGTCTGCATCTAGATGGCCAACGTACGCTTTTTGCCATCCCCTACCTTCTTCTCTTCGGAGGAGAACCAGTGACAGGAAGTGTCCCCCTTGACTGGGTAAATCTTTCTTCCACTGCTCCAAATATTCGTTCGATTGAGGTAACAGGAGTAGACCAGAATCGTGCTGACATGGCTCCAGCAGGGCTGTATCAAGATACCATTACCATCAGCATCACGCCAAAAGATACGTTGTAATCCTCTGCCTTATTGCATAATCATGCAAAAAGTGTGTATTGTCTGAACATACCAATCAGAGGATGGGCACTATGTTCGATATAGACTACGCCAAAACACCGGTTACCGATTTCTATGGAGTCAATTGCTTCACTGAAGTAGAGATGGGTAAGTACCTCAGCGACCCGATCATCAGGCAGCTGAAGGAAGTACAGCGTGGTCAACGTGAACTGACCAGTGAACTGGCAGACTTTGTTGCAAGTGCAATGAAACAGTGGGCCCTTGCAAAAGGTGCAACCCATTTCTGTCACTGGTTCCAGCCCCTTACCGGCCTTACCGCAGAAAAACATGACTCATTCATCAGCCCTACCAAGGGCGGGAAGGTCCTGCTTGAATTCAGCGGGAAGGAGTTGATCAAGGGAGAGGGGGATGCCTCTTCATTTCCAAATGGAGGACTGAGAGCAACATTTGAAGCACGTGGATATACGGCTTGGGATACCTCCTCCCCTGCCTTCATCAAGGACGTCAACGGGGTAAAAACCCTGTACATACCCACTGCATTCTTCTCCTACAACGGGGAAGCACTCGACAAGAAAGTACCATTGCTGAGAAGCAACCAAGCACTCGAAAAACAGACCCTCCGCGTACTAAAGGCTTTGGGAAATTCCAAAGCAAAACGCGTTATTGTCAATATCGGTCCTGAACAGGAATATTTTCTGGTGGACAAGCAGTTTTATGACCAGAGACCCGACCTCAGACTCACTGGACGGACAGTCATGGGTAACTTGGCTGCCAAGGGACAGGAGCTGAATGACCACTACTACGGCACCATTGGGGACCGGGTGACGGTATTCATGAGTGAACTCAATTTTGAGCTTTGGAAACTTGGCATCAGCAGCAAGACCCAGCACAAGGAAGCTGCTCCCAACCAGTTTGAGATCGCAGTTGTATATGATGCTGCGAATCTCTCAACGGATCACAACCAACTTCTGATGGATGTACTCCAGATGGTGGCACTTCGCCACGGCATGGTTGCCCTCCTTCATGAGAAACCTTTCCTGGGAGTGAATGGATCGGGAAAGCATGATAACTGGTCACTCAGTACTGATGATGGCATCAATCTTCTCAGCCCTGGCAACAATGTCGAGGATAATCTGCAATTTCTCGTCTTCCTCACTGCTTTTATCAAGGCAATGGATGAATATGCTCCTCTTATCAGATGCGGAGCCGCCACCGCTGGCAATGACCATCGCCTTGGCAGCGCCGAAGCTCCTCCCGCAATAATCAGCATCTATCTGGGGGAACAGCTCAGCACCATCCTCGACACCATTACCATGGAAGGGTGTTGCACAAAAAGCGACCGACAATACGTTCAGATGGGCATGACCATGCTGCCCCAGCTACCCAAGGACCTGACCGACCGAAACAGAACCAGTCCAATTGCCTTCACCGGTAACAAGTTTGAATACCGTATGGTAGGCTCATCGCAGTCAATGGCAGGCCCGAATATCTATATCAACACTGCTGTTGCGCAAGTTCTTGAGGAAGCTGCCGATCGCCTTGAGGCTGCAGAAGATGTTGAGCTTGAGTGCCACAACATCATTACCGATTTCTACCAAGGCCATAAACGCATTGTTTTCAACGGAAATGGGTATAGCAAAGCGTGGAAAGACGAAGCAAAGAAACGCGGGCTTCCCGAGTTTAAAGACACGGTGAGTGCTCTGCCGCAAATGCTGAGTGAAAAGAGCTTGGAGCTCTTTGAAAAACAAAAGGTTTTTACGAAGAGTGAGATTACCTCCAGACTAGAAATTTACTTGCAGACCTACAGCAAACAGATCAACATTGAAGCTTCGATCATGGTGGAGATGTGCAGAAAGTACATCATTCCTTCTGTAAGCGAATATGTTGGCAAGCTCAGCGATACCATCGCCAAGCAAGATGCCATAGGTCTCGATACCACACTGCAAAAACGTAATGTGGGTATTGTCCAGAATGCTCTCAATCAGGCAATTGAAGCTACAGAATACTTGCATGTCTGTGTAGCAAAAGCACTGTCCTTTAATGACGAAGTGCTGACCCAGGCAGAAATCTATCGTGATGAGGTGGTACCTCAGATGCAAACACTGAGAAGTTATGTCGATCTTGCAGAGACATACACAGAGAAACAATACTGGCCATTTCCCAGTTATGACGACCTGCTCTTCAGACTGTAAACGCATCCCTGCCAAGGCTGAAGCATAAAAGATTCGGCCTTGGTATCCGGAAGCATTCGTTGTGAAGTAAAGCGCAAAATCCAGTCACTTTTTTGATACGCCGAGTCACAGAGTATAACATTCTGTTTTCTTGCGCTGAAATTCAGAATCATCAATCGCTTCTCATCATCATATTCCCGTATGTAACAAACAATATGCTTGTTGTTCGTCTTCAAATATGTACAAGTACCACGTCTGAAAACAGGCTCTTCTTTTCTCATTCCAATCAGTGCTCGATAGTAATGTAACATGGATGAAGCATCTTGCTCTTGCGTTGTTACTGCATAGGAGTCAGCATTGGAGGCAAATGGAAGCCAGCTTTCTCCATCTGTAAAACCGTATCCCTCTTCATTGGACCAGATCATCGGTCCCCTTGCTGGATCCCTTCCTGGATGAACCGGCCAATACCGTTTTCCTAGAGGATCTCTGATCGCTTTCCAAGGAACTTTTGAATCGGGCAAACCCAATTCTTCTCCGTAGTATAAAAATATTGAGCCTCTCTGCGTGAGCAGAAACAGAGCAGCAAGTTTCGCTTTCGCTACATTTCCAGAAAGTCGGCTTACTAATCTTGGTATATCATGGTTATTTAGTACCCAACTCGGTATTCTATTTTTACCAATTGCTTCACACCAACGCTTTGCGCATCGTTGCCACTTGATAGCATTGAATCGAGTATATGCAAGAGAGAAATCAAAGGAGAGATGGAGTTCATCCCTGTTCCTTCCCAAGAATGAGGCAGCCAACTCCGGCTCCCCTGGCAACTCAACCATGATTTCACCTACCAACATCCTGTCTGGGTAGGTATCTACCAATTGGCGCATCATTCTCAATTTCTGATGTGTTCCCGGCCTATTTCTGTCAAAGATATGCCGCTGCATGTCATACGGCCTCGGACGAGACCCAACAATTCTGGGATTGCTTCTCAGTGTCTTGTCCTTGATTATGCAATTGATCACATCAAGACGAAATCCATCCACCCCACGATCCAGCCAATATCTCAGGATTGAAAACACTGCATCCACAACCTCTTGGTTCCTCCAATTGAGATCTGGCTGCTCCTCAAGGAAAGAGTGTAGATAGTATTGCTTCCTCTTCTCATCATAGCTCCACGCTCTTTTCCCAAATGCTCCTTGCCAGTTATTTGGTATCGTATCACTCCAGATGTAATAATCAGCTTTGTCATTATCTTTCGATTGCCTGCTCTCCTGGAACCATGGATGTTCTATTGATGTATGATTAAGCACCATATCAAATATGACTTTAATATTATTCTTATGCGCTTCTTGTATCAATTGATCTGCATCGGCCATTGTTCCAAATACAGAATCAACATTCTGGTAGTCAGTAATATCATATCCAATATCAGCCATTGGTGAGCAATATATCGGACTCAGCCATATCGCATCGATACCTAGTGAAACCAGATAATCCATTCTCTTTATGATACCTTGAATGTCCCCAATTCCATCACCATTTGTATCCTGAAAACTACGTGGATAGATTTGATAGACGATACACTCTTCCCACCATGCTGTTGCCATCTCGCATACCTCACAAAAGATTATACCGCATGACGGGGGAGAGCTCAAAAGGGAATTCTAAAAAATGGTCTGATAACATTTCATCAACTATAATGCTTCGTCCAATGGTTGATATTATTGTTTTTTCAATACATATTTTTATAAATTGAATAGCGTATCAATATTTTTTCTGATGTTTATTATATTATATTTTATTTATTATTTAATGATTCCAATATATTTACATTATGGGATAGAGTATATTGCTATCTTACTCATTCATTAAAATACCTAAACTAATAAATTCAATACTTTTTTAAACTATTATGTAGGCATATACATAGTATACCTATATCAAATAAATATTATTTGATATAGGTTCTAATCAAAATATAACAGAATCAATGAACTTTTTCTAGTAAAATGCAAGATATTATAAGCAAGGATATGGCATGGCGATTATGTATTAAATGTATCAATCCTCAGCATGTTTTTTTGCGAATTCACGAAGGGAAAACCGTATTCCAGCAGCCCAGCCCAAGCCCATGCTCTGGAATAGTTCTTCCAATTCCCTCTTGAAAGATGGTTCGATTGAAAACGTAGTGAGTACCTTGTTTTCTTTTTTTCGCTTCTTTGGTTCATTCGAGAATAACTCTTTCGCTTTCTGTCCGCTGATGCTCTCATCCAGGACCGATTCATTTTCCACATCCGGGTTTTTTTTCAGTGCCATACCTTATCTCCAAATATCTTTATTAAGTGTCTTGATTGCTCCTACAGTACTCTCTTTTAACCCTCGTCCCCTTGACTTGAACAACTGGGGAGCATAGCCTGCTTCCTGAGCTTTCCTAAATAGGGGATCGACTGGGATCTTATACACATTGAACACACCTTCACATGCTGCATGATAGATGTCCCTGTGTTGTTTTATCCTGTTGTCAAAAGAATTTATGATGATTTTTGAATGGCTCACAGTAGAACGAAGATTCTTCTTTAATTTTGCCAATTCATCAATGAAAATTTCAAGTCCATCAAGGCTAAATACTTCAGGAGTCATAGGTGTAATGACTTCATTACTGGAGATAAGTGCTGCACGTTCCAAACGGCCGAGGCCGGGAGAAAGATCCAGGATTATCCTGTCAAATGATTCTGAAACTTCATGTACCAAGTCCTGCAAAACAAATGGTTCTTCGGCCAATTTTGTTTCAGCATACAGTTTCAGTGTCCCCCCAATACCAAAGGTAGGAAGCAGTGACATGTTCTGTATCTGTGGTATAGGAATGATAGCATCTTGGATATAGCACTTCCCTTGGACAACATCAGCTAATTCAAATAGGGGAGCTTTCTTCAAAAACCAAGAAGAAGCATTTCCTTGAGGATCAACATCAATCAACAACGTACGATACCCATCCAATGCGGATTGGCAAGCGAGCGTTCCTGAGATGGTAGTCTTTCCTACACCACCTTTCTGAAGGTGGAATGAAATTGTCTTAGCCATGGATTATAAACCTTAAGCAATAGTATATACCCAGTTCATCGGTCGTACAAGTATTATTCTGAATCAAGCAAGTATACAGTGGGTCTTATTTTATTTCAGTACTTAATATTATAATAAACTGTATAATTACAATACATTTGCTATCGCTATATAAGTATTATTTAATGTTTTAAATATGTTTCCTTAAGTTTATAATATAGTTATATATTATTTCTATATATATTCAATACATATATGCTTTTATATTTATCAATGTGTACAAAACCCCATCTATCCGTTGTAATACCACGTTATTATATCTACATGGCCAACAATCTTTTGTCGATTCTTAATTCTGCTAGGGATGATACCATTAAAATCCAATCCTGACTCCATTATAGATTATTACAATACATTATCATCAGACCTTGCAGAAGAAAATGATTGAATCTGACTATAAAATAGTAAGATTTCTATTCCGTTATTGTTTACTATGATAGTGTTTTTAAGTGTTATACATATAATATATATGTTTTTTTATATCATATTAAATTTTATTACAATTATATCTATATTTTTTTTGTACTATTTTATATATTTATTATACTATTATAATGTTTTTCAAATAATAACAGTACCATTTTACATATCTATATAGGATATTTAATGGTACTGCTTATTTGTTTCTTACTGCTATTATATGTATTTATATTCGTTTCAATACTAAAATTCGCAATATCCAGATATTACATCACGCATCATATAGGCACTATCCTTTACAATTCTTTCTTGGGTCTTGTAGTCTACATACACGATACCAAAGCGCTTTGAATATCCGAAGGCCCATTCAAAATTATCAAGGAAAGACCATACAAAATAGCCTTTCAATTTAACGCCCTCGTCAATTGCTTGTTTACAGATTGCAAAATGTTGGTTCAGGTAATCACAGCGCAATAAGTCATGCACTCTCCCCTCTTCTACCACATCCTTTGCTGCACAACCATTTTCTGTAATGTAGAGCGGAAGCCCTTTTGTCTCATCATCAAAATAGTGCAATAATCTTAACAGTCCATAGGGTACGATCGGCCACTGCATATCAGTAGTTCTTTGCCAAACGGGAACATCACGGTATTTGAATGGCATTTTCTCGTCATACACCACCGCCCCTTCATTGTAATAGTTGATACCTAAGAAATCGAGGGGCTCTGCAATGATGTCCATATCGCCGGCTTGTACAGGAAAATCAATCTTGAGCGTTTCTGTCACGAGTACAGGATACCCCTTTCGCACCAACGGATGCAAAAATACATCTGTATTGACAGCTTTTGCCAGCTCACTTGCATGTTGGTCTTCTTTCTTTCTCGTAGCTGGACGAGGAGCCACCGGATTCAATGTAATTCCAATCGGATTGTCCAATCCTCTCTTTCTATATTCCTTGACTGCAAGACCGTGAGCAAGATTGAGATGGTGCACTGCATCAAAAGCTTCCCTGGCATCAGTATGACCTGGAGCATGCACCCCAACTAGATAGCCCAGATACGCGCTACAGAACGGTTCATTAAGGGTGATCCACATATCTACATGTGAGCCAAGCTGTTCATAGCATGCCTTAGCATAGGCTGCAAAAGCATAGGCTGTATCACGGTTGGTCCAGCCGCCTTCATCCTGCAACGTCTGGGGTAGGTCCCAGTGGTACAAGGTAGCAACAGCTTTCATGCCTTTTTCGTGTAGTGCATCACACAGGTTCTTATAGTAATCAATTCCTGCCTGGTTGATTTCACCTCTTCCATCTGGGATGATTCTCGGCCATGCAATTGAGAATCTGTATGCCTGGAATCCCAACTCATCCATCAGGGAGACATCTTCCTTGTATCTATGATATTGGTCAGTTGCGACATCCCCATTATCACCATTGAGAACTGCCCCTTCCTTATCACAGAAGGTATCCCATATCGAAGGTTTCCTTCCATCTTCTTTCACTGCACCTTCCACTTGGTAGCTTGCAGTTGCACATCCCCAAAGGAAATCCTTGTTGAATTCCACTCTTTGCATTGTCTAGCCTCTCAAATAATTTATTTTATCAATTGTTGGTCTTATCGACATTTGGAGATTACCACGACGCCCATGACCAGACAAGCTTATGGATGATGTAGAACAAAGTTCTTCCTTTGTACAAATTCATTTTATATGATTATGCTGTCTTTATACATTTCTGATACCTTATTACGTTTTTTTGATAGCATTATAGTATAATTTCTATGCTATTTGATCGGTACTACAACTTGTCTCTACATTATGAGTCACTGTTGAAGATTCCTAAAAATCATCGTTCAACGGTATTGGAATTGTTTTGCTATGATTTTCGTTTGTTATAATATAATATTATACTTATTTATATACTATTTTTAATATATTATTATAGATTGATTTTATTTCTATATTATTTTAACCTTATTTACATAGTTTTTTAATTTGTTTAAAATTATTATTGATATAATTTTTGTATCTTTTTTCATTATAACATAACAGTACTCTGATTACTTCAATAGGTACTCATAATCCTTTAATGTCCTGCTATGGATGGAGTCAAGAAATTTCAATGAACCCAGTGTATTTCATATTCTCAATCAACAGATACAAATCACCTCCTCCAGGGTTTTCGAGCTCAAAAAAATACGGTATGCTCAGCCATATTAAGGAGATTTGTATGCCAAAGTTTTTCCCAGAAGGCTATGTCCCTGCCATGGAGCAGAAGCAGACTGAAAAGGCCATCAAGTACATCAAGGACACATTTGAACGGGAACTTTCTGGAGGTTTGAAATTGAGCAGGGTTACAAGCCCGCTTTTTGTTCCAAGGGGTTCAGGTATTAATGACGATCTGAATGGTATAGAACGACCAGTACGGTTCCAGATAGGTAATCTGGAAAATCGTGAAATGGAAATCGTCCAATCCTTGGCGAAATGGAAGCGCATGGCTCTTGCTGATCTTGGTTTCAAACGTGGTACCGGCTTGTATACCGACATGAATGCCATTAGACCAGACGATGACCTGGATGCAATACACTCCATTTACGTTGATCAGTGGGACTGGGAACTGGTCATGGGGAAACATGAGCGTTCTCTTGACTATCTCAAGCGTGTAGTGAAGAAGATATACTCATCAATGAAACGTACTGAATTTCTGGTAAACGAAATGTTTCCAGGATGTAAAGCGACACTCCCTGAACATATTACCTTCATCCACAGTGAGGATGCACAGAGAGAGTATCCACAGTTGAGTCCAGTACAAAGAGAGAAAGCACTGGCAGAGAAGTATGGAGCTATCTTCCTTATCGGGATAGGAAGCCCCCTCGCTGATGGTATCAGCCAAGGCGGGAGAGCCCCTGATTATGACGATTGGTCGACTAAGACAGACGATGAGCACACCGGCTTGAACGGGGACATCATTGTCTGGGATACCGTTCGTGGGGATTCCCTAGAGCTCTCCTCAATGGGAATCAGGGTGGATGAGGAGACCCTGCTTCGACAGCTCAAATTGAAAGATGCAGAAGACCGTGCGTCACTGTACTGGCATAAGCGTTTGCTTGGTGGAGAGTTGCCTCAGACCATCGGTGGTGGTATCGGACAGAGTCGTCTCTGCATGTTCCTCCTGAAAAAAGCACACATCGGAGAGGTCCAAGCCTCCGTCTGGCCTGAAGAAGTTCTCAAAGAAGCCGATTCGATGCACGTGTTTCTTATGTAGGAGTATTGCATGAAGTTAATCAGTTGGAACGTCAACGGACTCAGAGCAATTCAGAAAAAGGGATTTGAGGAGTATGTTTCCTCTAGTGGTGCAGATATTTTCTGCTTGCAGGAGACAAAGTTGCAGGAAGACCAAATCTCCCTGATCCTTCCGGATTATCACTTGTATTGGAGCTTTGCCGAGAAGAAGGGGTACAGTGGCACCGCTCTTTTCAGCAAAACAGAGCCAATTGATGTTTCAACCGGAATTGGTCACCCCTTGGATAATGAAGGGAGGACTGTTACTGCCGAATTTGATGATTACTATGTAGTAAGTTGTTATACACCCAACAGCCAAAGCGAATTGGCAAGGCTTGATGTTAGAATGGATTGGGATGAAGCATTCAGAGCGTATGTATCTTCCCTGAAAGATATGAAGGGTGTCATTGTATGTGGTGACCTGAATGTGGCACATAATCCAATCGATCTAAAGAATCCGAAGTCGAATGAACGGAATGCTGGGTATACCATTGAAGAACGGCAGCAATTTACCAAACTCCTGGAAGCGGGATTCATTGATACATTCCGCCTCCTCTATCCTGAGAAAACCGATACTTACTCTTGGTGGTCGTATCGGTTCCGTGCAAGGGAGAAGAATGCAGGGTGGCGTATCGACTACTGGCTTGTCAGTGAAGACCTCAAGAACCGTGTGGAGGACAGCTCGATCGATACCGAGGTCATGGGCAGTGACCATGCCCCGGTAATCTTGAACCTGCAGGACTAGAAGACCAATTACAGCAAGTACTGAGGAATCTCTCCTCGGCTCTCGAACACTTTACGTTGTTGGGTGCCGAGGACTTTTTTGCACATCCTAATTGCTTTTGGTGTGATTTCAACCAACTCATCATCCTTGATAAACTGGATGGCCTGTTCAAGGCTTGGCTTGCTTACCGGAGTCAGAATAACCGCATCATCCTTACCGGCTGCCCTGTGGTTGGTTAGTTTCTTTGTCCTGGTTGGGTTGAGCAGCAAGTCACCTTCCCTGTTCCTCTCTCCAACTACCTGCCCTTCATAGACAGGATCACCCGGCTCAATAAACCATCTACCACGGTCCTCCAACTGGAACAGTGCATAGGGTACTGCGTTACCGCTTCGGTCGCTGATCAAGCTACCGCTATAACGGTCAGGGAAATCCCCTTTGTAAGGTTCATAGCCCTTCATATAGCTGTTCATGATGCCGTTGCCACGGGTATCGGTGAGAAACTCATCATGGTACCCTATCAGTCCACGGGAGGGTATCTCAAACTGCATTTTCACCCGAGCATTCTCACTGTAGGTAATATCCCGCAAATGGCCTTTCCTCTTTGCAAGCTTTTCCATGACCGTTCCACTATGTTCCTCGGGACAATCTATATAGAGGAACTCAACTGGTTCGGTCTTCCTACCCTGTTCATCGGTTTTGAATATGGTCCTTGGTCTGCCAACACACATCTCAAACCCTTCTCGACGCATTTGCTCAGCGATGATAGCCATCTGGAATTCGCCTCTTCCTTTTACCGTAAAGGTATCGTCGGCATTCCTCTCAATCTTGATGGAGACATTACGTAGTGCTTCTTTCTGCAAGCGTTCCCAGATCTTTGCCGAGGTTACCTGGGTACCTTCCCTTCCAGCCAATGGGCTGATATTCTTGGCAAAAAGCATGGAAACGGTCGGTTCATCGATATGGATACGCTCCAGCGCCTTGGGATTATCACTGGTACAGATTGTGTCTCCGATATGGACATCCTCCACACCACTGAGCACAATGATATCACCGCTGAATACCTTGGGTACTTCACTGAACGTCGGACCACTATAGGTCTGCAACTTCGATACTCTCAGTGGCTTGATAACACCACCCTCTTTCAGACACACAAGGTTGTCATTGGTGGTGGCAATTCCATTCACGACCTTGCCGATAACAAGGCGGCCTAGGTAATCATTGTAGGAGAGATCGCTTACGAGCATTCCAAAGGGTTGTTCATCATCAAATACTGGTGCTGGAACGGTCTCGAGGATTGCGTCAAGCAACTGGTGGAGGTTTTCATCAAGATCAAGAGAAGACAGTCCACAGCGACCATCCTTTCCGCTTGCGTAGAATACCGGAACTTCAAGCATTGATTCATCATCGCCAAGCTCGAGCAGCAATTCATAGACCTCCTGGAGAACCTCTTCACTGCGTTCATCCTGACGGTCGACCTTGTTGATGACGATAATTGGTTTCAGGTTTAGTTTGAGTGCTTTCTCAAGTACAAAACGTGTCTGAGGAAGCGGACCTTCCGCTGCATCCACAAGAAGGACAACACCATCAACCATGGAGAGCCCTCGTTCAACCTCTCCACCAAAATCAGCGTGTCCCGGGGTATCGATGATGTTGATCTTCACCCCTTTCCAGGAAATGGCGCAGTTCTTTGCGCTGATCGTGATACCACGTTCTCGCTCGATGGCTCCACTGTCCATTATTCTGTCTTGGCCATCATCGGTGAGTCCACTCTGCCTGAACATGGCATCAACCAACGTGGTTTTACCGTGATCAACGTGGGCGATGATAGCTATATTACGAATCATTTCATTCTGGGTAAGCATAAGAATTCCTTACGTCCGCATTCAGCGGATGACGCTGGTCCTCGATTCCTTCGATTCCAGGAACGTTTTGACCAAGATGAGCAGAAGCATAAGCAGAATACTGATCGTGATGGTGGCAAGCCCCCCTGCCATTCCAACGGACTGTGCAACAGTCCCGATTATGATCGGCATACTGATCGCTCCAACAGTTGCAGTTGCGATACAAGTTCCGGTTGCGATGGTAGAGGAGGTGAATCTGCTGTCCATCGTAGAAAGTGTTGTGGGATAGGTTCCACTCATGGCAAAACCAAATCCAAAAAGGCTGACATAGATCAATGCAGTATTCTCTACGCTGATCATCATCGTGAAGAAAGCAAACTGAAGCAAAGCAAGGATGATGAGCAGGACATTCTTGTTCATTCTGTTTGAGATGTGGGCACAGGCAAGTCGCCCGAGCAATATACAAACCCAAAGCGCCGAACTTGTTGTCTGCGCAAGGGAGGGGCTCAATCGTCCCGTGTCAATGAAGTAGGTCACCAACCAACCAATGACGGAGGCTTCTGAGCAGAGATAGAAAAACAAAATAAAGGTATTAAGCCAAAAACGGCCACTTTTCATGAATGCATGGCTCTGATGCCCTACTTCCTTCCTCTTTGGCTTCCCGGAGAGGGATGATCGACTGAGAAAAACCAGTACCAAGAGTTCTGCCAATACCAGGAACCATGCGCTGATCCTCCAGTGGACTCCAAAGAGTGAAGTGGAAAAGAGCACGATAAATGGCGCAAGGAAGGCTCCTACGGCAAATGAAGCATGCAAGAGATTCAATCCAGCACCTTTGTTCTCGCTTATTTCACTCATGACCACATTCGTGATGTTGCTGTTGGTTCCTCGCCCTATTCCAGTAAAGGCAAAAGCCAGAAGCAGCAATAAGGGGTTACCTGTTACGGTGATTAAGAGGAATCCGATGACTATACCAAGAGAAAGGGTAATGGTACTCCGTTTTCGACCGATGAGATACGGGAGGTATCCGGCGACAAGTAGTGCAATAAAGTTTCCTACCTGGTGAGCAGAGATTACAGCACCGCTGAGTACATAACTCATGTGATACTCTTCTTTCAGGAACGGAAGCAATGCCCCGATCATGGTGCTCATCATTCCACTGGTAAGAAACGCAAAATATAACGTATACATCAAGGGCACGTGTTCACGTTTAACCTTGAGCATGGTAGCAAGGGAAGGCATGTAAACTCCTAGATTGTTGCAAGGAAAGGATTCCAGACAAAAGTACGGTCCAAAAACGTACATCTATTAAATACCGTTATTTGTCACTTTTGTCCACTAGGTAAGAGATTATCATCTTCTTCATGAAGAGGATGTATATCATTTGCGTAAAGGATGATGAAGCAAATAGCATGGTACCTAAATGTATAATATTAATTTTTTATAATATTTCTACTTAGTGTTATAATTCATATTATATTTTATTTAATTTCTTTTTGATATTCTTTTCATTTGTTTCTATTTTTTTTCTATATAGTTTTGCTATTTTTCTTTAGTATATATACATCAATTTTTATAAAATAAAGCAATCTAATCAACTTTCTTCTTTGGTTGTAATCAAGCCCAATCTCTCATCCCACAAACTGAAAGCAGGCTGTGGATGTTCCCCTAACGGCATCCTTCAAAATAAGAGAACAACTTAATCTTTTGCAGTAGGCATCATTGCCAGCAAACGTTGTTTTATGGAAATTCCAAAATCTCGCGTTCTCTCGATCATTGATGATTAAAATAGTCAAATACATCGTACAGCACCCACCAGGATTCATACATAGATGGACAAGATGGATAGTCAATAGCACCTGAACAATCCAAGCATCTATGAGAAGCATGGTAGGACCGAAGCACATCAAGATAGGCTATTTCTTTCCTTTTGCCTCTATGCCAGAGTCCCGTAAAGCAGGCAAAATGGGCAAAGCTTTCCAGACATCCTCACATCACTTACTTTAATCAACACCGCGGAGTCACAGGATGAAGTATTTCAGTATGTAATCTAGGTCACCAGAGAAAGAATCATCATTCATGCTTGTCAATGGCATACTCCCGACAACCCTGGGGTTATACGAGGCATTCTTTTAGTATCACAATCTATTTATATATATTTCTACTTATGTTTTTATATAATTTTAAAGTCATTCTATATTATTCTAAGATTTAATTAATATTATTATACAATTAAATATATACATATAATTTATGTATCTCTGTAATAGAATGAGTTATAATACTTTGGATTAGTTTTTTCATACCTTTTACGGTATATTTAATAAGTATTATATAGACTACATATACATTCCTTTCCTTGGTATATTCATTGCTGGGCTTGTATCAGAGCCTGCTCAAAAGCCTTGAGATGTGTCTTTGAAGTAATTGTAGCACCACTGATTACATCTACATCGAGTCGTTGTTGGTCAAGGACTTTTTGATACAGATCATCAATGGTTGCACCTTTCTGTATGTTTACAGGCTTCCCATCTTCTGAAACAGCGCCCTTGAGAACTATGATACGTTTGATAGCACCCTCTTCAACAACCAACTCTACCTTGGCATCCCTCAGATGAGAAGTAGTACCAATGAACTGTCCTATGTACGTTCCATCCTTCAGGTTCGTAAATTCGAGATTGGAAAAGGTCAATGCCATTACTTCCTTCCTATTTGCAGAATCCCACCACATAAAAATGCCAGTTGCAATACCCAGTAAGGCCAAGATAATCAAGAGAATTTGCCACCACATAATACTGTCTCCTCGTACATCCTATGCTGTTCACCGCAGTTCTTTTCAGCAGACTGGATGAAAGCTATCAGTGATACGTTCAGTCAAATAGAGCACACCTGCCATATCTACCGCAATAATATCAATCATTGGAAACTGTTCCTGTAAATACGGGATATGTTCACTTCCAAGAATGATAAGTGTAGTTGCCAAGGCATCAGCTAGTGTGGAATCCTCACTTACAATTGTCACACTGATCAAGTCTGAT